>DASWTM010000185.1:0-19566 GCA_036402115.1 Chryseosolibacter sp.
CGGGCTACATCCATGTTGAAAAATCGTTCAAGGGCAAGAAACCGCTAACTACGTGCAAAGTCACACCAAAAGGAATCAAAGCCTTCGAAGATTATGTGACTGCACTCAAGCAATACATCAATAAATAGTCGCTAACCTAAAATACTCCTTTATGAAAAACTTGATGATTCTCGTAATGGTTATCGTGTGTTCCATCATACAAAACACACAAGCACAGCCTGAGCTTGGAAGCAAAGAAAAAATGAAAGTGTTTACCAGTTGGGCCGGACGCTGGCAAGGCGAAGGATGGATGCAGATGGGGCCGGGCGAACCGAAAAAATCTACGGTTGACGAAAAAATCGAAGCAAAATTAGATGGCATGGTGTACCTGGTAGAAGGTGTGGGGAAAAGCATTGATCCAGCAACGAAGCAAGAGGTGGTTGTTCATCACGCTCTTGCCCTTCTCTCCTACGATCAGGCTACTGGCCAATACAAGTTCAGAAGTCATTTGAAAGATGGCCGCAGCTCAGATTCATGGTTCACCGTCACGGGCGAAAATACTTTTCAATGGGGATTCGATATTCCCAACCGGGGCAAAACGCGCTACTCCATTAAACTAGACCCCAAGTCAAAGACATGGAATGAAATCGGTGAGTATTCTGCAGACGGCAACACCTGGAATAAGTTCTTTGAGATGAATTTAAAGAAAACAGAGTAATCACTGCTGTCGAGTTAACAAGTTGGGTTCAGGCTATGGCGGTATCCTGAACTCTTCCCCTTTTCTAGAAAATAAAACGGGTCTCGCTCCTCATTTACATGGAAATCTTAAACCCAAAATCGTAAATCTTAAATCCTTCGTATCTTTCCATTCTATGGAATTCGGAAAAGTAACGTCTGAAGAACTCGAACAAATTACGTTTACATTGCCGCCCGACAGATTGGAAACAGTAGCATTGCTCGCGAAGCAGAAGCGGGAGAACCCGCCCCGGGCCTTCGTGGGATGTGCCAAATGGGGTCGCAAAGACTGGGTTGGAACGATCTACCCCAAGGGTACCAAAGAGGCAGATTTTCTTTCGCATTACGCAAAATTTTTTAACACGATCGAGCTTAATGCCACGTTCTATAAACTGCCCTCCCGGACGCAGACCTCCGCGTGGAAAAGTAAAGTTGGGCCAGACTTCCGCTTCTGTCCAAAATTCTCCGATAAGATCACTCACTTGCGCAGGCTGAAGGATGCGAAGGAAATGACTGATCGATTTTTAGAAGGAATCTCCGGTTTCGGAGAAAACCTCGGCCCGGCCTTCTTGATGGCACATCCCTCGATGGGACCTAAAACGATGGAGACGATCGCACAATTTCTGGAGACGCTTCCGAAAGATTTTGAGGTGTTTGTCGAATTGCGTCAGGCGGACTGGTTTAAGAACCAGGATGCGTTCAGCGCCATGTTCAATATTTTTGAACAAGCAAAAGTTGGTTCCGTCATCACCGATGCGTCCGGCCGGAGGGACTGTGTGCATATGCGGCTTACAACACCACAAGCCTTTATCCGTTTTGTGGGAAACGGTTTACACCCTTCAGACTATTCACGGGTTGATCAATGGGTTGAGCGAATTAAGGTGTGGTTCGATCAGGGCATGCAGAAAGTCTATTTCTTCATGCATCAACACGATGAAATTCATTCACCGGAGCTAAGCAAGTATGTGATCGAGCAACTCAATAGCGTTTGCTCGACCGGGCTGCCCGTACCAAAATTTCTGAACTGAAAAATTTTCCTCTCACATGAGGACACGCTATAGATATGCAATCCTGATCTTTATACTAGCAGCGTTCGTCATGTCTGCTATGAACTCTTTCGGTCAAAAACCGAATGTTGGCATCTACTTTACGATTAAATACCATAAAAAATGTCCAAACCAGGTAATAGACCTAAATGAAAAAAAATTCTGCCTTGCAGATGAACCAGTGCTTTCACTGCAGGATCTATCATACATCTCCACGATCAAGCTGGACCTTGCCAATCGCTCGTACTTCAGTCTTGTTTTCACCGAAGAGGGAGCAAAGAAATTAAAAAACCTATCAGTCGCATTTCCAAATACGGAAATTGTACTCGTGGTTGATAAGCTTATCGTAGGTTTTTTGACAAACCTGGAAACCTTAAGGTCTAATTCATTGAAGATGTCAGCTGACCAACGTTCCGGACAAAACGTTGAATTCGTTCACGAAAAATTAAAGGAAGCACTACCCGTGAAAAATTAATGCTCATCGGGTGAGTGCGAGCGTTTTCTTCCCAACCGCGATTTGCCTCACCTCTCCTTTTGTATTTGTGACAGATACCGCTGCAACATTCAAAGGCAACGTCAATACTCTGGACGATTGCGAAAGGTAGCCCGAACCATAATAAAACTCTACTCTCCGTTTGCTTCCATCCGTCAAGGTGATTTCCGCATATCGATCGTCAAACAACGGTTTAAGCGTCTGATGATCACGTGCGGTGATCGTAAACAGCTTCAGTTCGCCACGGTTTTGCGAAGCAGCGATCAAGTCCGGTCCATTGGAGTGCAGTCGTACAAGCGCTTTTGCATCACCGGGAACTTTAAAACCAGTTTCTGTCGCGCGAACCAATTCAAATCTTCCCTTTCCGTTATTCCGCATGATCGCCCCGTTAAAAGCGTCATACCTGCCGGTGTTGACTTCATTGCCGAAATCATTTCCAACCATCACCACATCGAGATGGCCATCGTCATTCACATCAACGGAAACCATTCCGTTAACGGGAGCCGTTTGCATTGCTGTCGGGAGCGCAACCACCTTAAATTTTCCGTTGCCAGCATTTTCAATATAACTTGTTGAAGTCCACGTTGCGGTTAGGACCAACGCATCCTTTCGATCCTCCTCCGACAGGATTTTATCAAGCGTTGCTACGCCAAACTTCTTATAGTACTTAAACTGTCTTCGGAATTTAGGACTCTGCGAATTCAGCTCTTCCCAGAAGTGTACCGGAAATTCCTTACGATCCCCCTGCTCTGAAAGTAGATAACAGCTCAGGACTGCATCAATACTATTGTTGCCATCAAAGTCTTTCGCATAGACGCGCAGTGGCATGTCCGATGACGCGCGGTATAAATTATTCTGTCCAAGATTGCCAGCGATGTAATCGGTATCTCCATCGTTATCAAAATCCCCTGGCAACAAGCTGTTCCACCATCCGGTGAATGCCTCAAGGCCAGTGTCATTTAACTGAGTCAGTTTTTGTCCGTCATTTACAAAAATAGTCAGCGCCATAAATTCACCTGCGATCATCAAGTCCGGCTTGTTGTCATTATTGATGTCCGTCCATAACGCATCATTAACAATACCCACGGACGCAAGGCCTGGCGCAAAGTGTTCCGTTTGTTTGGTAAACTTTCCCTTGTCGTTAACCAACAGATAACTTTCGGAAGGGAAAGGATATTGAGCGGGGATCACCTTTCCACCGACAAAAAGGTCTAAGTCCCCGTCCTGATCAAAGTCGGAAGCTCTTACGCATGATCCGCTAGCGAGCGTCTCTGGCAATCGTGAAGGGTCCAGCTTAAAATTCCCTTTGCTGTCATTGATATAAAGTCGATCCTGTTGCGCGTGGTGCTGAATCGGAAATTCAAACGATCCACTCACGACATAGAGGTCCAGGTCACCATCGTTGTCTGCATCGAAGAACAATGCCCCCTGATCTTCTTCATCTCGGGTGGGTGACTTCGGGAAAGTCTTCACGGAAAAACTTCCATTCCGGTTTTGGAGGAACAGCGCACCATCGAAGTGCGCGGATCCTCCGTGATATAGATCGTCTAAGCCATCGCCATTGACGTCACCAACTGCAAGTGCCGGGCCTGTTTGCGAAAATTTATGCGGAATCGTACGTTGAACATTGAAATCAACTTTGTCTTCTTCCTGATGGACAAAGTTTATCTTTCGCTGTGCCGTGCTTTCTACCAGCAGCGTTGCTTTGGATTCCGCTGCCTTGCGGACAAAAGGCCTAGCATTTTTATGATCAATTGTCAAAAGCTGATCCGCAGGGGTGCTGGTAATTTTACTGCGTTTTTGATCAAGCCATTCCACAATGATGGAATCAACGTGTGTTGTTTTTCCGATGCCGAAGTGAATGATGTCCTCCACGCTTGAGATATACCCACGATAAACAGACTGGTCGTGATACTGCAACTTACCATTACCGTAATACAATTTTATTTTCGCTCCAAGACCAACCGAATTTGCCGGAGGTCCATTCAGTCTTATGCGTAGAAAATGGTTGACACTGTCAGGCCGCTGATCGTTGTCATACAATGTGTTTTCGTAAAGCAAGATACCGTCATTAATGTTGTTTACGATGTAGTCAACATCTCCATCGTTGTCAAAATCGGCAAATGATGCTCCGTTTGAAAATGAGCGGTCAGTCAGGCCCCATTCCGCGGTCACGTCTTTGAACGTGAGGTTACCATTATTCCTAAATGCATAATTGGCAATTTTAACTACCGGGATTGAGTCCATTTGGTCCTTGAGCGTGGTGAGTGTCATTGTCTCAGCCCGGAAGTTAGCGAAGTCTTTGTCGGTGATATCTTTTGGGAAGCCGTTGGTAACGAGCAGATCGCGGTTGCCATCGTTGTCGACATCAACAAAGAGCGGAGACCAGCTCCATTCAGTTTGGTGGACACCAGCAAGCTGACCTATTTCGCTGAAGGTGCCATCGCCATTATTTAACTGCAGCGCGTTGCGGATGTATTGATGCGCATAGCCATACCGTTCGTTATTGATGTAGGAAGAATAGCCTGTGCCACCAATGACTGTCTTTCTGCGCAGGTTTCCCTCGGGTAACATATCTAGTGTAATAATGTCGGGGTAACCGTCATTGTTAAAATCCGCAATATCATTGCCCATGGAGAACATCGACTGATGTTTAATGCATTTATCAATATCGTTGGTAAATGTTCCGTCCCCATTGTTGATGTACATCAGGTCATTTGTGATGTAGTCGTTACTTACATAGATATCCTGCCATCCATCCTGATTAATATCGGCAATGGCGACACCAAGGCCATATCCTTCATCCAGGATACCGGCTTGCTGCGAGACATTAGCAAACGAGCCGTCACCGTTATTCCGAAGCAGCACATCTGCGTTAGTCGTTCCATCGGTGATTTTGGGCCGATAAGTGGTTGGCACTCCGCGCAAAATTGTGTTCGTGATAATGAAAAGATCGAGATCTCCATCGTTGTCGTAATCAAGAAAGGCAGCACCTGAACTGTGGCCGGCATAATTTACACCATACGCTTTCGCTTGATCTTCAAAGACAGGTTCTCCATGATCGTTCAGTCCCTTATGGATGAAGAGCATGTTCTCGCGCAATGAAGAATCCGGCAAAATGGTTGCACACACGTAAATATCTTTCCAGCCATCTGCATTGATATCGGCAATCGCTACAGCCGATTTCCATTTGCTTGCAGCACCTATTTGAGCGGTTGCGGAAACATCCTTAAACGTAAAATTGCCTTCGTTCAAATAGAGTTTATTTGGCACCATATTTCCACTCAGGAACACATCACGGAGTCCATCGTTATTGAAATCTGCCACAGCTACTCCGCCACCATTATAAATATATTCGAGGGACAAGATGTTAAGTGTGTCATTTTCAGTTATTGTGTTTTGAAAGTCAATGCCATGCTTGTCGCTGGAAATCTTTTGAAACAATGTTGATGTATCGTTCCGCTCAGAGCACGAAATCATCGCCAATAGAGCGGCCAGCACAAGGACATCTTTGAAATTTTTCATCGAAGAGGTTTATCTACGCTAGTAAAATTACAAGAGGGAAGGGCTAAAACAAGAAAGAGATTACGGAATGTAATCTCTTTCTGAAGTTAACGTATAACGGTATTTCTTAAGGAGTGATGTTTCCTTTGCTTTGTGCAACTACATACTCAGGGATCGGAAGGTAGCTGTCTTCGCTTGCAGTGAAGTTTGCTCCAGCCAGGTGAGTACGTGTTCCAGACTCGCGCGCGAGGAATGCATCCAGGACACTTTCTGCAATGCCCCAGCGTACAAGATCATAGAAGCGATGACCTTCCATCGCCAGTTCCAGAAGTCGTTCATTGCGAATAGCAGTGTTTGCCTGGTCTTTCGTAGTAAAGGTCGCATATGGCGCGATCTCGTAAGTCGCTTCATCCACACCATTTAACTTGACAAAATCATCTGGATTAGCAGCACGATTTCTCACCATGTTAACATATTGGGTTGCTTTCTCTAACGAACCCGCTTCAACTTCTGCCTCTGCTGCCATCAGCAGAAGATCAGCAAAACGCATTACAAGAATATTTTTTCCTGATATGCTTTGTCCCCAACCGCCTGGTGTCTGGTAGGAACCTTTTTCCGACTGATAAAAAAGACCTTTCTTCGGTAGAAAAGGACCTCCGTTAGGAAGGTTTCTGATCCAGGAAGATTTCGCAACGCCCCAATCCAGATACTGAACCCCTACCCGGCCTAGCGTATGATCCAATCGGGGATCGAAGGTGCCTCTGTCTGGAAACGCATCTGGGCTGTTCTCGTGCTGAAGAACCGGGTTTGCATGCGGATCGCCCACTGGCAATCCTCCAGAAGTTCGGTACGAGTTTGCGAGTGTCTGCGTTGGCTGAAAAAATCCGCAACATCCGCCCGGGCCATCATTGTGAGGATTTGGCAATTCGGTCTCCAGATTTCCATTCAATCCACCAGTACCATCACCTACGGTTGTCTGCACACCGAAGATTACTTCCTTGCTGTTTTCAAATTGTCCTTTGAACACATCCGAGAACTTTGACAGCAATCCGTATTTCTCACCGCTGCTGGTAACACCATTGGCAATGATCTGATCGAAAAGAGTTTTCGCTTGCGCGTATTTGCCTTGGTACAAATAGGCTTTGGCCAGAAATGCTCCTGCCGCCCATTTGTTAACACGCCCTTTTTGAGCCTTCGTGGCAGTGAGGTTGTCGAACGCAAACTGGAGATCTGCCTCAATTTGAGGGTAGATTTCAGTATCGTTTTTCACACCCTGAAAATCCGCTGTAGACAGTACCTCTTCTCCGACATACGGTGCCTTGTTAAAGGTTCGTCTTGCTTCGAAATGGTGAAAGCCACGCAGAAAACGTGCTTCAGCTTCAATCTGTAAAGCTTCATCCGCAGTCAGGTCAGTTGCTTTCGGGATCAAACGCAGGGTTGTATTCGCCATCCCAATCCCATCATAACACGCATTCCATTTGTCTCGAATGGATGCGTTATTGGACAACGCTTCATAGCGTTCAATTGGGTTCAATTGGTTCTGATCGGAAGCTTCAGAACCTTTGTACGCCTCTTCCGATCTTACGCTACCCCACACCCAATTGGATGGACTGGTATACCAGTTTGCAATGTTCGCCCCTCGAAGAGTACGGTATGCTTGAATCAGGGAGCCATTTACCCCGGCAGCATTCGAAAGCGAAGTTTCCGCGATAGCACCCAATGGCTTTCTTTCGAGAAACTCATCTTTACACGAATATATTGAAGAGGCGGCAACAAGGCCGGCTGTCAATAAGGCTGTAATCTTTATATTTTTTTTCATTTGTAGCGAGAATTAAAATCCAATACTTGCACCGATAATATAAACACTTGGTGAAGGTGTACGGAACTGATCCACACCCATCTGAAGTTCACCACCCTGGATATTGATATCCGGATCCGGACCAGAGTAATCAGTGATCGTAAACAGGTTCTGACCTTGAATGTACAAACGTGCACGACCCAATCCGATCTTCTGAACGCTAGCTTCAGGGAAATTGTAAGCCAGCTGCAACTGTCTCAGACGGAAGTATGAACCGCTTTCGATATAGTAGTCTGACGAAATTGAACCTGAGTAAGTGTCATTAGCATTGATGATTGGCAAACGTCCTCCCGTATTAGTTTCAGACCATGAATCGGTAAGCACGCGCTCGCTCACACCGCCTACGAAACCACGGAGATCTGTCCACCACTTCGTATAATTATAAATTTTATTGCCATAGTTCCAGAAGAAGAAGGCGTTAAGTTCAAAACCTTTGTACTTGAGAATGATGTCGGTTCCCATTTGGAATTTAGGGATCGGACTTCCCAGGAAAACCTGGTCAAGGTTATTCACCACACCATCACCATTTACATCGCGAATTCTCCATGAGCCGATGCGCTTGTACGGCATACTTGCATGTGCGTCAACTTCTTCCTGGGTTTGGAAAATTCCATCGATCTTATATCCCCAGAAGGTCGATAACGATTCGCCTGCCTGTGTCCGCTGGATTGAGTTCAAACGTCCGCCACCTTGCTCGAAGAAGGCAACGCCATCAGCATCCAGCTTCTTTGCAATGTTTTGGTAGCTTGTGTAGGTAACAGCAACATCGTATGTCAATCCGCTTCCACCAAGGTTTCCGCGAGTAGCAAGTGTTCCATCAATTCCTTTGTTAACCATCGTTCCCACGTTGATCTGTGGCTGGCCTACAGATGGCTCAAGACCGTTACGCTGTCTTCCCACAAGCAAGTCTCTGGTCGTGTTGTTGAAGTACTCGATGCTGAAATCTACCTTGCCATCAAGGAGTGATGCATCTAAACCGATATTATACATCTCTGCGGTTTCCCACTTCGTTCCCGGGTTTCCAACAACGGAAGGACGATAACCGATCACAACGCTTCCGTTATTACCGGCAATGTCATAGGCGGTTGAGTTAATGTTTGCCTGGAAGAATGAGAATGCATTGGTAGACGGCACATTTCGCTGGCTACCCATCTGGCCCCATCCGCCACGTAGTTTCAATTCAGAGAAGATTGGCATGTTTTGCATGAATGCTTCCTCCGAAATTCTCCATCCCGCACCTACAGCAGGGAAGATCGCCTCCCTGTTCTCTGGTCCGAAAGCTGACGATGCATCTCTGCGCAAGGTGAAACTCACGAGATAACGATCATCAAACTGGTATTCGGCTTTTCCGAATACAGAATACAAGGCGCGAGGTGTTGAAGGAGCACCACTATTTTGCGGTAAGTTCTTACCAGTGTTAATTGACACAAAATCAACATCGCTGAAATCGTAGTCAGTCCGAGCAGCGCCCAATGAACGGAATTGTTCAAGAACCGATTCCATCGCAGCGAATACCTTCACATCATGCTTGTCGGCAATGGTTTTGCCCCACTGCAAGCTGTTTGTCCATGTCCATGATCCACCACGGAAAAAGAATTCATTGAAGTTATTGTTCTTCTGGTTTTCCGCACGTTCGAAGGTGATGTATGTGAACGTTGATCCGTTTCCAATACGTTGATCAAAACCAAATGATGTTGACAAGGTGAAATCTTTCAGGAAGTTGATTCGGGCATACGCGTTTCCGAAGAAGTTGAAACCAGCAAACTGATTGTCACGTCCTCTCCAGAGTCCCGCCACGGGGTTTGTTCCGTTACCGGATTCGCCAACTCCGTTTCCACCGAAGTTTCCATTGATATCGTATACTGGAATGTATGGAACCATGCGATATGCCTGCGCCCATGCACCACCTTCTCCGGAAAAGTCAAGGCCGCCTCCAAGGTCCTGCGGGTTTCCACCACCACCGGTCTGTTTGGTATAACTTAACTGTAGGTTCTGGCCAACAGTCAACCATTTTTTCGGTGTGAAGCGTGTGTTTGCACGCAGCGAATAGCGGTTGAAATCAGTGTACTTGTAAATACCTTCCTGATCAAAATAGTTAAATCCTAAAGCGTACTGCGCGTTCTCGCTTCCACCTGTTGCGCCAATCTGATGGCTCATGATCGGAGCTGTTTGAGTGATTTCGCGATGCCAATCTGTACCAACAGGCGTATTATAAATCTGATAAGGACCGTAGTTATCTGGGTTTATGTTCGGGAACACCTCGTAGTTTGCCGGATTGGGTGAGCCCGCAGCGCCAGTGGAGTTAACATTCATAGACGTCCACAATTGCGCAGGAATAACTGGCGATGCGCCATTGCCAAAGATTTGGCTTTTCGGGTCAATACCAGCACCTTCGAAACCTCTCCACATGTATTCTGCGTATTGAGCAGTATTCAACATCTTTGGATACGCACGCTCAGGTAGTTTCTGAGATCCATAATAAGCATCGTAAGTGATCTCGTGTTTTCCGGATTTACCTGACTTCGTTGTGATAACGATCACACCATTAGCTGCGCGTGAACCATAAATTGAAGCAGAGACCGGATCTTTCAAAACCTGAATAGACTCAACATCCTGTGGGTTCAAGGAGTTAGCATTATCGGTCGGAACACCATCGATTACATACAATGGATCATTGTTACCAAATGACACAAATCCGCGAATACGAACCTTCGCAGCTGCACCAGGCGCGCCAGTACCACTGACGGTAACACCGGCAGCGCGACCTTGCAACATGTTACTTAGGTTAGACGCAGGCTGAGCAATTGTGGTTTTAGGATTAACCACGGCAACCGAACCAATGATATCCTTTTTTCGCTCGGTTGTATAACCGGTCACGATCACTTCCTGAAGGGCTGTTACATCGGCTTCGAGTGTCACGTTGACAGAAGTTCGGTCATTGACAGCTACTTCCTGGCTCTTATAACCGATGAACGAAAACACCAGCGTAGCAGAAGAACTACCAACGTTCAGTGTATACTTACCATCGGTGTCAGTGGTTGCACCATTTGTTGTACCCTTTTCAAGAATACTAACCCCTGGTAAAGGGGCACCAGTGTCGTCCAACACTGTTCCGCTTACGGCTCGGTTCTGAGCCAAAGCAAGTGATGAAAACAGCATCAAGCCGCCAATCATCACAAAACTCACGAGTTTATTATAAAAAGTTTTCATTTCGAATTTTCTTTTTGGTGATGATTAAGGAACAACTGTGACAGTGACTGTGTAATCAACATAGTACGTGAAGCCTCTTGAATCCAAAACTTCCAGACGGAATACCACAGGATCAGTGAAATCAACCGGTGTCACACCTGATACAAACGGAGTAACGACTTCTTCGTCATCTTCGTCCAGCGTTACAGTACTCGTACTGACAACTGTTGCACCTCCATTTGTCTCGATCGTTGCCGTTGGGACGAGCGTCTCTATATCAGTTCCAGTAAGAACATTCAGCCCGATAGTGAAGTTACCGGTCGTTCCTTCAACGACTGGATTCAACCCATTGAATGCAAGTTCAAGCTTGGGAGCAGAAGCCCATGTTACCGTATATGAATCAGGTGTTGGATTTGCAACTGAATCCTGTCCTGTTACAGTCACCGTTTTATCAGTCGTCAGATTTAGCACGAAATCCTGAGCTGCCTTTTTACCTGCATACTTCAGATTCGAAAATGATCCGCCAAGTTCATAACCAATTTTTACGGTATCAAACCTTGCGGCAGTTGACAATGTATCAAAAATTACCACGCGCTTAGCAGCATTGTCAACATAGGCCTGAACAGTTTTGTCATCAAGACCTTTGCTACCTAGCTTAGGAGTTACGCTGGCAATCGTTCTATCAGTTTCCACTGGCGTGACAACCACGGTTACATTGTAGTCGGCAGTTGCCGTACCGTTGTTAGCCGTCACACGGAAAGTTTTTGGCGTGCTTAGGTTAACCGTAGTTGAACCGCTTGTAACGGCTGTCCCGTCTACTGTTACCGTAGAGAACGCTGCTGCGGTGAATTTCGGCTTTACCGTTGCGGGATTGGTTCCATACGGCATCGTTACCGTAATGTTAGATCCGGTAACATCAACATCCGTTGCTCCTTCGATTGTGAAATCGCTTAGGGAAGTTTTGTCGCTGGTAATGGAAATTGCGATCGGGTCGGAGTATGTATTAGCAAATTCTCCTTCTCCGGTTGCGTTGTTAGTAACAACAACGGCATTGAAAGTCCCCACTTTCGCGTATTTGAACTTTACAGTGGCTTTCCCATTAACAAAGTTAGTGACCGGCTGGCCTCCGAGCGTGAGCTTCTCTGTTCCGTACGGTAAGATTGAAATCGTCTTCGCATCAACTTTGTCGATCACAAAAGTGAATTCTGTGTCATTCGCTAAACCGGAGGTCTTGTCGACCGTAAAGGTGGTTTTTGGTGGCGGTGATACTTCATCGTCATTGCAACTGTTCATGAACAGAATCAACGATAAAGCCATCAGCCCATTCGTAAATCTTCGAATCATAATTTTTGGTTTGGGTTAAGTACTAAATTCTTTCCTTCTACCACTCCACAGAACATAATTCTGTATAGTGATTAATTCGAATGTAAAGATTCCGCTGCTGCCATGTCCAAAAAAGGCCAAAAAATGTTCAGAAAACGTTTCCACAAACGTTTGTGGTGACGTTCGTGAAAGCGTTACCACAAGCGTGTGCGATAATACACGCAGCCTAACGGCCGTTTTGGCGTGTGCGGTAACACGGGTTTTAAATGGCCTTTCGCTTCATTTTTTTTAGACGTCTTACGTACACCAGAAATGCGTATTTTGGCGCTCTTTATTTATGGCACTTTACGATCAATTTCCAGTCTCTTTGACAAACTCCCTCTCTGGGAAAAAAGAAGTCTTTCAGCCCATTCATCCTGGTAAAGTTGGAATGTATGTCTGCGGGCCAACCGTATACAGCAATGTGCATCTCGGCAATGCCCGCACCTTTATGACGTTTGACATCGTCTCGCGCTATCTGCGCTTTCTAGGCTACAAAGTCCGATATGTGCGAAACATAACCGATGTTGGTCACCTCGTAGGGGACGTGGATGAAGGAGAGGATAAGATTGCGAAAAAAGCACGCCTCGAACAGCTTGAGCCTATGGAAATCGTGAAGCAATACACGGACGATTTTCATTCGGTGATGCGCCAGTTTAACATTCTGCCTCCAAGCATTGAGCCCTCTGCTACCGGTCACATCGTTGAGCAAATTGAGATCACACAGAAATTGCTGAACATGGGTCTTGCTTATCAAGTCAACGGTTCTGTCTATTTCGATGTAAAAAAATATCACCAGAATCATCATTACGGAATTCTTTCCGGCAGAAAAATCGAGGAACTCATGGAAAGCGGTCGAGAACTCGACAGCCAGGATGAAAAACGCGAAAAGATAGATTTTGCTCTCTGGAAGAAAGCGTCACCCGATCACATTATGCGCTGGCCTTCTCCGTGGGGCGAAGGCTTTCCAGGATGGCACATCGAGTGCACTGTAATGAGCACAAAATATCTCGGTGAACAATTCGATATTCATGGCGGTGGACTTGATCTAAAATTTCCACACCATGAATGCGAAATTGCGCAGGCCACCGGAGCGAATGGAAAAGCCCCTGTAAAGTATTGGCTCCATTCCAATATGCTTACGGTCAATGGACAAAAGATGAGCAAGTCTCTCGGCAATGCATTTCTTCCATCGGAATTATTTTCCGGAAACCACAAGTTGTTGGAGAAGGGCTACTCCCCTTCTACTGTTAGATTTTTCATGCTTCAGTCACATTATTCAAGTACGCTTGATTTTTCAAACGAGGCACTCAATGCGGCAGAGAAGGGATTCCGCAAACTGGCGAATGCGCTTGCACTTGCGAAAACTTTTGAGGCGGTTCCAAACATCTCCAAAGGAGATGGCGAGTTAGACAAAGAGCTTACGCGACTTGTTGACGAGGGCTATTTGAATATGAGTGATGACTTCAACACTGCGAAAACACTCGCAGTGCTGTTTGAGATGGCATCACGCATCAATGACATCAAGTCAGGAAATATTCAACTTTCGAAAATCAACTCCTCTACGTTCGAACGCTTTAAAGAAACGTACATTGGATTTATGCAGGATGTTCTCGGCCTTCAGGAAGAAGCGGCTCAGAACGATCACGTGCTAAACAATGTTATCAATGTACTGATCGACCTGCGAAAAAAAGCAAAGATGGATCGCAACTATGCCCTGTCTGATAAGATCCGGGATGACCTCAAGCGAGCAGGTGTACAACTAAAGGATGGCAAAGACGGGGAGATAACTTATTCAATTGAAAGCTAGCACGTTGCTAAAGAAGATTTTCATATTCCCAATTCGTGTATATCAGGCAACGCTGTCGCCATTGCTGGGTGTGCATTGCAGACACACACCTTCGTGTTCGCATTACGCGGTCGAAGCAATTCAGGAGTGGGGCGTTATCAAGGGCATCTGGCTCGGCACCAAGCGAATAGCCCGCTGTCATCCCTGGGGCACACACGGCTACGATCCCGTTCCAAAGAAGAAATAGTCTTACCTCCACTTAAAATTTATTGCAATCGTTGCCGTAAAATAAATGGCAACAACGCAATCGTTTCCTGTGAACTGTTTCCCGGAAAATGTACATTGGCATTCCTTACTTTTTATTTTGATGAAAGCCTATGCCTCAACTACAAATCAAAAAATCTCCTAAGCAGTATGACGTGTGCATCGTGGGTTCCGGTGCAGGCGGTGGAATGGCAGCATACACACTCGCCAACGCAGGCGTGAAAGTTCTTTTGCTGGAAGCAGGTCCAATGTATGACCCTGCTAAAAACGTAACCCAGCTTAAATGGCCTTATGAATCTCCACGCAGGGGTGCGAGCACACCGCTTCGTCACTTCGGAGACTTCGATGCTGCCTATGGCGGATGGGAACTTGACGGAGAGCCTTACACAAAAAAAGACGGAACAAAGTTCGATTGGTTCCGTGCACGTATGCTCGGGGGGCGAACCAACCACTGGGGACGTATCTCGCTGCGCTTCGGTCCAAAAGATTTCAAACATAAAAGCATTGATGGTCTCGGAGAAGACTGGCCAATCAGTTATGAAGACGTTGCTCCTTACTATGACAAAGTTGACAGACTGATCGGTGTTTTTGGTTCAGTGGAAAATTTGCCAAACGAACCGGATGGAATTTTTCTTCCTCCTCCAAAGCCGCGCTTACACGAACTTTTCATTAAGGAAGCGGCTACATCGATTGGTGTTCCTGTGATTCCTTCACGCTTGTCAATTCTGACAAAACCACTCGAGAACAATAAAAATCGCGGTGGATGTTTCTACTGCTCACAATGTAATCGCGGATGCCAGGTGTATGCCGACTTTTCTTCATCGTCCGTGCTGGTGAAGCCTGCGATGGAAACTGGTAACGTAGACGTTGTTGCTAATGCGATGGCACGTGAAGTCCTCACCAATGATGAAGGACTTGCAACGGGTGTATCTTACGTTAGCAAAGACGATATGCAGGAATATGTGGTGAACGCAAAGATTGTTGTCCTCGCAGCAAGCGCCTGTGAGTCGGCTCGACTCCTGCTGAACTCAAAATCAAAACAACACCCGAACGGACTTGCCAATGCAAGCAACGTAGTCGGAAAATATCTTCACGACTCAACGGGTGCATCGATGGGCGGAATTCTTCCTAAACTTGTCGGAAGAAAGCGTTACAACGAAGACGGTGTTGGCGGAATGCACGTGTACACGCCTTGGTGGCTCGATAACAAGAAACTTGACTTCCCTCGGGGATATCACATCGAATACTGGGGCGGTATGGGAATGCCTGGCTACGGCTTCGGCTTCGGCATGCAGGGAACCAACGGAAAATATCCTGGTCGCGATGGAAAACAAAAGCAAGCTGGTGGATATGGTGCATCCTTGAAAGACGACTACCGCTATTTCTACGGAGCAACTTTTGGAATGGCAGGTCGTGGTGAAGCGATCGCTCGCGAAGACAACTATTGTGAAATCGATCCGAACGTTGTTGATAAATATGGTATTCCTGTGCTGCGCTTCCATTATAAGTGGAGTGATTACGAAGTCAAGCAGGCGAAGCACATGAAAGAAACATTTGCCGAAATCATCGACAAGATGGGCGGTGTTGTGACATGGGGTCAGGGATCTGCAGACAACGACTATGGTCTCGAAGCACCTGGACGAATCATTCACGAAGTAGGAACAACGCGTATGGGTAACGACAAGAAAAAATCTGCGTTGAACAAATTCAACCAGGCGCATGACTGCAAGAATCTTTTCGTTGTCGATGGAGGACCATTCGTTTCACAAGCGGATAAGAATCCCACCTGGACGATCCTCGCACTTTCAATGCGTGCCTCTGAATTCATGATCGAAGAACTGAAAAAACAAAATATCTAATCCACAAAATCTCAAGTCATAAATCTCAAATAAGATTATGGATAGAAGAAAATACTTAAAGTCACTTGCCCTCGGCACAGCCGGAGCCGGACTCCTCATAAATCAATCGTGCGAGCCTAAGAAAACCGAAGCCACAGCCGCACCGGGACAAACGTTCACGATCGACCGTACCAAAGAAGAACTCGAGCGCGAAAAGAAAATCGCATCGGAAAAATTCTTTGATGATCACGAAATGAAAACCATTACGGTGCTTGCCGACATCATCATTCCAAAAGATGATGTGTCTGGAAGCGCATCGGATGCTGGCGTGCCTGACTTCATTGAATTCATCGTGAAGGATATGCCACGTTATCAAACACCTCTCCGCGGTGGCATCAAGTGGCTCGACCTCCAATGCATGCGCAGGTATGATGGGGATTTTGCATCACTTTCTTCCGAGAAGCAAATTGAAATGGTAGAAGAGATTGCATATCCTGAACGTGCAAAACCTGAAATGCAACCGGGAGTCAATTTCTTCAACACCATGCGGGACCTCACGGCTTGTGGGTTCTTCACCAGCAAGATTGGAATCGCTGATCTAGGCTATGAAGGAAATAAACCCAATCAATGGAATGGTGTTCCGCAGGAAGTGCTGGAGCAATATGGCGTAAAGTATGATCAGCGCACGCTTGACATTTCAGTAAAGTTTGACACTTAAGCGAAACCTTTCAATCAAATCTAATTAACAATGCCAGTAAAGAAGAATTCAATCACCCCGGCTGAAAATTCAAGGCGTAAATTTTTGAAGAACGCGGGACTCGCTGCTGCAGCCTTCACCATCGTGCCTCGGTTTGTATTAGGTAAAGGACATCGCGCACCGAGTGATACACTTTATATCGCAGGAATCGGTGTTGGTGGAAAAGGAGAAAGTGATATCGCTAGTTTTGCAAAGAGCGGAAAGGCTACGATCTCATATTTGTGTGATGTAGATGATCGCAGGGCCGCGAAATCAGTCGCTGCTTTTCCAAAGGCAAAATACTACAGAGACTTCCGTCAGATGCTAGACAAGGAACACAAGCACATTGATGCTGTTTCTGTTTCAACACCGGATCATAATCACGCAGTGCAGGCACTCGCGGCAATGCAGCTTGGAAAACACGTGTATGTTCAAAAGCCACTGACGCACGACATTTACGAGGCACGCATCCTCACGGAAGCTGCAAAAAAGTACAAAGTCGTAACGCAGATGGGAAACCAGGGCGCTTCCGGTGACGGAGTTCGCCAACTTCTCGACTGGTATCGCGCAGGAATTATCGGTGATGTTCACACCGTGTATTGCTGGACAAACCGACCGATTTGGCCGCAAGGCATTCCGTGGTCAGATAAAAAAGCAGAAGTGCCAAAAGAACTCGACTGGGATCTTTGGTTAGGAACTGCTCCATACAAGGACTATGTGGAGAAGATTGTTCCATTCAACTGGCGCGGATGGTGGGATTATGGAACAGGAGCATTAGGCGATATGGGTTGTCATATCATTGAACCTCCATTCCGCGTGCTTGGTTTGAAATATCCAACCGATGTCACTGCCAGCGTAGGAAGTGTATACATCGATGAATTCAAACGCGGCTATTTCCCTGAGAGCTGCCCGCCTTCGTCTTATATCGTGCTAACATTCCCGGGACAAAACGGAAAAGCTCCGGTGAAAATGCACTGGATGGACGGTGGTATTCAGCCGGAAAGACCTGAAGAACTCGGGCCAAATGAACGAATGGGCGATGGTGGAAATGGTGTCATTTTCATTGGATCAAAAGGAAAGATGATGTGCGGTACCTACGGTGCGAACCCTCAGTTGCTGCCAACATCGAAAACTGCTGAGACAAAAGTTCCGGAAACAATCAAACGTGTTCCGGGAAGTGCCGAAGGTCACTACGCACAATGGGTAGAAGCTTGTCTTGCCGGATACGGTAAGATGGAAGTGAGTTCACCATTTGAAATTGCAGGTCCACTAACGGAAACAGTATTGATGGGTAATCTCGCCATCCGTAGTCACGATGTCCGCACACCAAGAGAAGTTAAACCGACTGAAAGCAATCCAAATCCTGCTCCTCAGTTTGATTATCCCGGACGAAACATCAAGCTGATGTGGGATGGTGAAAATATGAAGATCACCAACTTCGATGCCGCTAATCAATTTGTGAAGCGCGAGTACCGGCAGGGTTGGACGCTCGGAAAATAAAAAGCGAAAGGCTACTAAAACGGTAGCCTTTTTTTATGACTTTCTTTTTTTCATTTACTACATTTAATCACTAAACATCAATCGTCATGGCCACCAATAAGAATGTATCACGGAGAAAATTTATTCAGAATGCAGCGGTAGCGGGTGCTGCCTTTACAATTCTGCCTCGCTTTGTGCTGGGTGGAAAAGGTTACATCCCTCCCAGTGATACCGTTTACATTGCGGGTATTGGTGTCGGAGGAAAGGGTACAACTGATTTGACAGGTGTCGCAAAAAATCCAGCTGCGCGCGTTGTGTTTTTATGCGATGTAGATGATCGCATGGCGGTCGACTCCAAGAAGAATTTCCCAGAAGCGAAATATTACAAAGATTTCCGTGAGATGCTGGACAAAGAAGCGAAAGGCATCGATGCAGTGACGATCTCCACTCCAGATCACACACACGCTGTTGCCGCCATGGCAGCGATGAATCGCGGCAAACACGTCTACGTACAAAAGCCTTTAACATGGTCGATCTCGGAGGCGCGTATGCTTGCGGAAACCGCGAAGAAAAATAAGATCGTCACCCAAATGGGAAATCAGTTTGCGTCTGCCGACCACGTTAGACTCGCGAAAGAAATGGTTGACGCAGGTCTTATCGGGGATGTGAAGAACGTTCTCGCCTGGACAAACAGACCGGTGTGGCCGCAAGGTGTTCCAACGCCAACAGGTAAACACGAGATCCCAAAAGAACTTGACTGGGATCTTTGGCTCGGCCCAGCGAAACCGATCGATTTCAACCCTGCCTACCTTCCATTCAATTGGAGAGGCTGGTGGAATTTTGGAACGGGCGCGCTCGGTGACATGGGTTGCCACGTGATGGACGCAGCCTTCCGAATTTTGCCGATCGATTTTCCAACAGAGGTAGAATGCAGCACCACGACAGAATGGGCTGGCTTCTTCGACCAGGCACATTACGATGAAAGTTGCCCTGCCTCCTCTATCATTCACCTGAAGTTTCCTCGTAAAGATGGAAAAGGAAATATCAACCTTACGTGGATGGATGGCGGACTTCTACCAAAACGTCCGGAAGAATTGTTGCCTAATGAACAAATGGGCGACTGGGATGGCGGATATATCTTTGAAGGCACCAAAGGAAAACTGATGGGCAACTACAATACTTCTCCTGTGTTGTTACCGACATCCAGAATGAAAGACATCAAGCTTCCTAAACAAACCATCGCACGCGTTCCTGGAGGACCAGACGGTCACTACACACAATGGGTTGAAGCTTG
>DASWTM010000186.1:0-59090 GCA_036402115.1 Chryseosolibacter sp.
TCCCGTCCGGACCGCTTGCAAAAAGCCTGTAAGGTAACAACTTACAGGCTTTTTTTATTTTCCATAGATAAGCAGTTGCCTAGATCATCCTTGCCACCACGCTTCTTCACAAACTTGCCTGTTTTTTTTGCGATTGGTAAGTCAAGGCTTCATGCACAAGGACACGTCCCTAATGGAGCCCATACTTATCCATGATTGCTTTCCGTTGGTCATGGAACGTGGTAATTCCAAATTGCTGATCAAGTTTATGCATGCGGTTCGCAATCTCGGGATCGGCCGGAGTCAGTTTTCGGCTAGCCATATCCGGAATGATTTTGAAAAATAGCTCCTCAAGGAAATCTTCAAAGTTCTGATTGAAGTACATATCCGTACAACGTGCAACCTTGTCAGTAGCATTCCAGAACGTGTGAGCGATCCCTCGGGGGCGAAGGTGCCATCCACCTGCTTTTACTTCGTACACGTTGTCGCCAACAAGTATACTCACAGTCCCTTCGTGCACATACATGAGTTCATCAAGGTCCCTGTGAACATGGGGCGCTGGGCCCATAACTTTTGGCGCAATTGCAACATCTACAGCAGAGTATTGCATGTTCGTCTGTGAGCTTCTCACTTTCACACGAATGGCAATACCTGGACCCGGGTCAAGCGGTGAAGCATCAGGAGGAATGTAAAATGGTTTGAGATCATTCAGACTTCCAAAGGCTTTAGAACCAGTACTTAATCCGGCTACAGCCAACCCGGCAAGCAACCCGGATTTTAAAAATTGTTTCCGTTCCATAGTTGAGTTTGTGTTTGTTGATGGCTCAAACCTAAACGAAACGGTAGGATGCGTATTGGTAAAATTGCGACAATCGTTAACTCATTCTGAAGTGTATCCTTCACGTAATCCGAATTCGCGCTCAGGAGCTTTGTTGTCCACTTCATGAAAACCTGGTGGTGTAAGCCCTGTGAAGTCTTTGTAATCTTTGACAAGATGTTGATAGTCGTAGTAATCACAGGCCATTGCTATACTCAACCAATCCCGATCAGGGAATTGATTTTTCATTCGGAAGGCTTTGTCGAACCTGGAGATGCGTGAAAAGACTTTTGGCGTTACCCCTGTTCGCATCTTAAAACATCTTTCAAATTGTTTTACACTCAGCGAACACTGATCTGCCAGCCCGTCTATGGACGTCAGCCCATCTTGTTGTAAGATGATGCTGGCCACCTTATCAACTGGAGATTTGTATTTAGCAGGCCTCAGCTTACTAAAAAATCGGTCTGCAATGGCAAGCATTTCTTCGTACGTCCGCGCGTGATAAAGCTGCTCATTAACAAAACGGATATCGTTTTTAAAGAAGAGTTCTCCTTCGAGGTATTGATTTCGAAGATCGGAGGAGGGAACTCCCGTCAGCATAAAAAAGCCTGCTGGCTGGAATACGATCTGGAGACATAAAAAATGATTTTTTACCGTGCGATGGAAAACCGAATCATGTTGGCCAGTAATAATGCAACGAGCATTTTTGATGATTTTGTTTGGATACTGAACTACCTCTGGCTCGTAAGGAAAAAAGGAGAGAACATGCTCAGGTCTCGGTGGATACGCTTTTGTCTTCTCCCCATCACCTCCATTAAACTTGAAGTGTATGATCCTGTACAGGCGAACGAATTGCCTGTTTTCAGGTTTGGGAAGGAAGTCTTTCAAAAGCATAGTGAAAGCTTACCTGAAGATAACTATTTATCCCGTGAACCCGAGTGGTAAAAAATGGACATGTGGTTTGGTTCCATTGGTCAGGTATGGAGCATCGGCCGTAGGTCCTTCTTTTTGTATTGACGATAAATCGAAAAAGATGTAAAAAAATACGCCCCAGGTTAAGAGCGGATTTTCTTTTTAGTTTGCACTTCCTACCAGACGTGCAATTTCAACAATATTGATCAGCTCGATGTATGGAACTTTCTCGTTAAGATCTTTTTTGATGGATTCAATCATACTTGACTGAGCACTTACGCTCCAGCCCTTTGCTCCGCCTGGTATTGAGGGAGCATAGCTTTTCCCAGACTCGCAGTCATACCCCTCGAACTTGAAAACAAACTTTTCCGACACGGTCATCGCTGGCAGAACAACGAGGACTGCAGTGCCAGCTTCTTTTGATGCAATCGCGTTTTGAAACCGCTCTTCCTCAACAATCTCAACCGGGAATGGGTAGGCTGATTTTAATTGATCAGGCGTAACACTTGGATCAAGATCAAGTTTTGAAATCAACAATTTTTTGGAGGCAAGCAACTTACTCTCGTTTATACTTGCAACATCACGATCTTTCAAACTTTTGCCCTGGGCGATATCGGAAAGTGTTGCTGCCAGCTGACGGATTCCGAATGTTACAACCGCCTTGCTTACACCAGGTTCAAATACAAATTGCTGATGACGTGCGTTCGCCATATCGCCATCGCCTGTAAAGTAGATCTCAAAACCACTGAAGAAACCGATGCGCGTTAATGCATCTCCAAGGTTTCGTGTTTGTCTTGTGTCTTTGTGCTTGGCGATCATCTTAAGCCCCATCTTATTCATGTATGCCTGGCCCACGGTGAAGAACTGCAAATAAGCGAAGTTAGGGTCGCTTTTTTTGATAAGCGCTTCTGTCTCAGTGCGCGTTTTGAAATCCACTGTTACTAAAGAACTGAGGTATTCCTGCGCAGTCTCTTTAACTGTGGTGTTGTAGAGTTCAATGTCAGACTTGTACTGCTGTGCTTCTTCAGGCGCGAGTTTGCTCGCAAGCTTTTCCCGAGGTTCCTCAAGTACAACTATCAATGTTTTCTTCTTGAGCGCCTGAAAGTCTGAGCTGCTCATGAATTTTTGGCCAAACACAGGGCCAGTCAAAAGAATGAAAAATACAAATAGGGTTTTTTGCATAAGGGTCTTTCGTTTAAAGATGTCAGCAAATAAAGAGCAATTGTGGCGGATATGCAACTACGGGGTAATGGGTGATGGGTAATGGGTAATGGGTGATGGGTAATGGGTGATGGGTAATGGGTTATGGGTTATGGGTTATGGTGTAATTTGACATGTGGTCCGCGTTGTGGATGTTTGTGCTGTTAGCATTTTTGTAAATAAAAAAGCCCTGGCATTTCCAAGGCTTTTTGATTCAAGTGCTATTCTACCATAAGTTTTGTACTCGTTCGTTTTCGTCCGTGAAAGACGTTGATGATGTATACGCCAGCACTTACAGCTCCATCGAGCGCAATTGGAAGACTTCCACAGTCACCATTGCATTTCAACACCTGATCAAAGATCACCTTCCCGCTCATTGAAATCACCTGAACTTTTGCTTCACCATTTGGATTTGCACCTGGCAGACTCAATGTTACATTGGGAGATGTTGTTGGATTTGGGAAGACGGTGAGCGCTCCCTCTGATGCTCCGATAGCAACGACATTCGCTTCTTCAAAACTTGCCGCAGAGACAGATGGATCGCCCCATGGAATAATCCGGTTCCCGCCAATAGGAGCTTCAATTGTTCCATTTGGTAATTGCCATCCTACTGTTACGTGGTCATTACCGTTACTTTCCTTGTGAAGGATCTCAAAGAAGTACCGGTTACCCTGCACTAATCTTATCTTCGCGGATTTTTGCTCGGGATATTTTGTAAATACCCGGAAACCTGTAAACCCTGGTACGTGAGCAATGACAAAGCGCTGTGCGGGGTCTTCAGTCATGCTGATGCGCAGCTCACTTTCGTCATCACTTGAGATCATAAAAGTATAATCGCCAGTCACCGGAACGCAGAGGTATCCGCGGATGCGCGTTCCATAATCATTTCCATAGTATTGTGGTGTTTCGAGCTGTGTAATGTAATCCCAGTAATAAGGATTCGTGTTCACGGGAACATCACTCACGCGCGAGCCTGGAGTTGCGAACCAGATTTCCCGATAGGCTTTTCCGGTGGCAGCGCATGAACTCGAAACCGTCACCGTCACCATTGCCTGACCAACAGCGCCTCCGTTGTCTGTGGCGGCCACACGAATCTGATAAGTACCTGCAGCAACATTGTTCCAGGTATATTGATAAGGTGAAGAAGTGTCTTCTCCAAGTTTTGTTGTTCCGTTAAAGAACTCGACTTTGCTGATGGTACCATCGCTATCGCTTGCATTCGCCTGGATGTTGATGGTTGCGGGTGCAGGGAATGTACTGGCATCTGCTGGTGAAGTAATTGCAACGGTTGGAGTACTGTTTCCGCTGGGTGCATAAGGCATCAGGTTAGATCCTGGAATCGGCCTCTGGATCGTTCCGTTAGGAAGTTTCCAGCCTACGCGAATGAAGTCATTGCCACTGATTTCCTGATGCAAGGTTTCAATGTAGTATTTCTGGCCCTGCTGCAATCGTATCACAGCGGAGGTCTGTGAAGAATATTTATTCCATTGATCATATCCTGTTGATCCGGTTACTTCCGCAATCTTTACTTTGTTAGCTGGTGACGCATCGGTACTTAAGAATAGCCTTGCCTTGTCATCACTTGCTAAATAGAAAACGTAATCGCCTGTCTGCGGAGGACAAATAAATCCATAAGCCCGACTTGCATAGGTATTTCCAAAATATTGCTGTGTTTCAAGTTTTGTCAAGTCCGTAATGTAGTCCGGAGGAGTGTTTGTCGGAACGTTGTCAAGTGTTCCTGAAAAATTTCGCCATACCTGCCACTGTAGTTTTCCCGTGTTGCTGCAGGCTTGCGGTTGTGGTACGTAGTTGAACGGAATCAGATTCTTTCCAGGAATTGGAACCTGCATTCCGCTGGCAGGCAACGTCCATGCTACCTGCACAAAGTCTGCACCACCGCCATCGCGATGCAGCACTTCGATGTAATAACGCTGGCCTCTGACAAGCTCAATCTCTTCAGAAACCTGAAGTGGATATTTTTGGAACTCGCCTTTCAACGTAGAGCCATTTACTGAGGCGATTTGCCTTTTGTTCGCAGGGTTGCTGTCTGTGCTCAGGTATAATTCACTTTGATCATCGCTTGCAATGTGAAACAGGTACGTACCACTTACTTCTGGGCAGAGGTAACCGCGAATGCGTGATGCATAATTATTGCCCTGATAATTATCGGTTTCAAATTTTGTCAGGTTTACCACTTTGTCTGGTGTACGACTAACGGGAATCGTTGAAAGATTCGTACTCGTAAAATTCCACCAAAACTCTCGCTGAATGCTTCCGGTGCCTTCGCATGCCGCGGCAGCCGGTGGTGTTGTTACCGAAGTCTCAACAATTCCTTCTATGTTTTCCCCTTCGCGCGGAGTGATCTTTACGTAACTGTCTACCGCATAAGTGTACGTAGTGTTGGGCTGTGTTGGTGTATGGCGTAGTATAACAGTCCTTCCTGAGTCTGGCATTTCAAGGTATTCGGAGAATCCGTCCGGGTTGCCTTTCAAATAGACGTAGTAGGAGATATCGTTGTAGCTCTTGTCTGTGAACGTGAGCTCAACGGTAAACGGATCGATTGCTTTTGCACTCAGCGTTGGTAAGTGATTTTTGGAAAGTGTTGTGACTGTTAGCGTTGTGTACTCAGAACTTTGATTGCCATTCACAGCACGGAGCTTGTACGTGTATTCTGTTCGTTCGCGCAGGTTCTGATCAAAATATCCATCATCCTCTGCATCTTGTACAGCAATGAGTTGGTACTCTCCCGTGAATGGATCTCTACGGTACAGTTCTGTCTGACTTCCGGGATTTACATTCGTCCACCAGATGCTCACGTTGTTCTCGCGCACTTCCCAGTCGTATAGAACAATTTCTTCAAGCGTGGTCTCACTTTGTTCAGTGGTCGCAGTAGCCGTTGCTATGTTCGGTTCTGTTGGGGCTCCTTCGCCTTCCAGATATGCTGTCACGTTGTAGGTGTACTGGGTATTAGGGAGTAAGCCTTCGTTGACAAACGTAACCGTTCTTCCCGAATCAGTCATTTGCACATACGTCATATAGTTGTGAGTGCCCTCGATGTCATAATGGTAGTCAAGATAGCTGCGATCAGTCAGTGTCAGTTGAATGGAGGTTGGGGAGATCGCGCGCGCTGTTAGTGTGGGTGGATAGTAGTTCGAGAGGGAAGTTACTGAGAGTACCTCGGAGTAGTTTGAATAAATACCGTTCTGAGAAACGCGGGCTTTGTAATAATACGTTGTGCGTGGCTTTAGATTCTCATCCCAGTACCTTCCTTGTTCACCTGGGAATGTCGCAATGAGCTGATAGCCTGAGCCAGATTGACGCGAACGATAAAGTTCGACAGTTTGCCCTTTGCTTGCGGTTACCCATAACGCAACACTCGTTTCTAACTGTCCTTCATTTAAGATAGACGGTGCATTGGGCTGCGTTTGAAAAGTCGATTTGGTGAACAACTTCGCAGCGTTGACGGATGCGGATACACTGACCGTTGCGAGCAGCAGAAAAAGAAGCGGGCATACGGTGAAATTGAATCGGTAAAAGTTTTTATTCATGCGAGAAGTTTTTTTCCTCTACCGAAAATTCTTGTTCCTTTATCGATGGATAACGTGAGCTAACGCAGATACCACACGGTTTACTATTAAGCGATAGCACAGAATGGCTGCTCGGTTATGCGACTGAGGAAGAGAGATGACAGTGACGTTAGCTGTTCGAAGCGATGTGAAGAATCGAGTCAACAATTTGAGATGCCGATCACATAGTCCTTTTTGACGAGTAGCATTTCACGTATAATGTGAACCGACAGGAGAAAAAATGGACATGCAGTTGAATACGTTCGTCAACGGAGCGGAACATCAGCTTGTAAGTCAGTCAAGGATCCCTCGGATCAATCTAATCACTTCGCAGACTATCTACCGGATTGTTTAGTGCAACCTTGATTGTTTGTGTAGAGACGGTAAGTACTGCGACAAGAAGAATCAGGATTGTTGCAAGCAAGAACATCCCAAGGTCGAGGCTTGTGCGATACGGAAAAAGGCCGAGCCATGACTCCATGGCGAACCATGACATGGGTGAGAAGATGATCACTGCTAAAACAATTGGCCTTAACGAGGAGGCACTGAGTAGCCGCGTAATTCCAAAGACTGAGCCACCCAATACCTTTCGAATACCGATTTCCTTCCTCTTGACTTCGATCATATAAATCGAAAGACCCAGCAGGCCGATGCAGGCAATGAATATCGCCAGTACGGTTGCAGCACCAGCCACGGTTTGTGTTGATTCGAGAAAATGGAAGCTGCGCTGGTATTCGGCATCTGCAAAGTGCAGTTCAAAAGGGTAATCGGGATTGTATTTGCGATGCGCAGCCTCGACTGCGCCCACAACTTTTGTGATTGGCATTTTTTCGTCCAGCCTAATATAGACGAACGACAATGAACTGCTGTACTTATTGCCAAACAAGACAACCGGTGATTTCTGGATAAATGGTGATACGAAGACAAAGTCTTTCACCACGCCCACTATTTTCCAATCGATTCCGTTGTCACGGATCGTTTCGCCAATTGGATCTTTAAAATTCATTAGTCGCAGGGCACTTTCGTTGATCACGACTGCAGTTGAGTCTGAAGGGTACTCTTTCAAATTGATATCGCGCCCGGCAATCAACGTAAGTGCGGCCGTTTTGACCATGCCTTCGTCCGTTACGATGCGCTCGATATCGGTCCGGTCTTCGGGATTTTTTCCAGCCCAGGTCATTGAACCTGTGCTACTCCACTGTTCGGTAAACGGTGTACTTGTTCGCGACACAGCGCTTGCCACACCTTGCGAAAGTAATTCTTCGCGGAATGCACTGTAATTCTTTTGAAGTTCGCCCGTGAGCGGAACATAGACAAGGTTGTTGACAGCGTAACCCCTTTCCATATTCTGAAGAAATGCTGATTGACGATAAACTACGATTGAACCCACAATCAACACGATGGCAATCCCAAACTGTGCCACCACTAACGTGCTCCTCATCACCTTGTTTGTCTTACTGGCCGTGCCACCTATCTTAAGAACTCTCAACGATGGGAGCGAAGACAAATAGAATGCAGGATAACCACCGGCAAGGAGACTTACCAACCCTATCGCCCCTGCAAAATATGCCCAGAAAGAAACAGGAAGTTCGAAAAAACTCAGCTGCTCCTGCATCACGATATTAAAGTAAGGAAGCAAGACATACGCCAGTCCAAGTGAAAGAAGCGCTGCAACTCCGCAAGTGATCATCGATTCAACAAGAAACTGCACCACCAATGACCGCTGAACCGCTCCGGTCACCTTTCGTACGGATATTTCTTTTGCCCTTTTCTGCGCGCGTGCTGTGCTGAGATTGATGAAGTTGATACACCCGATCAATACAAGGCAGATCGCGAGAATAGAGACTACGATCATTTCATCAATCCGCCCGCCAGCCGGAACTCCATTTTCAAATCGGGAGTATAAACGGTTTTTCAGGAAGGGGTATAAAAAGATTTCAATGTGCTGACCGTCCTTGTAGTGTTTCTTTTCTACATCGCGGACCTGCTCGTTAACGAACTGGTCATTAACATCAGGTTTTGTCATCACTAACGTCAACACCGAATTGTTGCCCCAGAAATCATCCAGGCCCCAGTTCGTATCGATAAACGAGTAGGGGATGATGTATTCGAAATTAAACGCAGTGTTTGATGGAAGATCCTTCAATACGCCAGTCACTGTGAATTCAAAGTTGTGTTCATCTTCGCTTACCGTTACAGTTTCACCGAGTGGGTCACGATTGCCAAACAGATCCCGGGCAAAATCTTCGGTAAGAACAATTGACTTAGGATCATTCAGCGCTGTTGCTGCGTCTCCTTTTAGTAAGGGGAATGAGAACATCGAAAGAAATGACGGCTCCGTATACGCGCCCGTAGTTTTCAGAACATTTTTTTCTCCTACCCGGAACCGTTGCGTGCTGCCCCACTGAGCAAAACTTACAGCGTGTTCGATCGATGCATATTCTTTTTGGAGCGTTGGCGCTAGTACACGTGGCGTTGTGCTCCAGCAATGAATTTCCCCATTCTCGTGGGCTCTATTCCAGGCGACATATAAGCGCTCCCTATTCCTGTGGAACTTCTCAAAACTGAATTCGTGATAAATCCAGACAAAAAGAAGCAGTGCAGCACTAAGGCCGAATGCA
Organism: Chryseosolibacter sp.; assembly: GCA_036402115.1. Taxonomy (GTDB): domain Bacteria; phylum Bacteroidota; class Bacteroidia; order Cytophagales; family Cyclobacteriaceae; genus Chryseosolibacter. The sequence goes on from DASWTM010000186.1 coordinate 9,096, forward strand.
AGTCCTGAAATGTTGATAGCCGTGATCGTTTTGCTACGCGACATCACGCGTACTGCAATCTTTGAATAATTTGACAGCATAGAAGCGGATGGAGGGTTAAGTGAAACACGATTTCGCATCAGAATTCCTGGCCGAAAGAATCGTAAGGCAGTCCAGAACAGCTTTCGTCTGGCACGGGCGTGCCCAATTGTTTTTACGTCATAATTGTATAACTCAATCAGGTCGCCTTCAATCTGATCGACAAGATGGTCAGGGCAAATGGTCCTGATTAATTTCGCGATGAACGTTGGAAGCGCTTTCATTTTGTTAAATGGTCTTGAATTGAGGTACCATGCCCCACAGTTCCACCCGTTTTTCACGCATTGCCTTAAGAAGCACGGTGCCTGAATTAGTAATTGTATAAATGCGTTTACTCCGCCCACCGCGCTCATTTGTTGCCCCGCCAACTTTGGACTTCAAATAGCCTTTGTCCTCGAGTTTGTAGAGTGCAACGTGGACAGCACTCAACGTTACCTTTCGCTCGAGTAATTTCTCCATTTCCATAGTGATCGCTGCTCCATAAGCATCCTCTTTCAGCACCGCGACCATGGTCAGGGCAAGTTCTTCAAACTCGTTTAGAAACACGTTCGCCATTTCCTTCTGTTTTCAGAAGCAAATAAAAACGAAAAGTAGGAATCATGCAAGACCTGCGTTGCTATAAATTATCGGCACGCTATGGGCATAAGGGGCAGTAAGGGCTCCCAGCGTAGGTTGGTAATCACAACGTAGGGTCAAAACCAGTATTCTTGAAAACGATCGATTCACCTTTCTAATAGATCTTCCAGCGCAAGATCGCCCCGCGTAAAAAGCTGGTGTCGATAATCAACTCTTGTTTTTTCGAGCAGTCGCACCATGTTGAATCCCGTAGCGTAGAAGTATGTTGTTTTCGCTGTAAGGTACAGCCAATCATCCTTGGCCAATGTATGATTTTTGAAATGTGAATATTCGTTATAAGCGGAGTCGCTTAGCGATAGCGTTGTATCGGGTGATGTCTGCGCGAATTTATCGTACAAACTATATTCAACGTAGCGTGCAGTTCCTTCCATTTTTTCATACGCCCTCTCGACAGTTGTAATATCGAGCTTCATCTCCTGTGCCATTCGTTTTCTTCGTTCTTTCCGATACTCAAAAAACTTTGTTATGTCCTTTTTCCGTTCTGCACTTGTATTTGCATTTAGTGCGCTTAGAAGGAAATCATTCTCGCGATCTACACTTTCCTTGTACCATGAAATCGACTTGTAGACTTTGCGAAGGCTGTCTTCTGAAATTTTGGTTAAGATGTGTTGCTTGAAGAATTCGAAAAATTGGTGATGCTTGAACTGAAAACCATGGAAATATTCGTGGATAACCATCGTTGCCCATTGCTCGGTGCCCTTGACATCCGGGACTGTTTTGCTCGTGATTTCAAAACTGCTACAGTTCATAAAGGGCGATTCATGATTGTAAGCTGTTGCATCGTCACCAAATGTCATCCCAGTTTCCATGTGGAAGGGAACGCGGTCGAGAAGGGGTGCCTTAAAAATAGTCAGTCCGGATGCTTTCGACAGTAGTGTTGGTTTGTAGGTATCGATAAAACGTTGGGTAGGATTAGCGACATAACAAGCACTATCGGCATAATACACCAATGGCACGTCAAAGGCTTCTGCCGTGAATCCCGGCCACGCATTTTCATTCACAACAGATTTAAGATTGTAGATGTAGATGATCCGATCCAGAATGGTGCGTTCACTCGCGTACGGTTGGGCCGCGAGCGATCCATTGATCCCCAGCAATAGAAGCATTAGACACCTCATACGTCAATCTAAAGAAAATCACGATGTAGGTGTGTGCCGTCCATGGAATCGTCCTGGGTAAAAATCAGATAAGAAGGAGGAAGGAAGACGTAGAATTGTGTATACTTGAGGCTTAATAAGAGCTTGCCAAAGGATAATATGTTTTCGCAATTGCCATAGCGTTTTCCTGTGTTCCCCGGCAAGCTCTTTTTTTGTTCTTCTACTAAACTTGTCAACAAGTTATTCACAAAAAAACACGCAATCCGTGAACTAATCAAGTGTTTGTGGAAATCTTTTTTACGTGATGTGGATAACCAGTGTTTTCAACTTCGATACTTTGGATGTCCGCCACATTACTATCTGGCTTTTCTTCTCGCGTCCATTTTTTAATAAATTAGGTTTCTAACCAAAATTTATGGTGTTGCGCTCATTTCTTTTTTTGCTCGCGTTCGGACTGCTTCGTTGTGTTTCCACCGGGGAACAGGCCTCCCAAACTCCAACCTTCAAACTGATCGAATCGGAGAAGTTTCTTTTTAACTCATTTGTTGACTGTAACATGGCGGAAGTTTGGGTGGGCGACACGCTGCGAATATTTCCTGGAAAGTACGGGGAAGATCCGGTGTGGGGCGATGCCGAAGAACTTGAGTATGCAGATGGCTCTAATCCGGATGAAGTATTTCTTCGGAAGCCTGATGAGTTCATAGATCCGAAAATGCCTCCAAACGCGCCTGTCGGAGAAGAGGGATTGCACGGAGCGGTGTGGTTCGAAACGGTTTACCAGGATTCGAAAGATCCCTCCGGGAAAACATTGTATGCACTTTACCATAATGAAAATTATCCTGCGACACTTCCTTATGATGCCGAAACCGGGAAAGGCTACATCGACAAAAACTGGCCGGAAGGTTTGCGTGGTCCAGCCTCCGCTGCTGCCGTTCCTCGGATTGGAATAATGAAATCTGCCGATGGTGGCAAGAGTTGGGAAAATAAAGGAATTCTGATTGAAGATCTTCAGCCCCGTATGATCCTGAAGCCTCACAATACTTCCCTGACATTTGCCGGGGGAGTAGGCGATCCCTCCGCGGTTGCAAGTGGTGATCATCTCTACGTTTTTTACGGTGAGTATAGTTATCCAATAGCCTATGATTCCGCCAACTATGATCCTTCAACTGAATGGAGTGGGCAATGTATTAGTATAGCGCGGATTAAGTTGTCTGATCTTGAACAACCGGAAGCAAAAGCCAAGCGGTGGGACGGAAAGGGATTTAATGCATCCTACGATGCTGCAGGCGTCCCGGTGAGGTCGTTGCAAATCCCGGAGAGTGAGGGAGGTGGCCCGGCATCGGTTGTCAATAAAATGTTTCACTGGGGACCTTCGGTAAGCTGGAATACGTATCTCAACTGCTGGGTAATGTTGATGGGAAGAGTAGAGGGAAAGAAATGGGAGGGGAGTAATCTGTACATCTCTTTTAATATGAACAAAGATCTGGGCGAAGGAGACAACTCACAACAGTGGAGCAAACCTCAGCTACTTGTCAGTCGTCCTGGCAGAATATTATGGTATCCATCCCTCCAGCCACTCAATACCCCCGAAGACATCAAGAACAAGTACACCTGCGTTCGGCTGGGGAAGAAAGCCCGATTGTTTTTTAAAGAAATGGAAGGACAGCGATCAGAATATTTGTCTGAGTATGTGGTTGAGTTTGAAAAATAACAAGGCCGCCTGACCGTACAGCTGCTTGCGGCAATTCAGCTGGTACGGTAATTTTATATATGGAGACAATTAAGTCATGCACCACCTCCTTGACACCATATTGCTCCCTTACCGTACTTTCGGCCACAGACGGCTGCGAAACCAAAAGGACATTGAGCAGTTCTTGCTGAGGAATTGTGGGACTGGAAAGATCTTTGGACTGAACAGACGCTTTGTGCATCGCATGCTCTTTGTATCTGCAGTGGAGTTCGAAGAAAAAGATGGTAAGCCGCTAGTCGTGTTGGATTGGTTCGAGCCGTCCGGTGCATATCTTTCCACCATCAAAATCCAGCTGTCGGAAATTGAATCCATTTGCCCACTCAATGATCTGACATTTAAACTTCCGAACATCGGAAAATTTCTCGCTGAAAACTTTAGCGTTCAAGGCTCCGCTGCATTTGCATAATCGGAGACATCAACCATAATTCTACAGTAACGGCCACGCTTGTCGCTTATTGGTAAGCCTTTGACGCATACGGGTAAGTGCTAACGGGCACCTCAATACTAGGTTTGTATCATAATTAAACAAAACAATTATGATCACACTTAGAAATGTACTTCGTCTAAATTCGATTAGTTCAGGCGTAACGGGATTATTGCTTACCATTGTCCCCGGCATCTTCAGCAATCTGTTTGAGGTTAGTTCCACCTCTCCGTTCTTTTGGACGGGTATCTTCCTCGTCACCTTTGCGACAGCTGTGGGTGTTGTCAGTATCGGAAAGCATCTTCAACGTTCGTCTGTCATCGCCATCACATTAGCGGATTCGCTCTGGGTGGTGGGAAGTATTGTTTTACTCATTCTGCCAATCGGCATATCAGTTATCGGCAAGGTATTGATCTTTGGAGTTGCTGCATGGGTAACGCTGATGGCAATTCTTCAATACAAAGGCATAAATGAAAGCCATCCCGAGCAATCCTTCCGTCAATCCTAACAAATACAATCCCCGACTTTGCTATGACAAAGATTAAACTGATGGTACTCATGCTCATTGCATTTAACGCATCCGCCCAGACTGACATTAAGCGGTTACCTAAAACACCAATCGAGACGGTAAAAGCTTTTCTTTCGGCCTACCAGCAAAGAGATCATGCATCGTTCTCATTCCTCCTGCATCCGGACGTTGTATGGGTTCAGCCGGGGGATAACAGGATCTCCGGTGTGAAGACTTCAAAGGCAGAACTTCTATTAATGGGTAAAAAGATGTGGGAGCTATCCGAAGGAACGATAAGACTTGAGCACGTTGAGTATTTTGAAGGGAATGGCAATACCGTGGTAGCCGTGCTTCGGTGGACTGCCGTACATCCGGCAGGTGCGACACTTGATGTGCGGAATGTTGACGTTTATACCGTTGAAGACGGGAAGATCATTCTCGGCCGGATTTACAGCGAAGATGTAGCTGCTGAGAACAGATTCTGGATGAAATAATCGAACTTAGTCGGTTTGAAACTCGACTCGCATTGGCATGACTGATCAACAACGACAACTCCTTCTGGCATTTTGTGGATACGCTGCGCTCCGGGATCTTCCGATTCATGAACTGGCCTCGCGTGCAGCAATTGATATCGACAAGGTGCTGAACAGCGCTAATCATTCGGTTTCGCGCGACCAAGTTTATCAACTTATCCGATTCACTGCGGATGCCTCCGGTGATCAGCACTTCGGAATGCACTTTGGCGAGTCACTTCAATTGGGCGCGTTAGGTGTGGTTGGAGAAATTATTAAGAGCAGTACAACAGTCGGTGAGGCCATTCAGGTCGCGGCCTCACTGACTCCACTGGTGACGGACCTGTTCACCATGGAAGTACGAAAAGACGTAGATATTGCTGTGCGGTATTGCAGAACGGATTCGCCTGCAGATGCGATAGTCGAAAAATTCTGGCTTGATTTTGTTCTTGTGTTTACCGTTCACGAGCTTGACGGCCTGTTGTTGCGGAAGGTCAAACCCAAGTCTATGACACTGAGAGGTGCATTGCATGACGAGTACGAGCGTGTGCTTCGCTGTCGTCCTGAAAGAGCGGATCAGATTGAGATCGTCCTCGATGGTTCGTATTGGGAGGAGTCCATCATCACCGGCAACTATGAAGTTCAACGCGAACTCCTGGCGAAAGTCGGCATGCCAGCCCAACCTGTTGAGTCCTTTCAGGTGAAGGTGATGGAGTTTCTGACCAAGAATTCATACCTCGGCATTCTTACACTCGAAGATGTCGCATCAAACTTCATGATGACACCAAGAAGTATCCAGCGGAGGCTGCAGGAAGAATCGACAAGTTTTCAACAGATTGCAGATGCTGTTCGCAAATCGCTTGCGATACACTACCTGCAGTCGGGTAAATATCAACTGAAAGAGATTTCTTATTTCCTCGGCTATAATGAACTAAGTGCTTTCTCGCGAGCTTTCAAACGATGGACAGGCAAAGCCCCCAATCAGTACATGGCCTAGTTGATTCTTGCATGTAATTCAGATCAAAAATTTACCGGTTCTGGAGTCTGCTCCGCTTGATGCCGTATGCGAAGTAAATCACGATTCCGATCACCAGCCACAGGATGAGACGCAACCAGTTGGCAGGGCCGAGTGTGTAGATCAAACCTGTGCATACAACGATGCCGAGTATTGGAACCACAGGCACCCAGGGTGTGCGAAAGGGCCTGCGCAATGCTGGGTCTGTTCTGCGAAGGATAAGGATTCCAAAACACACCAATACGAAGGCAAACAATGTCCCGATGACAGTCATGTCGGAGATGATTGATGCTGGAACAAACGCGGCTATTAATCCTACAAAAATAAAAAACAGAATGTTTGACTGCCACGGTGTTTTGAATCGCGTGTGCAATTGCGAAAATACTTTCGGCACGAGCCCATCTTTGGACATGGAAAAGAATACGCGCGATTGTCCCATCAGCATCACCAAAATAACGGAAGAGAATCCAGCAAGAATTGCAACTGTAATTAGTGTGGATAACCACCCATAGCCCTTCATATACGTATCGATCACATAGGTGACGGATGCCTCCTGCCCAACGGTTTTGAATTCCTTATAATTCGCAATACCACCCAGTACGTGAGCGAAAAGCATATACAACACTACGCAGATCAGTAGCGATAAAAGAATTCCCCTGGGCATATCCCGCTGAGGATTTTTTGCTTCTTGTGCGGCTGTTGACACGGCATCAAAGCCAATGAATGCAAAAAATACAACACTGGCACCGGCAAAAATTCCACTCCATCCGTACGCACCTCCGGAGCTTTCAGGAATATAGGGTGTATAGTTGTCTGGATTAATAAAGGCCCAGCCAAAACCGATGAACAGCAAGACAATTCCCACTTTAACAATCACAATGATGCCATTGAGCAGTGACGAACCTTTCACGCCCCGAATCAACACGAGTGAAAGTAAGAGGATGATAAACATGGCGGGAACATTCATTATGCCTTGAACCCCATCAGCCGAAGACTGAAAGGGAGAATGCGAAAACTCATAAGGAATCTGAACTCCAAAGACATTCGCGAGCAGTTTGTTCAAATATTCAGACCATGATGTGGCGACTTTGGCAGACGCCACACCGTACTCCAGTACGAGATCCCAGCCGATGATCCATGCAATGAATTCTCCCATCGTAGCATAGGCATACATGTATGCACTGCCGGCAATTGGGATCATCGAAGCAAATTCAGCATAACAAAGACCTGCGAGCGCGCAACCAACACCTGCGATCAGAAAACTAATGGACACAGCCGGACCCGTGTGAAACGCCATCGCTTCAGCCGTACTTGTAAAAAGACCAGCACCGATGATTGCTCCAATGCCGAGTGCGATGAGGCCCATGGTTCCGATTGTTCTTTTCAAACCTTTTTCATCGCTTGCTGCTTCACGTGTCAGTTCGTTGATGTCTTTCTTAATCCAAATGTTCGCCATAGCTGTTCCGTGTTTGCAACCAAAAGTATGGATGGCGGTAGGGTAGGCCGAGGGTTGTAGCAAACAATAGTAAAAAGTAAGGAGGCGATACGATGTGTAACTGGAATTACACTTAATTACATGACTTCATTCTTCTGGTTTTCAGCTTGTTCCAGAACCTGTGATGAATTGTTGGTGATGAATGCGTAAAGCAGAATCACGATGCTGTGATCGCTTTGTATTCCTGGTTTTCCGGTGTGCTTACAAATTCCTTGAGCAACGTGTCATCGATTTTGATGTTTTCCGGGATTATCCGCAGTCGGTATCTCCCCTGGCCAATGAAGGTAAACAAGTCTTTGCGCTCAAGCTTCTGCTCATCTTCCAGGTTTAGAATTTCGTTGATGTTATCGATGATACGGCTGAGGTACGTCTGATTGTTTATTTCACCACCGTAGCCGATCAGGATACTTTGCGCAGATTCATTGCCATATTTTCGTCTGATGGCAAACTTGAACAAGTTGGTGTATTGCGTGGTCTTTGATCCGAATTCGATCGTTGCGCCAAACACTTTTTTGGATGGGATGGTGATTTTGATCAGTGACCAGTCCATGAAGCTGATCATCATTTCATTTGGCTTGGGGGTTGTGGCAAGTTGAATTACCCAACTTGTAGCCATTACAAGTGTGACGGCAATGAACGATGTTTTGGCCGTTATCTTGATCAGGTTTTTAGTGAAGTCATCGTACAACTCCGGAAAAGCATCCGGAAGAATGGAAACAAAAATGAAAAGGATCGCGATTACCGAAATGACAGCAACGATCTTTAATCCACGGTTCGCAAATGTCTGATAGAACGTGACGATCAGAAGGAATGTGAGAAAGGCCGACAGCAACAGGTCTGGCAGTGCACTCAATCGTATACCTGATACTGTATCTGCGTCACCCATCACTGCAGGAATCAAACACGTAAGCACCGCAGCGATTATGATCAGTGCGACAATCCGGTTTGTATTTCGGGTGTTTTTGTGAATAAAGTCAGGGGCATGATCTGCGTAACGAAGTGCGAGAAACAGGAACAAGTCGTTCGCAATAGAAAACAGGTTGTTGATCGTTCGGAAGTAGAGCGCATTCGAAAAATGAAACTCATTTCCTAGGTAAGCCCAACCACCTGCGATCACCCAGACAAAAATGGCCAGGCTTAAGTATAACAGTCCTCTGTCGACCCGCTTGGGAGAGTTGTCCTCCTGTAAAATTTGCCTGAACCGATCACTTATGTTATACCAGATTGCGAGCAACAGCAAGGCACCGGTAAAGGAAATAATGATATGGGCGAGGATGTGGAACTTTACTACTTCCGTCATGATGCCTAATACTATGCAAAAAAAACGAATTCCATGAAATCAGATAAAACAGATTTCATGGAATCCACTCGTTCACGGAACGCTTGCCTAATTTTTCTTTTTGGTTACTACGGGTATTCTGATCAGGCTTGGATATTTTGACGAATGGTGAACTCGATTGTGTGCAATCACTGGCTTCGATTCATCATAGTTTTTTCCACCCGTGTTGAGGTTTCTGTCAAACCGTGGAAAATTGCTGCTCGATATCTCGATTCGGATGCGGTGCCCTTTGTCAAAGTAGTTGCTGGTTGACATTGGCGTCAGGTCCACTTTATACACTTCGCCTTCCTTCATGAATACTTCCTTGTCATAACCTTCCCGGTAGCGGACGCGTTGGATCGTTTCGTCAAGATTGTAAGCCTTTCCATCAGGATACACATCGATAAGTTTGATGGTGAAGTCAGTGTCCTTCGCATCGGAAGACACATAAAGAGTCGACTCAATGAATCCGCTCACTTCAACTCCTTCTTTCAGTGGTTCGGACGTATAGACCAAAATATCTTCACGCTTCTCCATTTGTTGTTGATCGAAGGCGCCTCCCTGGATAGCGTTGCCAACGCAGCATACATTACCACCATAGGACGGAACGGGGTTCATCGGGTCATATGTAAACGAATCTGGATTATCTTTTCCCGGCTTCTTCATGGTTAGGCTTCCATTTCCATTAAGTGTATTCGCCTTGCCTTCGCTGGTGAGGTAATAGGTTGTCATCGTTGCATTTGCGGGAGGCCAGGTCTCCGAAGTTTGCCATTGATTCGAACCCATCGTAAAATAGCGGACTTTAGGCATTTGCTTCATCACATCATTTTGTTCGCCTTTTAACCAGAGATCAAACCATCCATAGACCATCTCATCGTAATCAAGTCGGGCATCTCCAACACTGCGTTCTCCGACTATTGTGTTTTCGGTTGCGCGCTTATAACCGCAGTGCAGCGTGGGTGCGATTACCAGGTATTGTGCATCCCGCACTTTTGGATCCTTTGCCGTACGCACGTGATTGTACAGCGCCAGATTGGGACTCGTAGACACATCATACCACGATACAAACCAGAAGGCGGGAGTGTTGAATGGCATGTTGTCGTGGTAAAGGCCGCCTTCATACCATGCGGGATCATTTGGTGTTCGTCTGATCATTTTTTCATAAACACCTTTCGGCCCTTCGGCATCTTTTATGATATCCTGAATGGGAAGGTGCTTGAATTGCTCAGACCAATCGACTTTCGGGTAGCGGGGTGCCATATCGTAAAATCGCTGGATGCGTTGCAGGTCCTCCTGCGACACGCCCTTTGGTAACACGGGTTTGACGTCATCATGCTGCGTGTCGTATAACCATGACGTGAACAACATTTGCTGTGCGCCACCTCTGAACCAGTTTCCCTGCTCGTAATATTTTCCGACACGACCAACCCCTGCACCAAAGCCTTGAGGCACCATCGCCCCGAGTGCAGGATGCTCCATCGATGCCACTGCCATTTGCCATTCTGCAGTGGAAGAACAACCGAGTAATCCAACTTTTCCGTTGCTCCAGGGTTGTTTTGCCATCCACGACAGCGCATCATATCCATCCGTCAGTGGAGTGCCGAGAATATCCCATTCACCTTCCGAGAAAAAACGACCTCGCTCATTTTGGACCACGTATGCATAACCTCGCTTTACTGCATCAAGCGCTGTCTTCAACGTTCGCGTTACCAGCTCGCCATCGCGGTAGCTATTAAAATTGTATGGGGTCCTTGAAAAAATGATCGGATATTTTCCGTCTGCCTTCGGTCGATAGATATCCGTGGCTAGTCGTATACCATCGCGCATGGGCATCATCACTTTTTGGTCGATCACTGCGACTTTTTCAAGTTCCGTCAGTACGTCTTTGTCAGCCGCAGGATCTTGCGCGAAGGCCGGTGTCACAGTCAATAACAGTAGCGAGTAACAAAATAGAATAACGTTGTTTCGTTTCATATGTCGAGGTTGGTGAAGGATGTGAAGGTAATTAAATCACTCCAATATAAAAGACGAACGAATTGAGTTTTGCACAGCGGCAAAATGTGTCGATGAATGGTTAGTTCGTCCACCCGTACACGTAACAACTGGATCAAAATTTTTTTGTCGTGTGAGCAATTAATATATTGCCTGTCTATGAAGAATTTGTCGTTACTCGTATTGGTAATCGCAGTCGCATCTGCATGTCAGAAAAAAGAAACGTTGGATGAAACGTTCATCCGCCTCGACCGTGAGATCAAGCAAAATTCAAAGGCATATAGCACGCTGAAAGAAGCCACGTCAACCATCGGGCATCGCTTGACTGGTTCTGAGAATGGTCATAAGGCTGAAGAATATACGTTTAATAAATTCAAAGAATACGGGTTTGACGATGTTGCATACCAGGAATTCGAAGTGGTTGCCTGGTCACGCGGTAATGTTTCTGTTCAGATTGACGGAGATTCGGTTAATGCTGTGACACTGGGACATTCGCCTGTGAGTGCAGAAGTAACTGGTGAACTTGTTGATATGGGCAACGGACTCGAAGCAGATTATGCCGCAAACCCGAGTGCAGCGAAGGGTAAGATTGCCTTGTTCTACATTGGCATTTTACCCAACAGCGCGGATGGCTTGCGTAACCTGCATCGTAGTGAGAAGACGGCAATCGCTATCCGCCATGGAGCGATCGGGGTAATCATTTATAACCAGGTTGATGGTGGTGTGATGTTTACCGGAACTGCATCGGTCACAGGAGACCTGCTTTCGATTCCAGCAATTTGTATTTCCAAAGAAGATGGATTTGCGATAAAAGAGAAATTTAAGAAAAAGAAGGTGCGTGCTCGTATTGTGATGTCGAATCAAAGCGATCCCATAAAAGCTCGCAACGTAGTGGCTACTATCAAAGGCAATGAACTCCCGGATGAGCGCATTCTTGTGGGGGGCCACCTTGACTCATGGGACCTTGCAACCGGTGCCATTGATAATGGAATTGGGTCATTCGCCATTCTCGATATTGCTCGCGCTTTTAAGGCCAACAACCTGAAACCGAAACGAACGGTGCAATTTATTATGTTCATGGGAGAAGAACAGGGGCTACTCGGCTCAACCTATATGGTCAATGAGGCGCTGAAGGACGGATCGATCAAAAACATCAAGTACATGATGAACCTTGACATGACCGGAAACCCGATCGGCATTAATGCAGGAGGGAAGCTGGACGATACTACCTTCTTCGCAAACCTGGGGGCAACGGTTGCAAAAGTCGATACGATTTTCAAAAACAAAATTACCCGGAGTTCGGGCTTGCATAGCGATCACCAACCTTTTATGCTCGAGGGAATTCCAGTCATGGGGCTCAACAGCAACCTGGATCGTTCGATCTATCGGTGCTATCATGCCAATTGCGATAACTTTGACCTTGTCAACGAGGAGCATATACGCAACACCGCTCGTTTTGGAACGATGATCCTTTTTGGCCTCGCGGATGCAGAAACGTTACCAGCGTCTCCGATGGACTCTGAAACGACCCGGCAGTTTATGATTGATAACAATCTCGAAGAACCGCTGCGGTTAGCGGGGGACTGGAAGTGGGAGTAGAAGTAGGAAGCATTGTCAGTTTCTTCGTTTACCTTTACATTGCAATAGATTCTACACATGTGATGAAACCCTCTTTGTTTTGCCTTATCGCCCTGGTACTTGCTAGTTCGTGTTCCGAGGATTCACCTTCACCACAAGCACCTCCATCGAAAATCGTGCTCACCGAAATAGAAAAAGTGATTTGCGGCTCGACCTCGAAGACCTGGAATTTTGTGGCCGTCAACCGATCCGGTAAGAATGAAATTCGTGCATGCGCTGTCAATGATCACTGGATTTTCCGCTACAGCAGACTGCTTGAAATAAAGAACACGGGGTTAAGCTGTGATGGGCAGGATGCATTTCAGGAGCATGACTGGGCCATCTCGTCAGACGAAAAAAAGATTTTAATAGGTGGCAGCAGTTTCCGTATAGTCAAAATGGAGTCGGCAGAGATGCATCTTATGGAGGAAGTCCAGGGCGACCCAGTCTTTGTTTTTAAAAGATAGTGTCAGCCACTTTCAGTTGTCCCGCTATTGCTTACTCCAGTCAAAAGCTTTTAATCGGCTTTCCGGAAAGAAATTGAAGCGCGTTTCCCCCGTCTCCCGATCGAACCACCTGCAATAAAGGAGCGGTTCATTCATCTGCTTGGTTTTCTTTATTTCAGTAACAAGCATCGGATAGCCGGATCCATCTTTCAACACAACCATGTCGCCTACATCATACGCGCTGGCAAAGGGCTTGAATATGTCTTTTATTCTTCCAAGTAACACGATGATATGTTCAAGAAGTTTGTGCATCCAACCTTCCGTAAGGTAAACAAACCGGACCATAATTATCAATAAAGATAATGGTAGAATTGTACCAGATTGATAGTAAAATAGTACTACAACGGAGTGGCTAACGTGAATTGTGTGTGTTCCCTTGTTTTTAAAATGATATGCCAGGCTCCTTAAAAAGTACCGGGCGCTTCTCGCTGTTCCAAAGGAATAAATAGTGAAAAGGTTGCGCCCTGGTTGGGCTTGCTGCTAGCCACCAGGATCCCCTTGTGGTTTTCGGCAATCTTTCGCGAAATCGTCAGACCTATACCAACGCCAAAGGTATCGCTCCGTGGGACGAGTCGTTGGAAGATGTCAAAGATCTTCTCAGCATAGATCGGATCAAAGCCGGTGCCGTTGTCCTTAAAATCGATTCTGTAATATGGGGTGTTGGCCCGTAAGCCTTTGTGCTGGATCACGGAGCCGTCTACCTCTTCACAGGTGATCTGCAACTCGGGAATCACATCCTTCCGCCTGAACTTAATTGCATTACTGACAAGATTCTCAAACAGTTGCTGGAATTGATAGCGAACGCCTTTTACGCGAGGAAGATTCTCGCTCTCAATGTTGGCGTTGCTGTCGCGAATATAGATTTTCAGCGTTTCCAGTGTTGTCTTGAGAACGTCATTTAGATCAAAATCTTCTATGTTATTATCAGCCGTATTGGTTAGCGAGAATTCAAGCATGCTCAGAAACAGCTTTCGCATGCGAAGTACTGACTGAGTAATTTTTGCAAGAATTCGCTTACCCTCATCTGTCAGGTTCTGTTCTTCGCGCTCCAGGATAACGGAGATAAAAAATTCTATCTTCCTGAGTGGCTCCTGCATGTCGTGGCTGGTGATGTGGGTAAAAGAGCTTATTTCACGCGCATACCGCTCGAGCTGAAAATTTTTCGTTTCGAGCTCGTTGTTGAGTCGCATGAGATTGCTATTGGCATGTTGAAGTTCTTTATTGATTTGCGCAATCTTTTCGTTTAATGCATTGGTTTCGTCAACGTATTGCTGTGAGCGTTTCAGCTCCTGATCGATGAAATAGAAGGCAAGCACGAAGATCACAATGGAAAAAATACTGGCCGCCACACCAATTAATGTTGCGAGAATAGTATGCGTTTTTGCCTCCAGTCCGCGGGCCCGTGACTCTTCACCACCAATTCTTTGAATGGTGTCTATTTGAATTCGTAATCGTTGCAGCTGAGCTCGGCCATTCTGCAGAAGTTTAATGGTGTAATCAGGTGGTAGGGTAGACGTAGCACTGCCGATCACGAGCGCAGAATCGTACCGCGCATGATAGTCGTTTACCAGTGCACGTAGATTCTGAACGCTAGGCTTCAAGGCACTATTGGTTTGTAGCGAGTCAATTTGCCTGAAAAGTCTTTCGATGCTGTTTCGTGTATCGCGATTATGCGCGTCTGATGAAATTCCAAGAAGGAACCCGCGCAACGCAGATTCCTGTTCATTCACGTGTACATAAATTCGTTCTAGCTTTTGATTTATAAGCGAAGCGTGATCGACCTCGGTAGTAGCGACATTCTGCTGGTAAGTTTCGTAGAGAAAAAGACCGCACAGCGATGCCAGAAGCGCTATTCCCGCGCTGAATATTACCCGTGAATAAACTATCCTTTTCGGTAATTCCATTCAAAACTGGTGAGAATCGGTTATTGCGTGGATGGTATGGCCTCTTCTACAGATTCCGATCAACCTTTAAAGCGCCTTCCTTCTGATGCCTCGTAAAAGCTGATGAGCTTGAAGCCTCTGGGGGCAGGTATACCAAAAGATGCTTCGTTTTGATATTAAAAGCGAAAACTGGGGAATAGATCATTGCCAATGTACATTCAAACGCCCCAAATTTGGCAAAATTATTAGAACTGCAAGCTGGTTGGCTTAACGCTTTGGTTATCAGTTTATTATGGAGGTAACCGGGCCGAAAGCTAAATAATGTGGATTTATTTTCCAGCGGCCGACCGCTAAAACAGCCCAAAAACGCGGGCATTTGCTTTTACATATACCCGCTGCACGGTATTGCTGTTTGAAAAATTACCGCTTTGTACGAACTTTAGGGTATTGTCTATAAACAACAACATAATCCCGGCTTAATCTCCCAATATGAAAAAACTAGTGTATTTCTCGGTGGCAGTGTTTGCTATCTCCCTTCTTGCGTGTCAGGATGGGAAGGATGACGCTAAGAATATCACCGACTTGTCGTTTTACCGGAATATTGGTAAACAGATCCCAACCGAAACTGGCTATCGTTGGATGGATGTTTACAGGACGAAAAACAACCTGAGCGCCAGAACAAAGCCATTGGGCTTTGCACTCAGTAAAGAGAACCTGGCTAAGTTGTCCAGCTCAGTGGACGAACTTATCGGGGTGGCTTTCCAGCACGCGTATGATGACGCTGGTGAACACCACTTTCTGATCATTCCAGTCGATGCTTCGCTCGCCATCTGGGCAGCCAACAAAACGATCATAGACGCAAATTCCGACACGGAAATTTCAGATGATGTCGCGCGTCACTGGGCTGATAATTATGAAAGAGGAAATCCGGACCAGATATGGTTCCATTTCTTCGGAAAGCATGTCTTCGATGAGATGGCAGCAATCCCATTTTTTGAATATATACAGATTGAGCCAGCCATCAGCGATGTTAATTATACACCGCAGGTGTTGTTGATTATTAATGACTTGACCAGTGATTCATCAACAGGAGGAAGAGGCGAGATGGTAGAAGCGGTAGTGTATGATGCCTCAAGCGGTTGTCCACCATGTCCTCTAGTCGAAAACTAACCGAAACGAATGTCGTCACAACTAATATCTGAGATTATCAGGTATGCATCGATCTTCTCGGTTGCATTTCCGCTGATACTCTACCTCTTTCGGATCAAGCATTTAAGCAGATCTGGACATAAGATCGGTGCGATTGTCATCGTGTCGGCTGTCTGCGACCTTATTGCGCACTTCCTGTTCGAGGCGAAGATGTCAACGGTGCTGGTTTTCAATGCATACTTCCTGATATTTTTTGTTCTTCTTGCCTGGTTCTACAGCGATGTGCTGCAGACTACCCGTGGTAAGCGGACGGTACAATGGGGTCTGGGCATTTATCTGCTAACCTACATTGTTATTGCTATCTTCTTTCAAGCGTTCAACGAATATCAAACGTTGATGTGGACGCTGTCGGGAGCGATCTGTATAATCTACAGTATCTCGTATTTTATTAGTGTGTTCTCGGCAGTAAGGCCGATGAATGACTTTGGCTTGCTGTGGATCAATAGCGGTATCCTCTTCTACTTCAGCTTCAACCTGTTCCTGTTCATTATGAGTAGTTATGTGTTAACGAAGCTTGAACCGGAATTAAGTTTGATCGTGTGGAGCTTCCACAACGTCAATAACATCATCAAGAATATTCTGATTGGGCTTGGAATCTCAACGGTAAGGGCTGACGAAATCGGTGCCAAAGATGCCGTCTAGAAATCATTCCTTGTTATCCACCATTAAATGAAAAAAGGCCTTACGGGGCCTTTTCTTTTTTATTGATACTGTTGTTGTTCTGCAATTATTCCGATTCGATTGCGCATAACGCGAATGTTATCCTTTATCAGGCGGATGCTTTCATATACCGGGCTACTGTAAAGCACCTTGTAGCGCTTCACCCAGTCGATATCCAATAATGTAATGACGGTGCGCTCAAGTGGGTGACCGAAAATGCAAGTCTCCTCCAACACAATTTTGTTGTGATCTACATGCTTGACGGCCGTCTTAATGGGCTGCGATTGACTGTTTAGTTTAATGCTTAGAACGAAACCACGATTTTCGCTCAACAGGAGTTCACGCAATATTTCTTTTTTATCCGTCCTCATTGATTGGCGTATGCAAAACACCGATAAAAAAATCATGCCATGCAGCTAGTGCAGGTCGAGTCCCTGCTTAAGGTGTGCCACCGGGTCCATCCTGTAACCGGCTCACCGGGCATAATCTTTTACTGGTGCCGAATTCGCGTCTAAACTTTCCAATTTGCGATATCGTCCGCCCCTGTATCTTTTACGATAAAAAATATTCCTTAAATAAAAGTCGGCCGCTCATTCACAATTTTGCCCGATCTGTCGTTAACTTGCTTGTCTTGAATCCGCCTTTTTTGGAATTCAAGGGCGATCATTCTTACCCTAAGGGAACTCCTAGGAATGGTTTGCTGAATAAAGCAGTTACGTTAGACGGACGTAGCTGCTTTTATTTGTGAAGGAGTGCCAACCCATTTTAACTTCGCGTGCGTCAGTGATGAAGCCTAAAAAGATTTTTATTATTGAGGATGACGAGAGTGTGCAGGAGATCATGAAATTAATTTTCAATAAAGCAGGATATGAAATTGAAATATCGCCTGACGGAAAATCTGTGCTCGCACAACGCGAAAACTGGCCAGACTTGTTCTTGCTTGATAAGCATTTGTTAGGGAACGATGGACTGGAGATATGCAAGTATCTCAAGTCGAACGATGCTACACGAAAGATACCGGTGATCATGTTATCGGCTACGCCAGGCATCGAACCCCTTGCGCGTGGAGCTGGAGCAGATGACTTTCTGGAAAAACCATTCAACAGTGCAGCCCTAATGCACAAGGTTCAGGAGTTCTTAAAAAAATAAGCCCCACTGCCCCTTTTCGGACGAATCATTCCACAATTTCGAAATTCTCTTATTTTTGTGCTGGAATTAACCAGAGCCCATGAGTCTTTTAGATTTTGAGAAACCTATTGCCGAGTTGGAAAGCAAGCTTGAGGACATGAAGCACCTTGCCAGCGACAGCGATAAGGAAGTGCAGGCAGCGGTCAAGGCGTTGGAAAAAAAGATCCTTGAGTTAAAGAAGGAAACCTTCGAGAACCTCACCGGCTGGCAACGCGTTCAGTTGTCTCGTCATCCCGATCGACCCTATACGCTTGATTACATTTACGAAATCACATCCGACTTTATCGAGTTGCATGGTGATCGTAATGTCTCTGACGACAAGGCAATGGTCGGAGGATTTGGCACGATCGAAGGCAAAACTTTTATGTTGATCGGTCAGCAAAAGGGCAGGAATACGAAGCAGCGTCAACTTCGGAATTTTGGAATGGCAAATCCTGAAGGTTATCGCAAGGCATTGCGCCTGATGAAGCTGGCAGAAAAATTCAACAAGCCGATCGTTACCTTCATTGATACTCCCGGTGCATTTCCTGGCCTTGAAGCCGAAGAGCGCGGACAAGGGGAAGCCATTGCGCGAAACCTCAAGGAGATGTTCATGCTCAAAGTGCCGGTGATTTGTATCGTGATTGGTGAAGGTGCATCCGGTGGAGCATTGGGCATTGCCATTGGAGATCGCGTGCTGATGCTTGAAAATACATGGTACTCGGTGATCTCACCTGAATCTTGTTCATCGATCTTATGGCGGAGCTGGGACTACAAAGAACAAGCTGCTGAAGTTTTGAAGCTCACGGGCAAAGACATGCTCGAACAAAAATTAATCGATGGCATTGTGAAGGAACCTCTGGGTGGTGCACATACCGATTTGAAGTGGATGGCCAATGAAGTAAAGAAAGTTATTCTCACGCTGACCAACGAGCTTGAAGCGCTCTCCGAAGAAGACCGAATCCAGCAGCGCATTGACAAGTTCTGCCGCATGGGTGTTGTTCAGGAGTAAGATCACGAAAGCATCGACAAGAGCCGCTGAATTATAGCGGCTTTTTTTATGTCATTTAAAACCTAGTAACTTTCCGCACAAAACCAGTCGCCTCCATGAAGCTACACGTAATCAATACAGGAAATTTCAAACTCGATGGGGGAGCAATGTTTGGTGTTGTTCCCAAGTCGATCTGGCATAAACTTAACCCTGCGGATGAAAACAATCTTTGCAACTGGGCCATGCGTTGCTTACTGATTGAGGATGGAGACCGGTTGATTCTCATTGACAATGGGCTGGGCGACAAACAGGACGCGAAATTCTTCAGTCACTACTACCTAAATGGCAACGATAACCTGATCGCTTCTCTCCAAAGCGCAGGCTTCTCTCCAGATGATGTCACCGACATGTTCTTGACACACCTGCACTTTGATCACTGTGGGGGAGGTGTGAAAATTGAAAGCGGTAAACTTGCGCTAACTTTTAAGAATGCGCAGTACTGGTCAACCGAAGAACATTGGAATCTGGCATTAAAACCTAATGCTCGCGAGAAAGCCAGTTTCCTTAAAGAGAACATTCTTCCCATGCAGGAGAGTGGACATTTGAAATTCGTTAAAGAGGGTGAGACTCCCTTTAGACAATTTGACATTCTGTTTTCATCGGGGCATACGGATAAAATGATGGTGCCCAAGATCAAGTATAAAGATCGCGTAGTCTGTTACATGGCCGATCTTCTGCCGTCAGTCGGACATCTTCCTATGCCTTACATCATGGCCTACGATACACGACCACTTTTGTCGATGCAGGAGAAAGAGAAATTCCTCAATGAAGCCGTGGATAATAAATACGTATTGTTTTTTGAGCACGATCCGGTCAACGAATGTTGCACGCTGGTGAGAACGGAGAAAGGAATTCGCGCTGACAAAACGTTTAGGCTTTCGGAACTTTAAGTCACAGCATGAAGACAGGACTGGTATTGTCGGGTGGAGGCGCAAGGGGAATTTGTCACCTGGGCGTGATTAAAGCACTCGAAGAATTTAATGTAAAAGTTGATTACATCGCAGCCACAAGCGCTGGCTCAGTTACGGGTTGCTTGTACAGTTACGGATACAAACCGGATGAGATCATGGGGATGATCAAGTCGACAAGTTTTGCCAGATCCCTTCGCTTCGCATGGAGTTGGACGGGGCTGCTAAAACTCGAAGGATTGCGCGACTTGTTTTTAAAATTTATTCCTGAGAATGATTTTTCAGCGTTGAAAATTCCGGTAGTGATCGCTGCCACGGAAATGAGACGAGGTAAGATTGAATATTTTACCCAGGGAGAGTTGATCACGCCAATCCTGGCATCTTGTTGTGTACCAGCCGTGTTTAATCCGGTAGAATTTAATGGAGGTTTTTATGTCGATGGCGGTGTGCTGGATAATCTCCCGGTCAAGGCAATTCAAGACAAGTGTGATTTTATCATAGGCTCGCACTGCAACTTCATTCGCTCCGATGCGGATCTGAAGAATTTCAGGACGGTCATCGAACGAAGTTTACTGATGGCAATCAACGGAAACACAACCATCAGTAAAAGCCTTTGTAATATTTTGATTGAGCCGCCCGATGTTGGACGATTTAGTGGATTTGATGTGGGTAAAGCGCAGGAGATATTC
Source organism: Chryseosolibacter sp. (assembly GCA_036402115.1). Classification (GTDB taxonomy): domain Bacteria; phylum Bacteroidota; class Bacteroidia; order Cytophagales; family Cyclobacteriaceae; genus Chryseosolibacter. The sequence goes on from DASWTM010000186.1 coordinate 29,611, forward strand.
GACATCGGTTACGCGTTTACAAAAGAAAACTTTTCCGCAGAACAGTTTAAGCTATGATTGCAACAACGTCCTCATTCCGCGACCAGGTACTGCAGGGGATTCCGGATGAACTTCCAGAAACACCAGCGTTTGATCCCACGGTAAGCCATGCACCGAAGCGAAAAGACATTCTATCCATTGAAGAAAAGAAACTTGCGATCAGGAACGCCTTGCGCTATTTCCCGGCAAAGCATCACGAGGTATTAGCAAAAGAATTTGCTGATGAATTAAACCGGTATGGGCGGATTTACATGTATCGCTTCCGACCAACCTACCCGATGCACGCAAGACCTATTCATGAGTACCCGCATAAGAGCTTGCAGGCCGCAGCAATTATGCTGATGATTCAGAACAACCTTGATCCAGCCGTGGCCCAGCATCCGCATGAATTAATTACATATGGAGGAAATGGTGCCGTGTTCCAGAACTGGGCGCAGTATCTGCTCACCATGAAGTATCTGGCAGAGATGTCGGATGATCAAACGCTGCACATGTATTCCGGTCACCCGATGGGATTATTTCCTTCATCGCAAAATTCACCGCGAGTTGTAGTGACCAATGGAATGATGATCCCAAACTATTCAAAACAGGATGATTGGGAGCGATACAATGCACTGGGCGTAACACAGTACGGTCAGATGACGGCAGGATCGTATATGTACATTGGTCCCCAGGGAATTGTACATGGGACTACCATCACAATTTTGAATGCGGGCAGAAGAATAAGTAAAGATGGCAGTCTGGCTGGAAAACTCTTTGTCTCCTCCGGTCTCGGAGGAATGAGTGGCGCTCAGCCCAAAGCTGCTAAGATTGCGGGTTGTATTTCAGTCACAGCAGAAGTAAATCCGAAGGCTGCACAAAAGCGTCATGAACAGGGATGGGTTGACGAGATTGTCTCTGACATCAACGCCTTGGTCGCGCGTGTGAAAACAGCGAAAGCAAACAATGAAGTCGTCTCTATTGCTTTCCAGGGAAATGTTGTGGAAGTATGGGAGGCTTTTTACGAACATAAAATAAAGATTGATCTAGGCTCCGACCAGACATCACTTCACAACCCTTGGGCTGGTGGTTACTATCCAATGGGATTGTCGTTTGAGCAGTCGAATGACGTGATGGCCAATGATCCATCGAAATTCAGACAACACGTTCAGGATACGCTGCGAAGACACGCTGCGGCAATCAATCAGCACGCAGCAAAGGGAACTTACTTTTTTGATTATGGAAATGCGTTCTTGCTTGAAGCTTCACGAGCAGGTGCTGATGTGATGAGCCCTGATGGAATTAACTTCCGTTATCCATCGTATGTGCAGGATATTATGGGGCCAATGTGTTTCGATTTCGGCTTCGGACCATTCCGCTGGGTGTGCACTTCCGGCAAGCAGGAAGATCTCGATCGGACGGATGTTATCGCCAGAGACGTGCTCGGCAAGATGAAGCATACATCACCTGATGAAATTCAATCGCAGTTGTCAGACAACATCCGGTGGATTGAGCAGGCCAAAGAGAACAAACTTGTTGTGGGATCCAAAGCCAGGATATTGTATGCTGATGCTCTTGGTCGAATGCAGATTGCGAAAGCATTTAACGAGAGCATTCGGAAAAAGGAGATCGGGCCAGTCGTGTTAGGTCGTGATCATCATGACGTATCTGGCACCGATAGCCCGTACCGTGAAACGTCTAATATTTATGATGGCTCCCGATTCACAGCCGATATGGCAATCCACAATGTGATTGGTGATTCATTTCGTGGAGCGACCTGGGTATCCATTCACAATGGAGGTGGCGTAGGCTGGGGAGAGGTGGTTAACGGTGGATTTGGTATGGTATTGGATGGAAGTGACCAGGCAAATGAAAATCTGACTCGCATGTTGCACTATGACGTGACAAATGGTCTTGCGCGAAGAGCATGGGCCCGGAACGAAAATGCAATTTTTGCGATTCAGCGAGAAATGGAGATGAACCCTGTGATGAAGGTGACGGTGCCGAACGAAGTTAACGACAACTTATTGGATGACGTGATTTCTTAGCTCAAATAGCATTTTTTTTGATGTTGTATTCACATAGTTTTGACCCTTATATAAACCATTTTTATGAAGAAAATTTTAACACTAGCGTTGATTTCATTTTCCTTTTTTGCGAAGGCTCAAACGTCAGCGGGTAATATGATGCTTGGCGGTAGTCTTTCGATTACGTCCACTAACTACAAGACATCCAATGATAATGATAATTCAGGATTTAGCCTGGCACCATCGTTTGGATATTTTGTTAAGGATAACTTCGCAATAGGAGCGAGCATCGGATTTAACAGCTCACGATTTGGTACTGGACCTGGCGAATCACAAACGTTTGGATTTGGAGTCGGCCCGTTTGTTCGTCTATACAAATTTACGTCAAGTGAACAATTCGCATTTTTTGGCCAGGGAGGAATCTCAATAAATTCCAGCAGGACCGAGACAGGAAACCTTGTAACTGATCGCGTGTCTTCGGTGGCGTTTTCCGTGTCCCCTGGCTTCGCTTACTTCTTTAATGAGCATTGGGCTGGTGAGTTCGCGTTTAGCTTGCTTTCAGTTACAAGCGCGAACCACGACAATAACGGTAGTGACCGCACGTCTGTGAACTTTGGATTCAACTCCTTCAATCCGAGCATTGGTATCCGATACCATTTCGGTAATTAAAAAGTAACAAACACAACAAACAATTCATCTATGAAAAAAACAATTCTTCTGGTATTTGCAAGTGTGCTGCTGATGGCAACACAAACTGCAATGGCGCAGGTACAGTTTGCCGTGGGTATTAAAGCCGGGCCAAACTTTGCCACGATAAATACCGATGCTTCTGCACAGGAAAACTATAAGAACAGAACGGGATTTCATGGTGGCGCATTTGTATTGATCAAGGCTACGAAAATTGGTATTCAACCTGAAGTGATCTTTTCACAGCAGGGTTCCACGGTGAGAATCAATTCACAGGATTATGAATCGAATTTTTCATACGTGAATGTTCCAATCATTATTAAGCTCTACACGGTGGCTGGTATCAATATTCAGGCTGGACCACAATTCGGTTTCGTGAATAGTGCAGAAGCACCTGTACTCACCGCTCCGAATACGTACTCCGTTCAAGACGTTAAGAACAGAGCAAAAGGAAGTGACGTGACCGCAGCACTTGGTCTCGGATGGGATCTGCCATTCGGTTTGACAATCGATGCGCGTTATAACCTCGGTCTTTCAAAGATCTACAAGCAAGCTCCAACAAACGAGACGGCTGATGCAAAAAATCAGGTGATCCAGTTTTCACTGGGATACAAGTTGTTTAAAGTAGGGAAGTAGGAAGGGCTGCAAGTTGCAAGCTTCAAGCTGCAAGTCTGAGCGAGTGCTTTGGCTTGCAGCTTTTACTTTATAGAGGTAATTGAGGAAACAGTCAGCCCCACCTTACTCGATGACGATTAAGTAATAGTTCTTCTTCCCCTTCTGGGCGAGTAAATATTTTCCTTGCAACAGCGAATACGATGGCTTCGCGTTCATGTCTTCCACTTTTGATTTATTCACACTTACGCCACCGCCCTGAATCATTTTGCGCGCTTCACCTTTGGAAGGGAATATTACGTTTTGGGATGAGGTCGACAGTAGGTCAATTACTGAGGCAGTATTGGCATATTCGGATTTCGATATTTTTACCTGTGGAACTCCTTCAAACACGGATAACAATGTCTCTTCATCCAGTGACTGCAGATCATCGGTAGTGGAATTGCCAAACAAGATATTGGATGCCTTGATGGCATTGTCGTAATCTGCTTGAGAATGCACCCTCACGGTGATGTCTTTGGCAAGCACTTGCTGAAGTTTGCGTTGGTGAGGAGCCTGGGCGTGCTCTGCAATAAGTCCTTCAATTTCTTCTCTCGTTAGCTGCGTAAAAATTTTGATGAAGTTTGCAGCATCATCATCTGATACATTCAACCAGTACTGGTAAAATTTATAAGGTGAAGTCTTTTTTGGATCAAGCCAAACGTTTCCGCCTTCTGTTTTTCCGAACTTCGTGCCATCAGCTTTCGTGATGAGCTTCGTGGTCAATGCAAAGGCATCACCGTCTGCTTTCCTGCGAATCAATTCGGTGCCGGTGACGATGTTTCCCCACTGATCGGATCCTCCCATCTGTAGCTTGCAATTTTTATTCTTGTACAACCAATAGAAGTCGTATCCCTGGACAAGTTGATAGGTGAACTCGGTAAACGAAAGACCCGCATCTGACTCAAGACGTTTCTTCACGGAATCCTTGGACATCATGTAGCTGATCGTGATGTGCTTTCCCACATCGCGGATGAAATCAAGAAATCGAAATTCTTTAAACCAGTCGTAGTTGTTCACCATCTCGGCCGCATTAGTCCCGGAGAAATCCAAAAATTTCTCGAGCTGCTTTTTTACGCATGCCACGTTGTGGGTCAGCACGTCTTCCGATAAAAGATTTCGTTCCGCTGATTTTCCCGAAGGATCGCCCACCATTCCCGTTGCTCCTCCAACAAGTGCGTATGGCTTATGGCCGGCACGCTGAAAATTTAGCAACGTCATGATCTGAGTAAGGTGACCGATGTGCAGTGAATCAGCCGTGGGGTCAAACCCGATGTATCCTGAGGTGCTTTCTTTGCTTAACTGCTCTTCCGTTCCAGGCATGATATCATGCAACATCCCGCGCCAGCGGAGCTCTTCGACAAAATTCTTTTTCATGTTCAATTTGAAGAGCGCAAATATAGCAGGATCGCTATAAAGGCACAATCAGGCAGGAGATGGCAGCCGGCATTCGCTCTTAAATAGTTGATTTGTGACTTCAATCTACAGGGCAGGCAGACACCATCAGTTCCTTAACCCAATACACGAACAGTGGACAGCATCTGCCGCCTGTAGCTGAATTCTAAAACCTACTAATCAAAAATGTATCGATAGATCGGATCTAACTCGCTGGTGTGATCCATTTTACACAATTCGTCCAGGTGGCCATTTTCAATGTGGTACACCCAGCCAAGTAACGCGGGTCCTTGACGCTTCTTCCAGGCTTCCTGGATGATCGCAGTCTTTGCGAGGTTCATAATCTGCTCGCAAACATTCAGTTCAGTAAGACGATCTGCACGCTTGTCGAGGTTTTGGATAGCGTCCAACTCATCCCGGTGGATTCTGTACGTGTCGCGGATATTGGTTAACCACTTGTTGATAATACCGTAACTCTTGTTAGTCATGGAAGCGCGTACGCCACCACATCCATAGTGACCACATACGATCACATTCTGTACTTTAAGAACCTCTACTGCGTATTGGAGTACACTCAATAAATTCAAATCGGTGTTCACCACAAGGTTTGCGACATTTCGGTGAACAAAAATTTCTCCGGCTTCGGTGCCGGTGACTTCATTCGCGGGTACACGGCTATCGGAACATCCGATCCATAAGAATTCCGGAGTTTGTACAGTAGCGTGTCTGGAGAAGAAATCTTTGTCGTATCGGACACGTTCCTGTGCCCAGGCTTTATTTTGAAGTAATAATCGTTGTGCTGAATTCATATAACGGGTTCCGTCTTACGGAAGAACTGATTAGGTGAAGAATAACTTTTTTTAATTTCAACTTTAATATTTCGGCTCGGTGCATTAAGCATAAAGTCATCGATCGTTTCAATAATATCGTTATCGATGAACATCGAGCTTCCTCCGTCAATGATCAGTGTTGTATTGTCCGGAATACGTTCAAACGTTCTGCGCAGCAACGCCTTATTTAAGAAAGTCACGTCTTTGTTGAGACGCAACAGATAATTGTTTCCATCCTTAATAATAGAGATGGCTTCATGGAAATTTGTTTTCAATACGAAGAACAATCCCACTGCAATACCGATGAAAATACCGATGAGCAAGTTCGTCAGGATAATCGCTATAATGGTGATGACAAAAGGGAGGAACTGATCCCAGCCTTTGCGGAACATCTGGCGATAAAGTGCTGGCTTTGTGAGCTTAAACCCTGTCACGATGAGAATTGCCGCGAGAGCAGACAGTGGAATCAGGCTAAGCACCGATGGAATAGCAAGGACAGAAATTAACAGCAATGTACCGTGAGCGATTGTTGATGCCTTCGTGCGCGCTCCTGCATTAATGTTCGCGGATGATCGAACGATTACTGCGGTGACGGGAAGTCCGCCAATAAGGCCAGATACCATGTTACCAATGCCCTGTGCTCTCAATTCGCGGTTGAGCGGTGTTATGCGCTTGAATTCGTCAAGTTTATCAGCGGCCTCAATGCTTAACAAGCTCTCAAGACTGGCCACGAGCGCGAGCGTCACGGCAACAATATAAACATCAGGATTAGTAAGATGACCAAAATCCGGGAACGTGAGTTGTCTGAAGAACTCTGAACCATCGGGCAAGGTCACGAGGTGCTCGGGACTGATGGCAAGTGCGGGCACCGAAGCAGTGAATATGGTATTTGCCACTACACCGAAAATTACGACCAGCAGCGGCCCGGGTACAAACTTTAGAAAACCGTGATTTTTGATCGAGTTGCGATCCCACGCGACCAGAATAATAATGGATACAACGCTGATAAGGATGGCTCCCGGGCTAAGGTAATTGAGTGCATTAAAGATCTCGGAGAAGGTGTTTTCGCCATCCGCCTGGAAGAAGGCTTCGTCACCTTCGTAATCTTTGTCATACCCAAGAGCGTGAGGAATCTGTTTGAGAATGAGAATCAAACCAATCGCTGAAAGCATTCCTTTTATAACGGCTGCAGGAAAAAAGTGCCCGATTGTTCCTGCTTTGAAAACGCCCAGCAGGATCTGTAAAAAACCTCCAATCACCACAGCGCATAGAAACGCTTCATAGGAGCCAAGTTGCGCGATGGCGGCAAGTACAATGGTTGTAAGTCCCGCAGCAGGACCGCTTACACTGAGGTTCGATCCGCTGAACGAACCTACCACAATACCACCAACAATTCCGGCAATTAATCCGGACATCATAGGCGCACCTGATGCTAAAGCAATTCCAAGACATAACGGGATCGCCACTAAAAAAACTACAATACTCGATGGGAGGTCATACTTAAGATTTCCCAAAGGGTTAGAAACACTTCGCATAAAAAATCGCCTGTGATTAAAATATAAGTTGAAAAAAATAGAATAGCTTGAACGCGACATCCCTTAGCAATGGGTGTACTGCTCAAACAAAAAAATCAAGTTAGGAGACTTTGGGGGGCGGTATTATAATTTCGGCCTCAGACTCGGCAACATCGATATTATGCCGGCTTGAATAGAGTTCTGACGTGTTTTGAAATGAATCGTCAGGAGTGATGGAGTAAAGGTTCACATGAAGGTCTACTGCGTGGCTGCCTTCTGTCCCGGAAGATTCGCCCATCGAATCTTTTTCTTCCTCGAATCCGACACCGGCAAGTGCCTTCACTACATTCTCAACCATCTTAGCATGAGAGAGATGCAGCCCAAGGAATTTGATTTCTGTCAGGAAAAAGCTCATGTTCAGGAAGATTATTCCTGTCATGAGCGCCATCAGTTTGGCGGCAATATGTTTCCTGAAGTTTAACACGAGCTCGCAAAAATAACGTTATTTTTTAAAAATGATTCCATTTGTGTTTATTGGGACTCGTTTTTAAGGCGCTTTTAAGGCATTGCTCACCAAACCTTGCTTTTGCAGTCCAAACAAACGATTACACATTACAGAAAACAATTTGATATGCAACAGCCAGACGCGTTGAACCAGGTAGCCGAATTCCACAGAACATTCAAACATCCCATTCTTTCAACGCCAGCAATTCCTTCCGAAGATCGGTGTAAACTTAGAGTCGCGTTGATTGCAGAAGAGTTGAAAGAACTGGAGGTTGCCATCCTCGAAAAAGATATTGTGGAAGTTGCCGATGCCCTTTGTGATATACAATACGTTCTCGCTGGAGCGATACTTGAGTTTGGGCTTGGAGAAAAATTCAAAGCACTCTTTGATGAAGTTCAACGCTCTAACATGAGCAAGGCTTGCACCTCAGAGCAAGAGGCACAACAAACAGTCGAGCACTACCGCAAGAAAGACGGCACCGAATGCTACTACCGTCAGGAGGGAGACAAATGGCTCGTCTACCGCAAGTCAGATAATAAAACAATCAAGTCGATTAACTATAGCCCAACAAGTTTGCAGAAGATCATCGAACAATAGGAGGGTGGATAATTGGCAGTAGGCAACTGGCAGTTGGCAGTTGGCAATCGTTCCATAGTCCAGGTAATCCTTTGGGATGGCATGTGTTCGTTATGAGATGAATTGGCTGAAGACTTGACAATAGAAAGCGTTTGCGTTTTACATATCCTGGTCCAAGAAAGTTGAATCAAAACGCTTCGTTTAAAAACCCTAAAAATTTCTTTGCGTTTCGCTGCGGCTCTGCGGCTTTGTGGTAAAGTGCATTCAAACGTAGAACTCAAATTGAAATACCCCATCCTGTCCTTTCATCTGCAACGGACTGATCGCGATGATGGCAGAATCATTGTATGCTTTGATAAATTCCTGTCGGCTGATGCGAAGCTTTGTCTGACCTGGCTTGATTCGATGGTATTGCATTCTCCCGCTTTGGTTGGCTGTAGCGGTGTAAACAAAATCAAACTTCAGTGGGATGGGAGATGGGATGTACCGCATACTTACTGGTATGATCGTGTAAACTCTTTAGACACAAACGTATTTAGTTTCATAGCGTACTCAGCCAACATCGCATACGCCCAGTCTGGTGCATAGTTGAACAATTCTTCCAGGGCCTGAATCTTTTGTGTCAATGCATTGATATACAAACGGATGTCACTCGAACGGTAGCACGAAGATGGCTTTTTAAGATGGCTTGAAACAAAAGCCTTCAGTTCAATGTCAATTTTCTGTCGTTGATAATTAGTCATTCTTGTGCATTACTACACAATAATAGCTGCTTTAGTGGAATAATAAAAGCATAAGCTGTGCAATTTTACACTCTTGATGCGTGATAAAAACTCTAATGCATTGATTTTTAGCCGAATAGGCTGCAACGCCTTACAGCGAGTTCTTAGTTACCCAGTAGCGGTAGCCTACGATGATTTTCTGAAATTTGGTGAGGCGCGTAATATCGTGCTTGCTATATCGGGGAAGAACCACACGATTAATCAAGGCCAGAAACTTGAAAAGTGATTTTTGCATATCCAAAATTAAAGCCGGCTGAATTCGTTTTAATTTTTATCTTTAAAATCATTTAACCAAAAGTATGGAAAATTTTAATCCAAGCCCCTTTCTCGTAGGTTGGCATGAGGCAATGCTGTATGGAGCAATTGCCATGTTTGCTGCCGGAATTTTACTCTACGTCTTTCACCTTGTCAAGATCTCAAGTATCAATGGATACAAGGAGAAATATGACTACATCAACCGGAGAGAAATTAAAAACCTTGAAATCACCTTCGTATTGTTTGCGTTAGGTGTTGCCATGCTTATCAATCGCTATGGCATGGACAAGATTGACGAAATGGGCGTGTGGTTTTTTGTGCGGTTATTCATCTCGTTCGCTGGCGGTACATTGGTTGGTTACATCGCATTCCTGATCCTCGAATATTATTATCCAGGACGCGTTGATAAAAAATTGAAGAAGTGGAGGTATATGCCCCGCGTGAATCCGAAGACAGGAAATAAGATGAGGTTGCTGGCAGAACACGAAGAAGACGTACACCTGGATGCCGGTATGAAAGCTGAAGAGGATGTGTTCTCGATAGATTATGATGTTTGGATCGATGAACAGACCAATGATGTTCTTGTAGAGAAATACCAGGGCCACCTGCAAGCGTTGCAATGTGGAAACTGTGGATTTTATACACTTAAAGTTGTTCGTGAAGAAATTACGCAGCAGCCCACGGTGGGCAGTCCTGGAGAGTTGATAAAACACTATGAATGTTCCTATTGCAAGTCTGTGCGCGCTACCGCATTTAAGATCTCTACTATGGAAGCAGAAGATTTCAAGAATGAGAAGCACGTATACAAGAAGAATCAGGATGTCGTCCTGGTGAAGGTTGAGATTAAATCCGCAACCGGAGGCTCAAAATTCTATGAATTTGGTGATCTGGTACAGGCACAAAAGTTTTTGACTGAAGTTGATGATGACAAAAAATAGTCCGGTATCAATCTTGCTTACCTAGGTAACGGCCGGTATTTTTTACCGGCCGTTAACTTATTCGTCTTTTTTTGCGTTGTAGAAGTAGATATTAAATTATGAAGCGATTTACGTTAGGAATTTTGATGGGGCTGGTCGCATGGAATGCTTTCTCCTCCAACCCGAGTGATACCACGGAACTAAAACCAAAACCAGTCTACGGCAAAGAGGCAAAAGTTATCGCCTATATCCTGGACAACAACCACTACCGAAAAATACTTCTCAACGACTCGTTGTCGTCTGTGATTTTAGATGAGTACGTTAAGACGCTTGACAACAACAAAACCTATTTTACCGCGGACGATATTAAATCTTTCGAAAAGTATCGCTACATGATCGATGATCTCACGAAAGCTGAGAATGTAGATCCGGCTTATGAAATTTATAAGGTCTTTAAGAAGCGTTTTGACAAGCAGATGGAGTATGTGATCAATACCCTTGTGAAAGAAAAGTTTGATTACACAGTGGACGAATATTACGAAACTGACCGTGATAAAGAAGCGTGGGCAAAGAATGAGAAAGAGCTCAATGAAGTCTGGAGAAAGATTATTAAAAATCAGGCGCTAAGTCTGAAGCTTACCAAGAAAACTCCGGAAGAAATCACAAAGCTTCTCAAAGAGCGTTATGAACGCTTGCTGAAGTCGTACACACGCGACATCAACTCACAAGACATCTTCGCGATGTACATGAATACGATCACCGAGTCGTATGATCCACATACAAACTATTTCTCTCCTGCGGCAGCTGATCGGTTTAAGCAAAACCTAAGCCTCTCGCTCGAAGGTATTGGGGCGAAACTCCAGACCGAAAACGATTATACAAAAGTATTCGAGATCATTCCTGGCGGTCCAGCGCAAAAAAGTAACCTTGTGCAGGTGAACGATCGCATCGTTGCTGTTGCGCAGGGCGCTGATGGTGAAATGGTTGATGTTGTGGGTTGGAGAATAGATGATGTAGTGAAACTCATCAAAGGCCCAAAGGGTACAACGGTACGATTGAAGATCCTTCCTGCAGCAGTTGGCGTAAGCGGACCGACAAAAGAGATAACGCTGGTGCGCGATAAGATCAAGCTTGAAGAACTTGAGGCTAAGAAAGATCTCATCACATATCAGAAAAATGGAAAGAACATGAAACTCGGAGTGATCACGCTTCCAGGTTTCTACATGGATTACGAAGAATATCAAAAAGGAAATCCGAATTACACAAGTACAACACGTGACGTTCAGCGTCTGCTAAAAGAGCTGCAGGGCGTTGGCGTAGATGGTGTAGTACTTGACCTAAGGAATAATGGCGGTGGCTCGCTGACAGAAGCAATCGATCTGACCGGGTTGTTCATTAAGAATGGTCCTGTCGTTCAGGTGAAGAACTCTGCTAACCGTGTTGAAGTAGGTACGGATGATGATCCAGGTGTAGTTTACAATGGGCCGCTCGTTGTATTGACCAACCGATTTAGTGCTTCTGCATCCGAGATTTTCGCGGGTGCCATCCAGGATTATCACCGTGGCGTTGTGGTAGGTGAATCAACCTATGGAAAAGGTACCGTTCAGACCATTATCGATCTTGATAAATTCATCAACGATCCCAACGATGAAGTCGGACAGCTGAAACTCACCTTCCAGAAGTTCTATCGCGTCACGGGTAGCAGCACGCAGCACAAAGGTGTGATCCCTGACATCAAGTTGCCAACAGCACTTGATCCTGAGCAGTTTGGGGAAAGTTCAAGCCCAAGTGCATTGCCATGGGATGAGATTCGCGGAACATTGTATCAGAAAACGCCAATTATCAACGACAAGGTGTTGGCAGGGTTGAACAAGGCCTATACAGAGCGGTTGAAAACAGATCCGGGATTGACCAGACTTGTCAATGAAACCGCTGAAGCAAAGAAGAGCCTCAACGACACGAAAGTTTCGCTGAACGAAACCATCCGCCAAAAGCAGATGGAAGAAGCCGAGAAGCGCGCAGCATCCAGCAAACTTGATACTAAGATCGTAGGAAAAGAATCGACTAAACCGTCAAGCGATCTGATGGAACTCGATGACGAATATCTCCGTGAAGGATTGTTCGTTCTCAGTGACTTAATTACTACGAAGATCGGCTAGGCCTTTCTCAAAAAAAAACATTTCAAAAGGGGACGGTTTTGCCGTCCCTTTTTTGTGTCATCTAAAGTCCACTGTCCACGGCCAACAGTCCACGAATGCACGGATTTCAGTCGACTGTGGACTGTCGGCAGTTGACATTTCAAACCCACTAGTTCTTAGGAAAAAAAATCCCGATTTCTTCATTTTATTAGCTATTTTGGCCACCGTACCCATTATGCATGAGTGAAGAACTACTAAAGGCGATCATTCAACTTTTTGCTATTGTTGCCCGGGAGCGGATAGGCGAGGAAGAGCGGACCAATGTAAAGGAGTTTTTGAGCCTTCACCTGAACCGCGAGGCAACCGCCTACTACCTTAAGCTTTTCGATGAGTTAAGCAAGACTCATAAAATTGAAAGTCAGACGGATCTGAGCAGTCTGGATGTCGATACCCAACAGTTTGTTGACGATTGGGCGAAGATCATGCAGATTGTCAAGCAGGTGAATCAGGCGCTCACGATGCAGCAGAAGATGGTGATGGTGATCAAGATCATTGAGCTTGTTCATTCCGACAACGAGATTTCGGATCGTCAGGGCAATTTGATCTTTTACATCGGCCAGGCGCTCAAGATACCGAGGGCAGACATGGATGCTCTTCAAAGCTTCGTCACTGGCCAGGACATCGATGAGCTTGCTTCGAAAAATGTTCTCATCATCGATGAAGGCTCCGGTGCATCGAATTACCCGGGTCCCCGGATCGTGGAGAAGAATCTTACGGGTCTTATCGCAATACTTCGTGTTCCCGATGCGGAAACGTACTTCATCAAGTACCTCGGCATTACCACGCTATACCTGAACAGTATTCTTCTAAAAAGCCGGAAGGTTGACATATTTCCGACTGGAAGTACGATTCGTGGTGATAAGATTGAATCGATTTACTATAGCGATGTCGTTGGACGCTTTCTCACGGGAGAAAGTAAAACGCACATCACCTTCACGGCTGATCACCTCTTCTATCATTTCAAAACCGGACGGGCAGGTCTTCAAAACGTAAACATTGCGGAACAAGGAGGAAAACTTATTGGCTTGATGGGAGCCAGTGGTTCCGGTAAATCCACCTTGCTTAACGTGTTAAACGGAAGTGAACGACCTTCGAGTGGTAGAGTGCTTATCAACGGCATCGACATTCACGAACATCCGAATAAAGTCCACGGAATCATCGGCTACATTCCACAGGATGATCTTCTGATCGAAGACCTGAGCGTTTACGAGAACCTGTATTATGCCGCACGACTCTGCTTCGGTCACTACACCGTTGACGACACGCATAAGCTCGTGGAGACCGTCTTGATAAACCTGGGCCTCACCGAAATCCGAAATCTCAAAGTTGGTTCGCCTTTGCAGAAGACGATCAGTGGTGGTCAGCGCAAACGTCTCAACATCGGACTTGAACTTTTGCGTGAACCTGCTGTGCTCTTTGTTGATGAGCCGACATCGGGATTGTCTTCGCGTGATTCGGAGAACATCATGGACCTTCTCAAGGAACTTTCCCTTCGCGGGAAAATGGTGTTTGTCGTGATTCATCAGCCTTCGTCCGATATCTTCAAATTGTTCGACACGCTGATCATTATGGACTCAGGCGGTTTCCAGATATACTATGGAAATCCGGTCGAATCCGTGATCTACTTCCGAGATGTGATCAACGCTGCGAATAAAGATCAGGGTGCGTGTCCGGAGTGCGGTAACATTAACCCGGAACAAGTATTCAGCATCATTGAAACGAAGGTCGTAAATGAATACGGTCGACTTACGAATACGAGAAAGATTTCTCCAGGTCAATGGTATCAATACTTCAAACAACGCGTTAAGCTTCCGAAGATCGATCACATCAAGGAAGAACTTCCGGTAGTGCAGGAAATTCCAAACTGGTATAAGCAGTTCAAGGTTTTTGTAACGCGCGATGTTCTGGCGAAGCTTGCCAACAAGCAATATCTCTACATCAACCTGTTCGAGGCACCGGTGCTGGCATTCTTCATTTCGTTCATGGTTAAGTATTACAATGTGCTTGGAGGTGATGGAGAATACACATTCTACAACAACGCGAACATTCCGGTATTTTTCTTTATGAGTGTTGTTGTCGCGCTGTTCTTTGGATTGACAATGAGTGCCGAGGAGATTTTCAGAGATCGTAAGATTCTGAAGCGCGAACAATTTCTTCACTTGAGTCGCAGCAGTTATCTTGTATCGAAAGTTGCCGTGATGTTCTTTATCTCAGCGCTTCAAACGGTCATGTTTGTCATCGTTGGAAATCTAGTCCTTCAGATTCCGATGACGGAACTTCGTTACTGGCTGATCCTTTTTAGCTGTACCTGCTTTGCAAACATGTTGGGCTTGAATATTTCCGCTTCGTTCAACTCCGCTGTGACGATCTATATTTTGATTCCATTGCTTGTCATTCCTCAACTTTTGCTCAGTGGTGTTGTGATCAGCTTTGATAAGTTTAATCCACGGGTTGGAAAACCAGTCGGTATTCCGGTGATGGGAGAGGTGATGGCTTCGCGTTGGGCGTTCGAGGCGTATATGGTTACGCAGTTTAAAGACAACCCTTTTGAAGCAAGATTTTACAGCCTGGATAAGACAATCGCACAGTCGCAATACAAAACGGTATACTACATTCCAGCACTGCGTTCTAAGCTGGCGTATTGCCTGAACAACCGCCCTGCCTGGAGAAACCCACGCAACACTACGATGGTTGCATCACTCGATCTTCTTCGAAACGAAATCAAGAACGAGCTTGCTACTGTCGGTCCTGACCGCCTTCCAGAAGTGGAACGACTCGCCATCGGAAAATTTGATTCAACCGTTTATTATAAGACCACGTCATTCCTTCAGGTGTTGCATGAGTACTATACGCTTAGAATGAAACGTGCGACCGCGGCAAAAGAAAACCTGATCGACACGCTTTCCTCAACTCCGGAACGCAGAGCTGAATTTGAAAGGTATCGCGAGCAGTACGTGAATTCAGCCGTTTCGGATGCGGTGAAAAATGTCAATACCGTTGAACGCATTGTGGAATACGATAATCAATTGATCCAGAAGATCTACCCGATCTACATGGACGAACATCGGCCGTCACATTACTTTGACTTCTCGGCCAATCTCTACCAGCCAACGAAATACTTTGCAGGTAGCACGTTTGATACGTTCTACTTTAATATCCTTGTCATCTGGAGCATGACGGTTTTCCTGTTCGTCACGCTATACTTCGATGTATTAAAACGACTGATCAAGCTGTTGGAAGGAAACAGGAAGTATAAACGGAGGGATCGGCAATAGTCAATTGGTTTTTATATTTTTGTAAGTGACAACTAACAACTATCTATGAATAAACTAATTAACGCCTTGACGCTTATCGTTGTGGGCGGACTCGTATTCGCGTGTGGCGCCAAAAAGGAAGACGACCACGGCCATAGCCACGACACAGAGGCAAAAGAATGGAAGCAAATGGATGACTTTCACATGGTCATGGCGGAAACATTCCATCCCTTTAAGGATTCGGCAAACCTTGAGCCGGTGAAGTCACGGGCAAACGAACTTGCCAGTTCTGCTGAAAGCTGGTCGAAGGCAGAGCTTCCGGAGAAAGTCGATAACGATGAAATGAAGGAGAAACTTGAACGCCTGCGCACCGAGACTTCTACATTGGCTTCAGCGGTAACCGGTGGAGATGATAAGGTTATCGGAGAGCAGCTTACAAAAGTGCACGACCTGTTCCATGAAATCCAGGAAGTTTGGTATGGTGGCGAAAGCCATGAACATCATTAATAGATTTTGTGTTAAGTAATTGGAATCCCGTTAACGCGGGATTTTTTTATGCTTAAAATCGCCTGGACAGAGAAATACGTTTTGCCGCTTCCTCCGAATCACCGATTTCCGATGAGCAAATACGAAGTGTTGCCCCAGCAGTTGCTGCACGAGGGTACGATCCGCACGGATAACTTGTTTGCACCTCCAGCACTGGAAGAACGCTGGATCCTGCAAACACACGCTCAGGATTACTGGAAACGATTATCATCGTTGTCGCTCTCACCAAAAGAAATCCGAAGGACAGGTTTCCCATTAAACCAGTTCCTGGTCGATCGGGAAGTAGTGATCGCAAATGGCACTTTGCTCGCGACACACTACGCGAAACAATTTGGTGTGGCAATGAACATCGCGGGAGGAACCCACCATGCCTTCACTAATCGCGGGGAGGGTTTCTGTTTATTGAATGATATTGCCATTGCCTCCAATTACTTGCTGGCGGAAGGGCTTGCAAAGCAAATTTTGGTTGTCGATCTGGATGTCCATCAGGGTAATGGAACAGCGGAGATCTTCCGAAACGATTCGCGGGTTTTTACCTTCAGCATGCATGGCGCAAATAATTATCCGTTGGTGAAAGAAACCTCCGACCTCGACATTGGCCTTCTGGACCACACATCGGACAAGTTCTACCTCACGACCTTGGATGTCAACCTGAAAAACCTGATCGACACGGTTCAGCCAGACTTTATGTTCTTTCAATCAGGTGTTGATATTCTCGAAACCGACAAGCTCGGGCGATTGAGCGTTAGCCGCGAAGGCTGCAAACAACGCGACCGCCTCGTTCTCGAGACAGCCCATCGAAACGGCATTCCGTTAGTAATCAGCATGGGCGGGGGATACTCCCCAGACTTCCGCGACATCATTGAAGCCCACGCGAACACCTACCGGCTGGCGCAGGAGATTTACTTTTAACCGTTGGGCCACGTTTGTAAACCTAGCAACCCAAACCCACACGGACCGCGATCTCCAACATTAACACATTAACACCTTAACACCCTAACACATCTTTCGCACGTTATCACAATTTGCTACCTTTCCCGTACAACTAAGTGTCAATGACAACTACATCGCCCTCGGTCTCGGAAAAGAGGAATCTTTGGTTTGTAATAACAGCTTCGTCTGTTGGAACCCTCATCGAATGGTACGACTTCTATATTTTCGGAAGTTTAGCGACCATCCTGTCGAATCAGTTTTTTCCATCGGGTAACTCAACGGCAGCCTTTCTTTCGACTCTGGCGTTCTTTGCTGCAGGGTTTGTTGTTCGTCCCTTTGGGGCCATTGTGTTCGGAAGGTTGGGCGATTTGGTGGGAAGGAAATATACGTTCCTGGTTACGCTCATACTCATGGGCGGCTCAACTTTCGCGATCGGGTTGATTCCGTCATATGCAACGATTGGGATAGCAGCACCGATTCTTGTACTCATCCTTCGATTGGTTCAGGGCCTGGCGTTAGGAGGAGAGTATGGCGGTGCAGCAACCTATGTCGCGGAACACTCGCCCGCAAATAAAAGAGGCTTTTACACAAGCTTCATTCAAACCACGGCCACTCTGGGATTATTTATGTCCATCGGAGTAATTCTGGCTGTTAGGCAGTCCGTTGGCGTGGAAGATTTTAACGAGTGGGGATGGCGCATTCCGTTTCTCATCTCGGCTGTGCTTGTAGGAATTTCCATCTTCATCCGCTTGAGGATGCAGGAGTCTCCGCTATTCGCGAAGATCAAGGCGGAAGGGAAAGTGTCAAAGAACCCGATAAAGGAAAGTTTCGGAAAGAAGGAAAACCTCAAGCTTGTCTTGCTCGCATTATTTGGTGCAACAGCAGGACAGGGCGTGGTGTGGTATACCGGCCAGTTTTATGCGATGACCTTCATCGAAAAAACACTTAACGTAGAGTTTGTGCAGACACGGAACATTATCGCGCTTGCGATCTTGTTCGGTACACCCCTGTTCATCTACTTCGGATGGTGGTCAGACAAGATTGGCAGAAAAATGATCATGATGGTAGGAATGTTATTGGCCGTGCTGTTGTATCGCCCCATCTACCAGCGTATGTATGATGCTGCCGATATCAGCGACAGGCAGGAACTCACCGACCTGAAATTGATCAACAGAACATCCGCCCCAAATAGCGATGGAAAACTCGTTACCACTATTTCTACTCAGCGCTTTTTCGAAGGAGGAAACACGCTCGTGGAAAATCGTGTAGAGGATGCGGATGGAAATGAGCGAAAGCCAACAACGGAGATTGTTTTATCAGACACAAATTTCTGGCTGATGGTTTTATTTGTGTTCATTCAAGTTGTTCTCGTCACGATGGTTTACGGTCCGATCGCAGCATTTCTTGTAGAGATGTTCCCGACACGGATACGCTACACGTCAATGTCGTTGCCGTATCATATCGGAAACGGCATATTCGGAGGAATGGTGCCGTTTATTTCTGTATGGCTATATGAAGCAAGTAAATCAGAGACCAATCCTGCTGGAGACCCATTCGCTGGTCTGTGGTATCCGATCGCCATTGCCGGATTGAGTTTCCTTGTGGGTATGACGCTGCTGAAAAACAGACCGAACGAAGTCGAAGATTGATCTGCCGTGGCAAAGAAGCAAACACAGTGGGCACAGGTTGGCAAGAGAAAGGTTGAATTATCGAACCTTGACAAGGTGTTGTTTCCGGAAGATGGAATAGTCAAAGCTGAGATTATCGAGTACTACCTCAAAATCTCTCCAACCATCCTCAAGCATATCAAAGGCCGCGCATTAACCCTTATTCGTTTTCCGGATGGTATTCATGGTGAGAGTTTTTATCAAAAGAACAAACCGCAGTGGACTCCCGATTGGATCGAATACGCTACGTTAGGTAAAGAGCAAAAGGACTACATTCTCGCAACGGAGCAGGCACTGCTTGTTTGGATTGCGAATCTTGCCGGCCTTGAACTTCATCAGCTTCACAGTCGCAAACCCGACTTCGACAAACCGGATTACATGGTGTTTGACCTGGATCCTCCGGAAGGTTATAATTTCCAAAAGATCAAGCCAATTGCTTTTAATCTAAAGGCCCACATCGAGTCGTTTGGCTACACGCCATTTGTGAAGACAACCGGTGGAAAGGGAATACACATATGCTGTCCGTTGGAACCCAAGCAGGGTTTTTCCGAAGTCTTTGATGCGGCCCAAGCGATAGCTCAGCCATTTATTGAACAATATCCGAACGAGACAACCCTTCACATCAAAAAGGATGCGCGCAAGGGCAGAGTACTTGTCGATATCTACCGAATCCGTTCGGGACAAAGCATTGTATCACCGTATAGTCTGCGTGGAAGAGTAGGAGCACCAGTATCGATGCCGTTGACGTGGGAAGAGCTGGAGAACCTTGACAAGCCATCGAGTTTCAACATCCGGAATGCGGTGGAGAAAGTGGAACGGGATGGTGATGCATGGGAGAGCATCGATGCATATGCGGTGGAGTTGCACACCCATCGCACGAAAAAGACCGCACCGAAAAAATTGCCACCGAACAAAAAACATAAGACACCTGAGCAACTCGAGACATACAAAGAGAAGCGGGATTTCAATAAGACGCCAGAGCCTGCGGGCGAAATTCTGGCCGGTGGCAATAACAATTTCGTAGTACACCGGCATCATGCATCCCACTTGCACTACGATCTCCGGCTGGAGCAAGATGGTGTGTTGAAATCGTGGGCGGTTCCGAAAGGAATGCCGCCACGTCCCGGAGTAAAGAGGTTGGCAGTGCAGACCGAAGATCACCCGATGGAATATCTCCGCTTCGATGGAAAAATTCCCAAGGGACAATACGGGGCAGGTGAGATGTGGATTTACGCAATTGGCAAATACCAAATCACAAAAGAAAAGAAGGACGGATTTTATTTCAAGCTGAACAGCAAGGAACTCACCGGTGAATACCGCATTCATAAAACCAAGGAGAAAGAGTTTTTACTCGAACGTGTTGATGAACCGCAACTTGATTGGCTGAACCGTTTCGTTGAGCCGATGTTATCCGAAACCGCAGACAAGCCACCGAAGAAAGACGATTACATTTTCGAACTGAAGTGGGACGGCATTCGTGCCATGATCACATTTGAAGATGGAAAAGTGAAACTTCACACGCGCAATCAGAACGACATAACGGTTCATTTTCCGGAATTGCTCGATGGTGAAAAAGCCTTCCGTGCAACCAATGCGGTCTTCGATGCAGAGATTGTTGTTCTCGACACGGACGGCAAGCCAGTGTTCAAAAAAGTAATTAACCGGATGCAAACCCGTGGCGAGACCAACATCGCGAAGCAAGCAAAAGTCAACCCGGTGTACTGTTATGTCTTTGATTGCTTATACCTTGATGGCCGGCCACTCATTAACGAGCCCCTGCGAAAAAGAAAAGAGTATCTCAAAGACGCCATCCGCTTCGATACACCTTATCGCGTCAGCGAAGTGGTGGAAGATGGAGACGCTTTGTTTGAGGCCGCGCGGGAACACGGTCTTGAAGGCATCATGGCGAAAAAGATCGACAGCAAATATTTTCCCGGAAAACGTTCGGACTGCTGGGTAAAAGTTAAAGTGCGACAAGGCAGCGAAGTTTTTGTTGTCGGGTTTACTCCGGGTAAAGGTGATCGCGGCCAAACGTTCGGGGCATTACACATCGCTGAAAAAATTGGCAACGAGCTACACTATCGCGGCAAAGTCGGGACAGGTTTCGATGATGCCACGATGAAGGACATCTCAAAAGACTTGAAAAAACTTAAAGTGATAAAAAGCCCTAATGTTGTCGGTGAAGTTCTCGATCGGAGAATTAGCACGTTCGTTGAACCAATTTTGATCGCTGAGGTAAGTTATTCTCGGCTGACACCTGATAATATGTTCCGCGAGCCTGTGTTTATTCGGCTTAGGCCGGATCTGATTCCCGAAATTTAATTCTACTTGCTGCAGGTCTTCGTCTTCACTTTCGCATCGACCTTCATTCCAAACTGTTCGGCTTTTGTCAGGTCATCACAGGCTTCAGCGTTTTTCTTCAATTTGATTTTCGCCATCGCACGGTTGTAGAAGGCGATCGAGTAGTCGGGGTAGTAGATGATCGCTACGTTGTAGTCTTCGATAGCATCTTCATAGCGCTCCATTTTCAGCAACACATTGCCACGATTCAGCCAGGCTTTCGCGAAATTCTCTTTAATGTCGATGGCCTTGGTGTAATCAGAGAACGCACCTTTAAAATCTTTCATTTTCTCTTTCGCCAGGCCGCGCCCGAGCCAAACTTCCACATTAGTGCTGTCGATTTCAAGCGCACTTGTATAGTCCTCCATCGCCCCCTGGTAGTACTCGGCCTCATAACGTTGCTGGGCACGCTCGAGGTAGGGATATAACATCGTAGAATCAGCCTGGATCGTTTGACTCAGCCGCTCCTCAATCGACATGCTCTTCAGCCGTCTCGCATTGACTGCATCCAGATTATGTTTAGCCAGCGTATGGTTCTTGTTCAATCGAAGCGCTTGCTCATAATCCAGTAGTGCGGTTGAATCAGACATGGCTTCTTTTGCGAGTCCGCGGTTCACGAAATAGTCTGGTTCGCGTGCATCGAGATGGATAGCGGAATCAAAATAGAGCTTCGCCTGCTGAGCATTCTTGCGTTTCAGTTCGGCAAGCCCAATGTAGTTGAGAATGTATGATCGATGATTGCCGCCTTCGGTTGTGGTGATAATCGGGTTTCGATCGTCAACAGACATCGACTTTTTAAAGAAGAGTGAATTGGTTTCGCGAGCTGCCGGTAGTGTTAAAATTGTTTTAAAGTCTTCAATTGCCTGTTCATAAAAACCGACCCTGTAGCGAATCACGGCACGGTTCAACAGTATCTCGCCATGTTGTGGGAACTTCTCAAGGAAGATGCTGTAGTCAGTCAGCGCACCGTCATTATCCTTCAACGACTCTCGTACATTTCCGCGCAAGGCATAAGCATCCATGTAGCCCGGGTACTGCTTGAGGCATTCATCGAGGATTTTCAATGCAGCGTCATATCGACCATCACTGTAAATGGATTCGGCTTCTTCTAACATTTCAAACGCCTTTCGAGGAGCCTGCTGTTGCTGAGCAAAAACGTAAGCACTCGTGAAGAACGAACAAAGCAGCAATATATATTTGTAAAGACGCATGAATGGTGTCCGGTGAAAATACTGGTAAAAACCGAATCGTTAGTAATCGAAGCACGGTTTATTAAAATGACCGTTCTTTAGTTTGGAACAAATTTGGACCCGGTTTTTCGTGAAAATAAAACGATAGGGAAGGTTAGATCGTATTTCGGTAGAGAGGGCACGGCATCAGTTTTTTTGTTTAGCCACAAAGGCTCCAAGACTCACCCGCGAAAACTCGGGGTCTTCGACAAGGAAGACCGAGAATTTGACTGCGGATTTAGTTTTGCAATCAGGTTGAATCTGTGGGATTGTAGCTAAAATGGTCCAAATGAATTTTGCAAACATGTACGTTTTCAATAACTTAGGGCCGTTAGCTTCATTTTTTAATCTAAATACAAAATTATGCGCGCTATCTGGAAAGGTCACATTCAATTCTCACTGGTAACAATTCCTGTTCGCATCTATAATGCAATAGAAACGAGCCAATCGATCAGCTTTAACCTCTTATCGAAGGAAGGTCACAATCCCGTTGCCTATGAGAAGAAAGACAAAGTCACAGGTGAGACGTTGAAGACCGATGACATCGTTAAAGGCTACCAATATGAGCCTGGCCAGTATGTGATCATTGATGATGAGGATTTCGCAAAAGTGAAGCTAAAGAGTGAGAAGGTGATTGAAATCCAGGGTTTCGTTGATGGCAGTGAAGTGAACCCGACATTGTTTGAAGCCCCTTACTTCATTGGTCCTGATAGCGATGTCGCTGCGAAGACATATGGCCTGCTTTCCGAGACCTTGAAAATGACCGGTAAGATTGCCGTTGGGACCGTAGTATTACGCGATCGCGAAACGCCACTTCTTCTTGCACCGATGGATGGTGGTATCATCATGTACCGGTTGCGCTACCCGCACGAAGTTCGCAGCATGAAAGATGTTCCGCAGATCCGCGAAGTGAAGGCGGATAAAGAACAACTTAAACTTGCAAAGACGCTCGTGGACTCAATGTCTGTGAAATTCAGTGACATAGAAATGAAGGACAACTACTACGACAAGCTCAAGGAAATCATCGATGCAAAGATCCAGGGTAAGGAGATTGTTGTTCGCGAAGAAGAAGCACCGAAGGTTGTTGATATCATGACGGCTCTCAAGCAGAGTATCGATAACGCCAAGAAGAAGCCGATGGAGAAAGCGAAAGGTGAAAGCAAGAAAGCAAAAGCCGAGAAGCCTGCGAAGACGGCAAGACGAAAAGCCAGCTGACGAGGAGCTGCAAGCTACAAGCTTCAAGCTGCAAGCCCTGCGCGTTCCAGTCATGGTGAGGTAAGTATATCATGATCAATGCGCTAATGTCAGCCAATTAATCCTTTTGACGAGACTGATTACTTCGGCCGAGCAGCGACACTTAAACCATACACACCCCAACTTGAAGCTTGCAGCTTGTAGCTTGTAGCTTTTACCAGTTTCTGACAGCCCTTGTCACACCGTCCCGCTCTTCACCGAATATTCTCCTCCCTCCATTCAAATCCGCGATCAATCCATTACCTTTGTACTATGGCAAAGATCATTCAGTTTTCACCCACACCAGGTCCTGAGAAATTTGGTCCTCAGCGTGCGCGTAGGAAAAAAGATGAAACGCCTAAAAAGCAGGCGCAGCTGAACCTCTTCACCGGAGGAAAGGTGCTCCGCCTGAATCAACTTTCGGTTTTCGAAGAAGCACTCCTTATCGATGACCAGGGAGATGGAAAGTCAGCGCGGGCCACTTATCTGAAGGCAATCCAGGAAGGCGACAGTGTTGCAGACGCTTATTGCAACCTCGGGATTCTCGAATGGCAGGATGGTAACACAACCAAAGCGATCGATTACTTCACACAGTGTTTGAAGCACGATCCGCGCCACTACGAATCGCACTATAACCTGGCCAATCTTTACGCAGAAGTTGGAAATTACGCGTTGGCAAAGATTCACTACCAGATAGCGATCGAGATTGAGCCAGAATTTGCGAACAGCTACTTTAACCTCGGGTTGACACTTGCCATGAACAAGGAGTTTCAGGCGGCTGTCGACATTTTGAAAAAGTATCGCCACATGACACCCGGTGAGGATCACGCACAGACCGATGATCTTATTTTCAAACTTGCCGGAATGTTATAATACCCAGAAGGTGATCAGGAACAGGATCAGTCTGTAGACTTCCAACGCGAGGAACAAGCCCAACAATCCAAGAACAATTTTCAGCAACAGCATTTTGCCATGCTGATTGTAAAACGTACGTCCTGCCGCGAAAAGAAAATACGAATTTGTAAGAATAAAAATGATGGTCAGCGTAAGATCATCGAGGTATTTCTCCCAGCCCATGTGCGTCCAGTGCAGGATTTGATTCGCAAGCATGAGGAAGAGCGACAACGCTATCGCATTTACAGCCAGGTTGAACGTAGTAAGTTCGACAGCAAGCGTGACGTGATCCGTGAAGAATCGATTCCGTTTCCGATAGATTATCGCCATCGGAACGGCAGCGACAACCACGAATACAATTACCAATAATTTTGCCAGGCTGGTAGTCTTTTCGTTGTACATCAACTCGTATCCCTGCAAGGCCATGCGATCGTGCCCGGCTTTGGAATAGACCATGCTTCGGACGAGAGGGCTATGCGTACGCAGGAACATCTGCGTCCGGAGCGAGGTGTTGAAAAGTTGAAGTGGCGTAAACAGAAAATAGATGAGATTCAATACAAAGAATAGCTGAAGCGGGCGAAGGTAATTCACGCGCTTTCCCTCAGCGTATTCCCGCGAAAGAAAACCCGGATTACGCACGACCTGCCATAGCGTTTTTACGAATTTATTGTCCGCAAAGGTCAGCGAGAGCTGTACGTTTTGTAAGAACGACTTGAATGAGCGATCTTTTAATTCCAAGACCTTTTCGCCACACACGTTGCAATACAATCCTTTGAACACATGGCCACAGCTTTTGCACGTATGTTCCGGTCCGGAGAGGACGGGGTTGGTAACAGGTTCTTCAATGTGAGGATAGACAACGGTGGTTTCAGATCGCATGGCGCTGCAAGATACCTTTAATGCTTGGATAAATTTTTCAGCACCTTTCGGGCTCGCGATAAATAGGCAGCGGATGCAAAAGGTAAGTGGTCTTCGATAATGATTTGTAATTCCCTCTTCAACTCCGGGTTTTCCCTGGCGATGCGCTCGAGTACAGACATTGCAAATACGCGCACAGCAATAGGTTCCTCGTTGCTTGTGAGATAGGAAAAACAGATGTCTGCAACTTGGCCATGCAGTTTCTTTGGGATCTCCACATGCTGCAGCAAGCGGATAGTATTGCGTTTGACTGAATCATGAATCCCAGGTTTGCTAAGATGCTTTAGTAATTCAGGAAGATGTGGCTTCACTAACTGGGGATACCGTTCCGCAACGCCAGAAAGCGGCCAGCCAGCCCGTTGTGTCACGCGATAAGGACCGGCAAGGAATACATCGACCAGCATTTTAAAGCGCGAGGGGTCATTTCCCACGTATTTGATGATCTTTTCGGCTTGTCTTTTGGAATGTTCCTTCAGCAGCTCTTCCCGCAGGTTCATTGCACTACACTTTTGGAACCATCATGAACGCCACGATGAACGAAATGATCGACACCACAAAGCCAAACATGAAGATGTTGTATGCGATGCGCAGAAACCTGTATTTCTTCCCGAGCACCTTGCCCAGGTAGTAAATGTCTTTGATAAGACTTCCGTATAGGTAATCAGCGTCCTTCATCATTTCCTTCATGCTCCACTCGTAATCGTCAACACTCATACCGTGGAAGTTGCCGAAGAACAGCAAATTTGTACGCTTTCGCTTGATGTCATCGCGCGTGAATCGTCCCGAAGAAAGGTTAGGTCGTGTGGCGAGAATGGCAAATACGGTGGTCGATAAACAGACTACGATCAGCATTATCGTAGGGATGAGCAGGTTGATATTTTCCTCCAGCTTCCGCACGAGCACCGAGACCACAACCGAAAGGATGATCGAGTTGATGGTGATGAGAATGTTCGCTTTGTTGTCTGCCATCTGACTCAGCATCAAATGATTTTGAGAGGTCGTACGGAACATCGTTTCAATACCGCGGTCGGGCTTGAGGATTTTCGCTTTCTCGAGTTTCGATCTCAGCTTGATAACTTCTTCTTCAAGCTTATCATACTTTTTCCCTTCGCCTTCAGGCTTCAACAGTTTCTTGATTCGCTTGATATTCTTCTTCTTTCGCTGTTGAAGAACTGTTTGTCCGTACGGAGTGTGGTACTGGTGGTTCTCCATAAACTCCAGGTTGGTATGGATCCATTCGTCATCGGTCAACACTTTATCACCAATGGCAGCCCATTCTTCGCGCAGCAGTTTGGATTTCTCCTGGCATGATTCAGTCGACAGGTGGTGAAGGTCTGCATCGCACAGCACTTTGCTTACAAGCGATCTTGGTTGTTGCGGCACTTTGGTAGCCATGATGGCCTCCGTCACTTCAAGAATTCTTTTCTGCGGCATGCCCCATTCGGTCAGTAGTTCACGTGCCCGCTCAGCAGCTTTGCGTTCGTGATCTTTTGCCCCCTCCGCATAGCCAATGTCGTGGAGCCACGCTGCAATCGTAACCGACTCCAACTCATCTTCCGATAACTGCGAATTAACTCCGATCTCTTCTGCGGCTTTTACGACATCAAGGGTGTGGCCGAGGTTGTGAAAGCTGCGTTTTTCGAATGCTCGATCTTTGAAAATTGATTCCGCATAACTGCGGGAACGCCTGATTAGTTCCGAATCCATAGATGGATAAAGGTAATTTATTTTTTTATAAGCAACATTTTTAAAGACATCATAAACAGCCCTTTATTACATTTGAGCGCGACTATCATTCAAGATGAAGGCATCCGTGAAAGCGATAATACTTGCAGCGATTTCTCTTTTAATACCCCAGCTAAACTTCGCCCAAGGTTCTGGCGAGGTTGTGCATACGCTCTTCCTTGTGGGCGATGCGGGAGAACCTCTTGTAACCAAAAGCCCAATCGGAAAAGTTTTGCGAAAACAAGTCTCGGAGGCGGGTAGCAAGGCGACTGTACTCTACCTGGGCGATAATATTTATCCGAGTGGACTATCTGATCCGTTGAGTAAGTCAAGGCTTGTCGGTGAAGAAGTATTGAAAACACAAGTGAGTTGGATTCAAGGATTGGAGGCCAAGGGCATCTTCATTCCCGGCAATCACGATTGGGCACACTGGGGTAGGAAAGGGTGGGACTACATCCGCGCACAGCAGGCATGGCTTGATTCACTCCATGATGAGAATATCACACTGCTTCCGCGCGATGGATGTCCCGGGCCGGTTGAGGTAAGCATTTCCAAAAAGGCTGTGCTTGTCATCATCGATACGCAATGGTTCCTTCATCAGCACGACAAGCCTGGTCTTGAAAGTTCATGTGATGGCAAAACAACCGCTGAGGTGCTCGCGCTTTTGGCGGATGTATTCGAAAAGAATTATGACAAGCGGATTATTGTAGCGGCTCACCATCCACTGATTACGTATGGCGATCACGGTGGAATTTTCTCGTGGAAGGATCATCTTTTCCCATTGACAGACCTGAACCCGAATCTCTATGTGCCGATGCCGGTGATTGGTTCTTTCTATCCAGTGTATCGGAAATACTTCGGTCACATACAGGATACTGTTCATCCACTCTATCAAGAGTTCGCGAGTGCGATCCACGACCTTTTAAAATCCTATCCGGGATCAATGTATGTTGCCGGTCACGAACATGCACTGCAGCATATCGTCAAAGACAGCACGCATTACATTGTTAGTGGGTCGGCTTCCAAGTACTCGGACGTCAAACAAAAAGGTTTTGCAAAGTTTGCTGAAGGTGTCATGGGTTTCGGGCGACTGCAAGTTTTGGCGAGTGGTGAAATTCATCTCCAATTTTTTCAGGTAGATGAAACTGCACCCGGGGGAAAAGAAATTTATCAGTCTACCATTCGCAACGTTGAAGAAATCGGGAGTCTGGCAGATGGAGGCAACGCAGAATTGGCACAAAAGGAATATACGGTTTCAGCAAGTGATCAATACAAAGCCTCGGAAACGAAGGAGTTTTTCCTCGGTGAGAATTACCGGGCAGAATGGAGTCAGCCCATTACCGTTCCTGTCTTCGATATCGGGAAGATCCATGGTGGACTGAAGGTCCTGCAGAAGGGCGGTGGGCAGCAAACGCTATCACTGCGACTCGAAGACTCGACCGGTCATGAATACGTGATCCGTTCGGTCGAGAAGTTTCCGGAGAAAGCTATCCCCGAAATGTTTCGTAAAACGTTCGCGCAGGATCTGGTTCAGGATCAGATTTCAGCGGCTCACCCTTATGCGGCAGTAGCCGTTCCGTTGATGGCAGACGCTGCGAAAATATACCATACAAACCCGCGCCTAATGTTCATTCCGGACGACATCAGGCTTGGTGCCTACCGGAAGACGTTCGCAAACACCCTTGTCCTCTTTGAAGAACGCCCCGCGGGGGACTGGTCAAAGAGTGCTCATTTCGGCAATTCTAAAAAGATTGTTAACACAAGTAAAGTATTGGAGAAGCTTAGTGACGACAATGATCACCGGGTGGACGAGAAGTTTGTCTTGCGGTCAAGGCTGTTTGACATGGTGATTGGCGACTGGGACCGCCATGATGACCAATGGAGGTGGGCAACCTTTAGTGACAAGAAAGCAGACACTTTCCGGCCCATCCCCCGCGACCGTGACCAGGCCTTCTTCGTAAATGAAGGAGCGCTGTCAAAGTTCTGGAGTAGGAGGTGGGCGCTGCCGAAGTTCGAAGGCTTTGATGACGAAATCCGGTGGCCTTCGGGATTGTCATTCAACGCACGGTATTTTGACCGAAGTTTTCTCACAGGATTGTCGGCAAATGACTGGTCCGAAGTTGCCACTGAGTTGAAAACGAATCTTACGGATTCTGCCATCGAGAAGTCGATTCGCCAGCTTCCGCCTGAAGCTTATTCCATTCATGGTCCTGAGATCATCCGCAAGGTTAAAGCGCGGAGAGATAAGATCGAAAGGTATGCACTCTCACACTATCGATTTTTAGCAAAGGAAGTGGACGTTGTGGGCTCGAACAAACGCGAGCAATTTGAAATCGAAAAGCAGCCGGATGGTGACACGAAGGTGCAGGTTTTCAAGATTACAAAA
>DASWTM010000187.1:0-8492 GCA_036402115.1 Chryseosolibacter sp.
ATACGACATTTTTAAGAAACAGCATGCTTTGGTTCAGGCTGTTCCAAACTATCTATAACCTTAACTCTTTATTCTTATGAAAGTAACTGTAGTTGGTGCCGGTAATGTGGGTGCCACGTGTGCCGATGTCCTTGCCTATCGCGAGGTCGCCAATGAAATCGTGCTCATCGATATTAAGGAAGGATTGGCAGAAGGAAAGTCCCTGGACATCTGGCAAAAGGCTCCGATCGATCTTTACGACAGCCGCACTGTTGGATCTACGAACGACTACAAGAAGACAGCTGGTTCAGATGTGGTAGTAATCACATCAGGATTGCCGAGAAAACCCGGCATGAGCCGCGATGACTTAATTACTACCAACGCAGGCATTGTAAAATCCGTAACTGAAAATATCGTTGCGCACTCACCAAACGCGATCATCATCGTGGTATCAAATCCGCTGGATGTGATGACCTATCAGGCGCACATTACTTCCAAGTTTCCACGAACACGCCTTATGGGTATGGCGGGAATTCTTGACACCGCTCGTTACCGCGCGTTCCTTGCCGAGGCACTAAATGTATCTCCTAAAGATATCCAGGCAATGTTGCTAGGCGGACATGGTGACACAATGGTTCCGCTTCCGCGCTACACAACTGTTGCGGGTATTCCAGTAACTGAACTGATCGACAAAGACAAACTCACTGCTATCCTTGAAAGAACAAAAGTTGGTGGTGGTGAATTGGTTAAACTGATGGGCACTTCAGCCTGGTACGCACCAGGTTCTGCAGCGGCTCAGATGGTTGAGTCGATCGTGAAAGATCAGCGTAGAGTGTTCCCCGTGTGTGTGAAACTCGAAGGTGAATATGGAATTAAAGACTGCTACCTCGGTGTGCCTGTTATTCTGGGTAAGAACGGTATCGAGCGTATCATCGAACTTGATCTCAACAACGAAGAGAAGGCACTCCTCGAAGCAAGCCGCAAGGCCGTAAGAGAAGTGATGGATGTGTTGGACAAGTTGAAGTAGTATATAGAACTGTATAATCCGAAAGGCTGGAGCGATCCGGCCTTTTTTTGCTTCAAGCTGCACGCTTCAAGCTTCAAGTCTTGTGAGTGCTTCTTGGAAGACTTGTTTTTCAGACTTAAGGTATGACCAAGTTCCCTTGCCCTGCTGAACTTGCAACTTGTAGCTTGAGGCTTGAAGCTTGCAGCTCATCCGGGCACAAGCTACCGACCCTCCTCCCGTTTCAATCGATAGAAACTTTTGCATCTGTCAAAAAAACAGTGCATTTTTATTTGTTGATGACTTACCAAAAACCCAATCGTCACTGTTTTCCACCTTACTTAAACCTTAACCTATGCAAAAATTAGGGACGCAAGACTACATTGTCTTTCTCATTTACTTTGTGATCGTAGCCGCATATGGCTATTGGGTTTACCACAAAAAGAAAAAAGCTCAACTCGATTCGAAAGATTTCTTCCTCGCAGAAGGCGCGCTCACGTGGTGGGCAATCGGAGCATCCCTTATAGCTTCCAATATTTCCGCAGAACAATTCATCGGTATGTCTGGATCGGGTTTCAAGATGGGACTCGCTATTGCTACCTACGAGTGGATGGCCGCAGCAACACTTCTTGTCGTGGCGATCTTCTTCATGCCGATTTACCTGAAGAACAAAATCTTTACGATGCCTCAGTTCCTGCGTCAGCGTTACAATGAAACCGTTAGTACTATCATGGCGGTGTTTTGGCTGCTGCTGTACGTAGTTGTCAACCTCACATCAATCCTTTTCCTCGGTGCGCTTGCCGTGTCAACAATCTCCGGAATTGACTTCTGGGTGTGTATGAGTGGTTTGGCAATCTTCGCGATTGTTATCACGCTTGGCGGCATGAAAGTAATCGGATACACCGATGTGATCCAGGTTTTCTTTCTCATCCTGGGAGGTCTTGCTACAACGTATCTCGCATTGAATCTTGTGTCGGAACATTATAACACAACTGGTGTGATGAATGGAATGTCACTCATGCTCGAGCATGCTGACGATCACTTCCACATGGTGTTCGATGAGTCGAATCTCAACTACCTGGACCTACCGGGTCTTTCGATTCTGATTGGTGGTATGTGGATCGTGAACCTGAACTACTGGGGATGTAACCAATATATCACGCAACGCGCCTTGGGTGCCGACCTTCCAACAGCGCGCAACGGTATCTTGTTTGCCGCATTCCTGAAGTTGATCATGCCTATCATCGTTGTGCTTCCGGGTATTGCAGCGTATGTTCTTCATAAGGAGGGAATGTTTCAGTCTGAAATGATGATGGGAAGTGAGATAAATCCTGACCGTGCTTACCCGGTTTTACTCAACTTGTTGCCTGTTGGATTGAAAGGACTTGCGTTTGCTGCCCTTACTGCTGCGATCGTTGCGTCACTTGCCGGAAAAGCGAACAGTATTTCGACAATCTTTACGCTTGATCTTTACAAGAAATATTTTAATCCTGCAGCATCCGAAAAACAACTGGTCTACATTGGTCGTATAGCGATTTTTGTTTCGATGGTGCTCGCCATGGTGATTGCTCCATTCATGGGCATCGATAAGAAGGGTGGATTCCAATACATTCAGGAATACACCGGATTTGTTTCGCCAGGTATCTTTGCAATTTTCATCCTTGGATTCTTCTGGAAACGCACTACCTCAACGGCTGCGCTAGTGGGCGCCATTATTACGTTCCCGCTTTCGCTGTTGTTAAAATTCCTTCCGCGCTGGGCTGACCTTTCATGGATGAGCGACTATGGATTCTCGGTAAGAAATCCGGAGTCCGCGATTTTTGAAATTCCATTTATTGATCGCATGGGATTTGTATTCCTGATTGTTGTTGCTGTGATGGTAGTGATTTCGCTTGCTGATAAGAACAGCAAGAATAACCCGAAAGGACTTGAGATCGATGCAGCGATGTTCAAGCCGAAGGGTGCCTTTGGTATCGGTGCGGCATTGGTCGTGGGTATCCTGACTGCCCTTTACATCGTTTTCTGGTAAACTTTAACAGATTTATAGAAAGCCACGGTATTTCCTATCGTGGCTTTTTTTATTTTTAATGTATGAACAGGATAGACCGTCTCACCGCCATCCTCATCCACCTTCAGACCAAACGCGTTGTTAAGGCCGAAGAAATTTCCGATCGCTTTGAAATTAGCCTTCGCACTGTTTACCGTGACGTTCGGGCCTTAATGGAAGCTGGTGTGCCTATCGGGTCGGAAGCCGGAAAAGGATATTTCATTGTTGACGGGTACCACCTTCCTCCAGTAATGCTGACACAGGAAGAAGCCAGCGCAATGCTCACCGCTGGAAAGCTTGTCGAAAAAATGACGGACGATTCAATTCGCAAAGCCTATGAGTCTGCACTGATCAAAATTAAGTCCGTCCTTAACGATTCGGAGAAAGATCATCTGGAAAATCTGCAGTCGTCTATCCAGGTGTTTCGTTATCCGGATCAGAATAATGATTATCCGAATCAATACATGTCGGATGTAACGAAAGCAATCTCACACAAGAATGTATTGGCGATGCAATACGAATCGACCAAGACGCAGGAACAAACAACACGTGAAGTTGAACCGATTGGCATTGTGCACTACAGTGGGAAATGGCATATGATTGCGTGGTGTCGTCTTCGTAATGGCTATCGCGATTTCAGAATCGATTGCATCAAGACATTATCTGACACAGGCAAAACATTCGATTCGAGAAACCTGCTTTCTCTTCAGGAGTACTTCCAGAGTCTGATGCAGGCCCACAACGACATGGAAAAAGTTGTTGTGTCATTCGATCATTCGGTTTCGAAATACCTGAGGAATGTGAAATATTATTATGGATTTGTGTCCGAGGAGGAATTACCTGATCGCGTGCGAATGACATTCCTCATTGGAAATTATAAAGCTTTCTGTCGTTGGCTTCTAATGTATGGAAATGCAGTTGAATTGGAAGCGCCAGAAAAATTACGGGTAACTATGGAGGAGTTGGTGGATGAGCTGAGTGCCCATTATAAATCGACCGTCCTTCACTAGATGCACATACTTTTCCACCAATACGATCTGATTCGCCAGCGAAGAGAAACACTCCTGCAATATTGCGAGTCCTTGTCTTCAGAACACTTTACTGCAGATCTCGAAAATTTTGGTGGTAGAAGTATTTCCTACCTACTAGTACATACCGCCAACACGTATAACTTTTGGCTTGGCGACTTCACTAAGCTTGGAAAAAAACCACCGGTAAAAGCCGAAAACTATCAGACGGTGGACCGCGTGAGAAAATTGTACGATGATGTGAACAAAACTGCGGAGAAGTTTCTGACGGTTTTTAATCCATCTCCTGAGCAACCTATCACCAACAAAATACCAAATGGCGAGATGGAAATCACCATAACACCGCTACAGCTCTTTACGCACGTCATCACTCACGAATATCATCATAAAGGACAGATTCTTTCCATGAGCCGGCATCTAGGTTACACACCAATTGATACAGACGTCATCCGTTTCGACTAAAATTTTCTCAAGTTTCGGAAAAACCTATAATCTGCTGACATAAGGCTGTCAGGTGCTGGTCGTTAATTAGCATAAAAATTAACGTTATGGACGTCAAATCGATCAGTCCGATCAATTTTCTGTATTTCCGTACGGAAACAACAGTTTCGGAGCTATACAAGTTTTTGTCGGTTGGACAGGATTTGTTCAAGGAGGCTGTTACTCAAAATATACCCGTAACAGGTCCGGTGCATTGGCATTACTTCGGATTTACGGGTGATCCTGCAAAGTCGTTTCAACTCGAGGTGGCTATTCCGGTGGGTGAAATTCCAGAAGACTATGACGGTTCGTTTCATTTCAAGCGAACAGAGCCCTTCAAATGTGTGATGCTGCGGCATGAAGGAAGCTGGCTCGAGATTCCTGCAGCTTATGGTAAGGCGATCGAGTTCATGGAGCAGAACAATTTGACGCCAACGGCAATAAACCGCGAAGTGTACATCAACGCAGATTTTAAATATCCAGAAAGCAACATTACCGAAATTCAGATCGGCATAAATTAAGGGGTTATGAAACGAACACTGATCATTGTCGTTGGAATCATCGTTGGCTTGGTGGTGATGTTCTTTGTCGCGGTCGGTAACACGGCAGGAACGATTACAAATTACGAATGAAGAATGACGAATTACGAATAACAAGAATGACGAATTTTATATCGCTTATTCGTCATTCGTCATTCTAAATTCGTCATTCTAACTAAGTATAAATAATTTTAAAGTACATGAAAACACGTAACTGCTACATCTTCGTATTCAATGGTTTCGCTGATTGGGAGCCGGCTATTGCAACGGCAGCATTGAATCAGTTTACTGATTTTAAGATAATTCCTTTCTCTACCGATGGAAAGAAAGTGACATCGATGGGCGGTCTCGAGGTTTATCCTGCTACATCGCTTGATAAAGTTGAAGCGAGTGATGTTACATTGCTCATTCTTCCCGGAGGTGAAGCGTGGGATGAAGGAGGAAACCAGGAGATCATTCCGTTATTGCAAGGATGTCTTGACAAAGGAAAAACCGTAGCTGCAATTTGCGGAGCCACAGGATTCCTTGCCACCAAAGGTTATCTCGATCATGTGAGACACACGAGCAACAACCTTGAACACTACCTCAAGCAAGTTGCGCCTTCATACAAAGGTGAGAAACTTTATAAGGAAGTCGGGGCAGTACGTCACGAGCGTCTGATCACAGCAAGTGGCGCCAAACCGTTGGACTTCGCGAAAGTCATCATGGAGGCGTTTAACCTTTTTGAAAACGAAGAGCTGAAGACGTGGTTTTCGTATTTCACTTGGGAGGAGGAACACAAGAGGTAAAAATTCCAATCCCGATAGCTATCGGGACCAATGACCAAATAACAAAGGGAGTTGTCTAATGTCGGAGAATCGTCCTCCATGCACGGATGCATTAAATCTTAAATCTTAAATCTTAAATCTAAAATCTCAAAGCTAAAATTTTCCTATGCGTAAACTGATAGTAGGTCTTGCCATCACGCTTGACGGATTTATTGAAGGTCCCAACGGTGAATACGATTGGTGTTTTACTGATCAGGATTATGGAATGACAGAATTCCTGAAAGGCATCGATGCAATTTTTTATGGCAGGAAATCGTGGGAGATGATGAAAACTTACTCACCACCTGAGGGGACAGAAAATCCATGGAAGCATATTAAGAATTACGTGTTTTCGAATTCTTACAAAACCAATGGCGAGGATTTTGAGCTGATCACCGGTGATGTGGTTGAAGCGGTGAAGAAATTAAAGTCGGAGCCTGGCAAAAATATCTGGATGTTTGGTGGTGCTTCACTGAACGACAGTCTGATGAAGGCGGGCTTGATTGATGAGATCGGTCTCGCTGTTCATCCCATACTGCTCGGGAAGGGAAAGCCATTCTTCTCCGATTACGGTAAAAGAATTAAATTGAAATTGTCCGACTGTAAAACCTACTCAAGCGGACTTGTTTATCTGACCTATCAAGTCGAACATTCATCATAACGGCCATGGCAAAGAAATTCGCAGTAAAAAAAGGAAGCACTTTTAGTCCGGGCAAGGGCAAAACGTGGAGTGACAAAATCAACAGCGATAAGCCGCACGAGGTGAAGAAGAACGAAAAGGGATTTGCTGATATTACTCCGGGAAGCTCCATGCTCATCGCAACACCTAAGATTGTAGATGACTATGTAAGGCAAATTCCGAAAGGAAAGGAAGTGACGCTTCAAACGATGCGGAAGGATCTCGCAACTGAATACAACGCGGATTACACGTGTCCTGTCACGGCCGGAATTTTTCTTCGCATCGTTGCCGAGGCAGCGCACGAACAATATTCAAAAGGCAAACCGCTATCGAAGATCACACCGTTCTGGCGCGTGATAGATGAAAACTCCACCATCGGCAAAAAAGTCTCCTTCGGCTCAGACTTCATCAAACAGCAACGCGTGAAAGAGGGTCTAAATAAAGAGAAGTAATTGTAGGTAGGTGTAACAAAGCCTACGCATGTTGTAGATCCGCCAAAGTCCCCTTTAGGGGATTTAGGGGTTGAATTTAAATATCGCACCAAACCGGTACTCCACCATGTTCAGCATATTCGTATACACATAGCCAACATGATGCGTATGGATCACCTGTGTTCTTGTATTGATAAACTTCGCCATAACATCCGCATCCGGAGGCGTTGATTTTGAATCCTGGTGAACGTTCATGTATTGAATTCTTCCGCCCTGTACGGCATGCACACTCATATCAAAGTAGAAACGATCCGAAGTCATATTTCGAAAAATACTTGAGAAGTCGAGACGTGCACCGGCACCAGCGCTGACAGAATAGGTGTTGTCGCGCTGCAGTACATCGTTGACAAGCGGAGTGCAGCCATCAACATCTTCCGGGTCGTCAATGGTAAGTCGCGTGGTGAACCAGGCCCATCCGGCTTTTCCGCTCACGTAGGGATTGAACTTCTTGTCTTTTCGAAGAAAATATTTTCCCGTAAGCCGCAGGTTTGTGATGTTGTTCGATACATGAACATTCGTTTCAGTCGTTGTGCCGTCATCGAATGTGTATTCCTGCCACGAGTCTTTCGTGCCGTAGGAGCCGAAACTTAACTCAGTGCCAATGGTAAAGGGA
The DNA here is from genome assembly GCA_036402115.1 of Chryseosolibacter sp. GTDB lineage: Bacteria > Bacteroidota > Bacteroidia > Cytophagales > Cyclobacteriaceae > Chryseosolibacter. The sequence goes on from DASWTM010000187.1 coordinate 7,666, forward strand.
GCATTCTTTAGTTGCTTGCCAACATCCATTGTGATTCCAAAGGCGTTGCTCATGTCCCGTTTCATGCCCGAAACAGGTTGAGAGAAGATAAATGTTGAACCCATTTCCCACGATTGTCCGAATGCACTGGTTGCTGCAACAAGCAAAACGATCAAGATTTTAAACATTTTCATGGCTGGAAGGCTTTGAATGCTGAATAATACGGCTCTGGTAGTAAAATTTACGAAGAAAGTTGGTAAAATGTCTGTAGTTTATAGTTTTTAGTTTGTGGTTGGTGGCGTCCAAAGAGTTGCGTGACTGATATGAAAAAGCCAGAAACTACAAACTACAAACTACAGACCACAAACCACAAACTCCCCATGCATCCAAACGAAGAGGTCATCCACAAATTCTATAAAGCCTTCCAATCCAAGGACTTCAAAACCATGCAAAGTCTGTATCGCGATGACGCTTCCTTCAACGATCCAGTCTTTCAGAATCTTTCGGCAGTAGAAGCGAGGGCGATGTGGGAGATGCTGATCTCTGCTTCGACAGACTTAAAAATTGAATACAGCAGTGTCACGGCAGACGATCGCGTTGGCAAATGCATGTGGCAGGCGTGGTACACATTTACAAGTACAGGTAAGCGTGTGCATAACGTGATCTATGCGAATTTTGCTTTTCGCGATGGGAAGATTTTAAGTCATATCGATAAGTTTGATTTCTGGCGCTGGTCGAAAATGGCGTTAGGCACTCCCGGGCTGTTGCTGGGATGGACTCCGCTTATCAGAAATAAAGTGAGGAATACCGCGAGGAAGCGTTTACAGAAGTTTATGGGTGCGGAGTAG
>DASWTM010000188.1:0-15054 GCA_036402115.1 Chryseosolibacter sp.
GTTCACGATGTTGAATTCAATGCCGACCAATGCCATGATCCCAAGAATCCAGATCCATGTAATCAGCATCGGAACAAACGTCATCAACGTAAGCTCGATCCTTCCATACATCAACAACAACGCAATGAAGACAATGACACCCGTAAATGCCACGATGAAATTAAAATCCTCATGCACGTACTCGGCAAAAATGTTCGTGATCATTTGCCGGTCGAACGCATGAATTCCGTGCGACTCGAGGTGCGAGATTACCTCCTGCTTTCGTTGCTGGGCGATATTGACGAGGGTTATTACAGTGATCAAGCCATCCTTCTCAATAATATGATTGTCGAAAAAAATTTTTCGAAATGGCAAAAATGCAGTTTCGTCCGCGACTTGATATTCGGTGTTCACCAGGCGTTCAAAATTCTGAAACACACGTTCCGAGAAATTCAAAACCTTGCCCTCCGCCCGAACAGTCGAAATCACAGCTTGGGATTTGTCACGCCAGTACTCATTCCACCGGCCGATACGAACTCGTTGGAGCGAGTCGGAAACAATAAACGATGAGACCGATGAATACTTTTGGATACTTCCGGATGCATTCAACGCCTTCACCTCTTCAATGACTTTCTCATTATGCTGCAGTGCCTGCTGGAATGAAGTCGACTGAGAAACAAGGTAGCTTGATGTGAGTGAAGCCTTGTTTATCGCTTCAATCCTCGACTGCGATGCCTTCAGTTCATCAGTCATAAAATTCATCTGACTGAGATCCGTGTTAAACTTAACATCACTCGCCAAGTATAGGAAAAACGGGGTACCAAGAATCACAACAGCAAGAACAACCTTATTTCGCTCGAACGAGAACTGGGAAATTTTCTCGATCCATGAGTCGTGATGCGATTGGCTTGCAATGTAGTTAGCCGAAATAAAGTGCGGGAGAAAGATCAATGTTCCCAGCGCAGCCCCAATGAGACTGAAAGCTGCAAATAAACCCACGTCCCTCAGCACCGATGCGTTGACAAACTGCAGGCAAACAAACGCCAATACGGTTGTGGCGCTACCGAGTGTCATCGGTTTCACCAGGTCTTTGATGACCACCTCAACATCATCCACATGCTTGAGGTGCGACAAAAAATGAAGTGAGTAGTTAACAGCTATTCCCAAAATAATAGAACCCGCAGCAATCGCGATGATAGAGATCGATCCCTGGATAAGGCTGACCATGCACAACGAAAACAACGCCCCGAATGCCACGGGAAACATGATCAAAAATGGTACACGCTTCTTCCGGAAGTATCCAAGGATGAACAGGGCAAGGAGGGCAAGCATGATCCCGATGGTGAGCATCGTATCCCGCTGAAGTTGTTTGGCATTTCCTGCAGCAACGATTGGTGCACCGAAGTAGGAAGCCTTTATATTTTTTGTGGATACAGATGCAGCAATGTTCTCAAGTTTTTCGAGGAACTGTGTGTTGGGTCCCGTTTGGCTTGACTTGAATTTGGGTTCGATAAAAAAGAGAACATGTCGGTGATCTTTAGAGATGATGTAATTCTGATACACCTCAACGTTCTGATCGAACTGAAGGCCCTGCAACTTTTTCAAAACCAAAAACGATATCCCTAACGGATCATTCACGATAATATTTTTTGTAACGATTCCAGACGGAGAAATGAGTTGTCGGTAGTTTGCCTGCAGCCTTGATGTGATATTTTGAGGCTGGATCAATGAATCGATTTCCCTGTAATCACTTTCTTCAAGAAAGACAGGCAGGTTTGTTTGAATCGATTGCACCACTTCCAGGAGCTGCGAATCGTCAACCTCACTTTGAATGGAGGCAATATAATCGGAGGCATTTGCGTTAAGCGAGTCTACGTAACGGGCTGCCGTTGCTACCAGACTGTCGGGTTCCGGTGTGAGTGAACTATCCGCCACCGACACCATTCCTATCACCCGTTCCGAAAACTTAGAATTACGAAACACATAACTTAACTTCTCAACGCGTTCGTCATCCGGGAAAAATTTTGAGATGTCCTCTTCAATCGTAATACGCGTGGCACCAACAGCCAGAATAGCGATCAACGCAATGAGAACAATCCAGAAAACGGATTTCTTATTTTGAAAATAACGGTAAATGCTGATGAATACGTGGCTCATAAAATAATCATCAGACGGGCTGGCGCTTTTTAAAAAGTTTTAACACCGCGTAAGTTACTATTCCGAAGAGTATTCCGGCAACAACGGAGAGCGTTATCGCTCCGCTGAAATACTGAACGGCATTGTTGTGGATGAACTCGAGGGTAATCTCATCGCTGAAAGAAATTGACTGCGCCTTATCTCCCATCCAGATTCGGCCGGTTGCATGACTGAGATAGATAATCACGGGAATCATGGGAGGAATGCTGATGTTGGCCGCAACGATCACGAGCGTCTTATTCAATCGAAACAGGAGTGAAATTGCGATGGCTGTCACGAGTTGAAATCCCCAGATTGGAACAATACCCATAAAAACGCCAAATCCAACGGAGATTGCCTTTAGAAGGTCCGACTCGGCCGGATCGTTGAGGACTTCGCGAACGAGCTGACTGAAATTTTTTTTTTAATACTTCTGAAGAAGTCGCGAGGCTTAATGTAAAGGAAGGCTATCGTTACAAGAACGGTGTTCAAAACGCTAATCCGTGAAAAATCCTTGAATGGCCTGAAATGGGAAATTCGTTTTTCCTTTTCGGGATAATATACTTTCACCGGGACTTCGATCACGTCTACACCTGACCATGCTGCACGTACCAACACTTCGATCTCAAACTCGTATTTTTTGGTAATGAAGTTGATCTTTTCCAAAGGCCTAAGCGGATAAAGTCGATAGCCGCTTTGCGTATCGTTTCGCTTTATGCCCGTGTTAACCCAAAACCAGAAGTTGGAGAATTTGTTGCCGAAACTACTCTTCCCCGGCACTGCACTTTGATTCATGTTGCGCGCACCAATGATAACCGCATTGGCGTTAGTCGCAAGCATGTTTGTGAACTGCACCAGATCATCCGCGTAATGCTGACCATCAGAGTCGATGGTGATCGCGTAGTCATATCCGAGACTGCGCGCAAAGTCAAAACCGGTCCGTAGCGCGAAGCCTTTCCCCTGGTTCTTCGCGTAACTTTTTTTATGAATTGCCGGAATGGTCTTTAAGATTTGCTCTGTGTTGTCAGTTGACCCGTCATTGACAACCACAATTTCCTTCGTGTAGGCCTGCAGGTTCCTGATGACGGTCTCAAGTGTGCCTGCATTGTTATACGTTGGCACGAGAACACACACTTTCTTTTCAACAAAAATGTCCTGGAGCGAGGTGTTCATTCGTGTCAGATGGATAGATTAAGTGTAGCTTTCAATTTAAAGAAAGTAACGGTGCCGGCAAACAGTGATGCATTCACCGAAAGCTGTGAACCATTTTTCACGAATGATATCTTCGCCTCGATTTCTTTGTTTTCGCGAGGGTCGATGACGGATAAGAATTTCATGTTATCCGCTTCGACCAGCGTTAGCTTTTGCTCCACATGACGTTCGACCAGCTCCTTGACAGATTGCATCATGCAAACACCGGGGACAACCGGCTGACCGGGGAAGTGTCCCTTGAAAATCTCATGACTTTCGTTTAACACAAGCAATGCGTTGATCTCAGTTTCTTTCACCGAAAAATCGTTAACCATAAAAAGTGAATCAAGCACCATGATTAGCGATCGAGTTTTTTAAGGTTAATTTTCATTGCAAACGTGTGATGCTGCAGCGTGATTGAATCGGGTTTACTGGCGTCATTTCCCGTCATCGAAATGGTCAACTTTTTCGTGCGTTTCGAGGCGGATTCAAGACGCTGCAAAGAACCGCAATCCTTGTCGGTAATAAAATAGTGATTTTCATTTTTTTCTGACACCCCGAAGTATCTTTCATTGCCCATCTCCCACGATTTCCACACCGGGCTCTCGAACGGAATTCCTAGTAGTAGTGCGAAATCATCCCGCAGCAACCGAACAACCGCCTTCTTATCAAGCTGTTTAATGATGTAATAGACTTTAAAATCACCTGTAGCATCAAATCCGAAATCAAAGAGGGTGACCCCGGCTTCGCTTGTGAAGACTAGTCGTTTGGACTTATCGGGCATCTCTTTGATCAACAGAAGTCCGCTGATGTGTTTGCCCACAACGTCAATTCCGGCATCATACCACGCAGTATTTAACGCAACGGGCTTGATTCTCGACAAACATTCCTGATCTACCGTCACAACCTTGAGTCCTTTGTAGTCGGATGCGCAGCCCGCCAGCACGAACAGTATACTAGAAAGCAAAAATCGCATCGGAGACGGGCGCATTGATTTTCTTTTCCGTAAAGGTAATGATTGTTGTATCACCGGACGGCTCGTTCATTTTGATCGAATCAACGGAATAGTCTTTCTTCTCTACGACCAGGATCACGGTCTGAAAAAATCCCTTCAATGTTTTGGACGTGGGTGTCATCTCAAGAAGAAACTCCTTTTGATTTTCGAACACTTTCGATGAAAAGTCCTTGCTATCGAGAATCGTCCCCTGAATGCAATCGACCACGATACGGTTGATCTGCTGGAAAAGTTTGTTTGACTTTAGGTTGACGGTGTTTTCGTGTCCATCATCTTTCACCTGCATTTTGTCCCCATTCATCACCATGGTGTAGGCGAATGGTCTGGTGTATTCCAGTTTTACTTTATTCGCACGCTTGAAATTGAAACTGCCATGCGAGGTTATTGTTTCCGTAAGTGCCGTAAGTGTTTTTTCTTGTTTGAAGTTGCTGGTGATCGAATTGATCTTTACAGCCTCGGTGGCAAATTGTTTCTTAAAAGCTGTAAGATCCGCGACAGGCTTGTAACCGGCATACTGCGCGATCGTTGTCTGTGCCCAAATGAAACTAATAAAGAATATCAACAGGCTACGCATATGCCTTTTCATTTAACAATTCATCAACTCTTACAATTCTCAAACCACTTTTCTGAATATGCTCAATAAACGCGGGCAATATTTTGATGGTTGCATCACTGAAATCATGAAAAAGTACGATGTCGCCACCCTTTAGTGCTGATGTGACTTTTGCGAACAATTTCTCCGAGTCTTTGATCACCGTGTCGAGCGAACGCACTGACCACCCTATCGTCTTAAATTCACCCTGTTGGATAGCCGAAGCTACCATTGGGTTTGTGACACCGTAGGGCGGCCGAAAAAAACGTGGACGAATTCCAAGCGTGCTTGAAATAATTTCGTTTGTGTCTGTGAGTTCTTTGTTGATCGCGGAGGGTGTTTGCAGATCAAATAACTTCCCGTGCCAATAGCTGTGGTTTCCGATCAGGTGACCTTCGGAGTGAATCCTTACCGTCAGCTGGGGAAACTCCTTAACACGATTTCCGATGCAAAAGAAAGAAGCGCGAACATTGTATCGCTCCAGGATGCCAAGTATCTGCTCTGTTTTTCCCGGAACAGGTCCATCATCGAATGTTAAAGCGACTTCTTTGGAATCTGGTTTACCGGATGATTGAACATCCACAAAAAATCCGGCAGACAAAACAATACTTCCATACGCCTGGAGCAGCGAGTAAACAAACAGCACAACGAGGTAAATCCACAACGGGATCTCGGCATAGTTGTCACTAATCATGAGCGAGATCACGATTAAGACACATGCGATATTTACCGTTCTGTTCTTCAGCATGCTGACATCATTATTGCCGAAATGTGCTTCCCTAAGTATTGGTTGAGAATGAGGACCTTTTTTGGAGGATTAATCCGGGTCTTTACAACCCCTTCAGGAACTTTGCCTGTTTTCAATACCGTGGCACCCAGCCAGACTCCGAAAGCTGAAGCTACGGGATATTCGCCACAAAGGTGCTTAAAGTATCCGATTGCAGCGGATGGAAATGCTTGATTGACATTATTCATAAGCAAAGGAGATTGGCTCGAATCAGCAGAACCAACCAACACCAGATCAATTTGCAGATTCTTGGATTCTTCCAAATGATCACGGATGATCGTCATATCTGGCTTATAAAACGTTGCCACGGAGTCGATAGACGCAATTGCGTTTGTTGGTTGCCCGTTGACAACAAAAAAGGCTGACCCTTCCCCGTTTGCAACCTGATTGAAAATTTCAAAACGTTTTTGGATGGCGTGACTGACATCCGTAATCTCATCGACACCACCAATCAAAATGTTTCTATCAGGATTCTCTTCACTCTGAATAAGCGCATCAAGGAGTACGCTTTCAAAAGAGAAAGCCCCATGCGCATAGGTTTGATTATATCCCTGACACTGGAGCAACAGCGCAATTTGTGACCCAATGGTATTGTGTGTCGATTGTATGAACGGTGTAGGATTTAAGGCAACCTCGTTGTTCTCGATCATTTTCGACAGGAAGGTTCCGGTATCTTCCAGACATCCGTAGGCCGTTCCGGTTATGATTGCATCCGGAACATTGACGTTGGCACCGCGCAGGGCAAGCGTTGCAGCACTCACACCGAACTTGATGATACGGCTCATTCTGCGGATGCTTTTCGGATCAATGTATTGTGAATAATCAGGTTCGATTGCAGTAAAACGATCTGACGATGGCAACACAACCTCTTTCGGCAATGCGTCAACATCCCACGTCTTTTGCGCGGAGATATTGCCCATACCTTTGATGAAGAGTGCCATCGTTATGCTTTTGAAAAAATGATTGACGAACAATTTCCTCCGAAGCCGAAGGAGTTGCTCATCACATTATTGACTTTCGTTGATTGAAATTCAGTCTGGGGAACAATGCCAATGTCGGGCATCGCTTGTGTAAACCTCAGGTTGGGAAACACACATTGCTTTTCGATCGCCATAACGGAGAACGCTGCCTCGAGTCCTCCACATGCGCCAAGTGTGTGACCCGTAAATGATTTTGTCGAGCTGAGCTTAGGAAGCGTATCGCCAAACATGCGCTTCACCGCTGTTCCTTCTGATTGATCGTTGTTGACGGTTCCGGTTCCATGAAGGTTGATGTAGTCGATATCTGCCGGCTGCAGGTTCGCCACCTCAAGCGCTAGCTTCATGGCGTTGAATGAACCTCTTCCTTCAGGGGATGATGCGGTCTGATGAAACGCGTCATTGGTATTGGCAAATCCGGATACGATCACAGATGCGTTCAACTTCTGTTCCTCTAGAACTTTCTGAGAAACCAGTACAACAAAGCCTGCACCTTCGCCAAGATTCAAACCGTTGCGCGTTGCATCAAATGGACGACATGGTTCCTTGTCGAGGATCATCAGGCTGTTAAAACCATTCAATGTGAATTTGGTCAGTGCATCGGTTCCGCCTGCGACAACGACATCCAACATTCCGTGCTGAATCAGTTTTGTACCAAAGATGATCGAGTTAACAGACGATGAACACGCGGTGTTGATCGTGGAGACATAATGCCTGATATTCAAAGCATCCGCAATCAATTCCGTTGAGCGGCCACATTCGTGATTGACGACATCATTCAGGTCACCTTTGGAGTTATCCTTGCTAAAGTCAACGAAGAAATTCTCGGTGAGGTCCATCCCGCCTACCGTTGTCGCAGAGATCAGACCGGTTCGGTAACGCGAAATATCTTTTAACCCTGATGAGTTCAACGCCTCTTGAGCTGCATGTATTCCAAGGAGGGCAGTTCGCGTTACGGATTTATGCTTTGTGATTAGTGCCAGGTCTTTATTGGAAAGTTTGACTTCTCCAACTGGTAGCACGCCTTTGTGCACGGTATCAAGTGATGTGATGTGACCAATGCCTGAGGTCTTGTTTTGGAATGCACGTAACGTTTCCGGAAGGGAATTTCCGATGGCGCAAATGGCACCTGCTCCGGCAACGTAAACTTTCCCTTTCAATGTTAAGCTGCAGCTTTATTCGCCTGGATGAATTCCGCGATCGTTTTTACCGATTTAAAAACCTTTGGGCCGTCCTGCGGATTTGCCATTTTGATACCATACTGCTGTTGCAGCAGCACAATCAGTTCAAGTGCATCGATGGAATCAAGGCCAAGTCCTTCAACAAACAATGGCTGATCGTCTCCAATATCCTCAGGCTTGAGGTGCTTAAGATTTAATGCTTCGATTATCTGGCGTTTGAGATTAGCCATTAACTGTTCCATACTCTTTTTTATAAAGTTCGTTCAGGGTTGATGCACGGTGGGGTTTACCCGGACTGGCATTATCCTGCAAATATAAGAAAACATCGTGGTGCTTGCCCATTACATCAACCCATCCTGCCAGGCAAAGATGGTCTGCCGGAATCATAGAAACATACGATTCAAAAAGCGCTGCATCAAACGTTTCACTAACGAAAAATGCATTCTCGCCTTTAATCTTATGTCGGATGCAGATTTCTCCGGCAACAATATTTGCCAGCGTATATACAAATAAAGCAGGGCTTGGAACCGACTGTGACGCCTGGGCATATTTCATATCGGTATCAAGACTCGCATGCGCATTCGCCAGCACAAGTGATATTTTTTCACCTGCATACTTCAAAGCGGGCGACTTTTTTAACAACATTTCAGCAGCCAGAAAGCCGGCCTTTGAAAGGTTATCCATCTTGTAAAATTTCGGGTAATCGATCTTCAAGGCTTTATAAGCGTCCAGCAAAAAATCATCGAGACTGGCGGCATCACTGTGAAATAAAACCACGCCATCGACAATGATCGTTTTGTTAACAATACGGCAGTGGTGTGTTATCACGTTGGCAGATCGAATCAGGCCCTGAGCCTTTGTTGAACATCGATTAATTTCGCGAGGCGCTTGACGTTGCGTTCATGCTCTCGCACGTAGGGATTACTTTGATCCCACACATAGCCCGCAAGCACAGAACAAATTTGGCGTTTTATTTCCGGATCAGAATTCTCCGCAAAGAATATTTTCTCCAACGTCCCATCGTACCACGCCATCACATACGTGCGGAAGGTATCAACACCTTGCTGAATGACTTTGGTATACTCAATATCCCAATCGACTTCTTCCCCTTTCAGTTTCTTTACGACAAGTTTGCTTGCCAGATGACTTGACACCGTAGCGAACATCACCCCGGAAGAGAAAATCGGATCGAGAAACTCCGTCACATTTCCCGTCAGGACAAAACCTTTTCCATAAAACTTGTCCGTGGTCGCGGACCACGCTTCGAGCTTTCGCGGTTCGAACACGCGGTCCACGTCACCAAAACGCTCCTTGAGATAGGGATGCCCGTTGATGAGTGTCTGATATTGTTTTTCGAGGTCGCCCTCAAGTGAAGCAAAGAAGTCAAAACTTCCAACGAATCCCAGTGACGTGATTCCGGAAGAAAACGGTATGATCCAAACCCATACACCGGGCGCATACATCACCACGATAATTCGATTCGGTTCTTCGAACTTCATGCGGTGTTTATCCTGCACGTGAGCAAAAACTGCTTTGCGTGGATCGAGGTTCGAGGGTTTATCAAGATTGAACAACCTGGGAATGACGCGACCATACCCGCTGGCATCCACAATGAATCTGGCTTTGATCTGTTCCTGCTTTCCGTCTTTGGTCTGGACAGTTGTTACCGAAGTTTCATCGTCAAAGAATTTAATGTCAGTCACCGTAGTTTCGAATTGGATCGCAACACCTTTGCGCTGCACCTCCTCAGCGAGTGCCAGATCAAATTCTGCCCGGGGTACTTGCCACGTCCAATTCCAGCCGTTGGTAAATTGATCGGTGAAATTGAAGTCTGAAACCTTATCGTCTTTCAGAAACTTTGCACCGAACTTCTGCTGAAAATTCTTAGCCTTAACCGCCTCCAGCAACCCAGCAGCTTCCAGCACCTCCATGCAGCGCGGGAGTAGGCTCTCGCCAATCACAAAACGAGGAAATTTTTCGCGCTCAACGACCCTCACGCTCAATCCTGCCTGATGAATGACGGAAGCCGCAATGCTCCCGGCAGGACCAGCACCAATCACCAGCACATCAGTTGTTAACATGGGTTAAGATTCTCATGAATATGTAACACAAAGAAAATGAAGTAAAATCAGAATGTTGGGGGCAGGTAGGTTTTTTTCTCATAGACGATTTAGCGAGGAGACGGGCCATGGGTAATGGGTAATGGGTGATGGGTCATGGGCGATGGGTAATGGTCTATGAGAGCTGATAACGCAGCCATTACCCATTACCCATCACCTATTACCCATTCGCTATTACCCCTTACGCTTACACACCAGCAACGTATGACTCACTCCTATCATGTCCTTCTGAGCTTCTACTTCAAAGCCAGCTTCGCGAACGAGGTTGATGAAGATTTCGGAGTTGTACATCTGGCTATTGCCGTTTGCCATCGCTGTGAAGTACAAAGATGTTTGCTGAAGTGAAAACGCTGAGGCTTTAAAACGCTGCCTGTTCCAGAATGGCTCGAGGATGTAAACTCTTCCATTTTCCGATAACGCGGTGGCACAACGTCTGAGGATTGACTTGATCTGATCATCTGAAAAACAATCGAGGAATTGACTCATCCAGATGGCGTCAAAGTTTTTCGGGAACGGAAGCGACTCATCGAGAATGTTTGTTTCGAAAAAGGACAGGCGGTCTGCAAACCCTTTTTCACCGATTTGTTTTTTTGCCATCCCAACCTGGCCCGGGAGATCCATGATTGTTACCCGCACGTGTGGGTCGTATTGAAAACATTGAAGCGCCCACTTGCCAGTGTTTCCACCGATATCGAGTAATGTCTTTGGTTTCTTGGCAAACACATAAGGGAGCACCTCAGGAAACGCTGTGTCAGAATAGAAGTGATCGAACGCAAACCAGCTTTTCTGCACGGGTGCCGGAAGTTTTGAAAGCGCCTCGTAAATCGTAGGCCAGTTTCCGAAAACTTTCAATCCTTCCGGTTTTTCATTTTTAATGCTTTCGTCCAGGTAAAACATTCCATTGTAGCATACATCATGAACAAAGTCCATGTTGGCTACCGTGAGGTCGTCATGGAGGAGGAATGATGCCGTTTTCGTGATGTAGTATTTTTCATTGCGGAATGTAAGCAAACCAATTCCGAGTGCAGCCTCTACAAGCACACGAACACCGTAATGCGGCAACTTCACGCGGCCGAGAATTTCATCGAACGATAAGCCCTCAACATTACTTTCAACTGCAGCGAGAATTCCACTGTCGCGGAGAATGCGGCTGGATTGAAACACCACCGGAGCAAAGGCAATCCACTGTGCTTTCTCTTTTGCTTCAAGGGCTGAAAGGTTGTCTCGTTCGAAAAAATCCATTGTTGATATCGTTATTAGTTTTTTAATTCTGTTTCTGAACCACCATCGCTGCATTGCATCCGCCAAAACCAGATGCAGTTTTTAGAAAGGTGGTCATGGGTTTAATTACGGATTGAGTGATCACGTTCAACTCCTGCGAAACGCCAGGGTGCGTATATCCCAATGACGGAATCAGTGTATTATTTTTCAATCCGTGAATACTGATGATAAGTTCAAGAACACCGGCCGCGCCAAGGGTATGACCGTAATAGCCCTTGAGGCTATGCAGAGGCGTGCGCGAAAATCCCGAAAGGTTAAATGCCTTCGCCTCCATCTCATCGTTGTATAGTGTTGCAGTGCCGTGCGCTGAAATGAAATCAATCTGATCCTGCGTCAAACTACTCTCGTGCAACGCCTGGGCTATTGCCAGCGCCAGCTCCTCGCCAGTTCGCGATGGTCCTGAGATATGATTTGCGTCATTGCTCAAACCCGACCCTAGAATTTTTATCGAAGGCTTTTGTGAAAACTGTTCGGGTTTCGTAGTCAAAAGAATAGCTGCCGCAGCTTCGCCAAGGTTGATACCATTTCGATCCCGGTCGAACGGTCTGCAAATCTCATTACTCAACGCGCCCAGGCTTTGAAAGCCCGAAACAACAAAATTGGTAAGCTCATCCGCTCCTACAACCATTGCGTGATCGAATTGTCCGCGCTCGAGGTAGCGTTTTGCGATTGCAATCGCCATCACACCTGAAATACATGCGTTTGAAACGACAAGTGTATTTTCCAAACCAGAATGTTGCGCAATGTGCTTTGCCGTTGAATGCAGGTGGAGTCTTGAATGATTGCTATCAGACTTGAGCAAGTCAATATTTCCCTTGGTAGTGGAGAGGATAAAAAGTGTTTTACCAACACGCAGCGAGTGCCTTTCCGTGATCTTGTCAATCGCAGCAACGCACATCTGCTCAAATCGCGTAAGTTCTATGCTGTTCGACAGATCGTCAATCCGCCCAACATGCACTTCAGTTGAAGCGAGCGAATCGTCCTTGATCTTCCGAATCCCGGAAACCGATTTCACAACGTTATTGAAATTCTCTTCGCTTGTTGATCCAAGCGGAGAAATAATCGAATCGTCAACGACCCATACGTCTTTTTTTAAAGCAGACTCCATTTCTTCTTCCACTTTTCAAAAAATTCCGGCATGGTCAACTCCAATGAAAATGTCTTCGCACTGACAAAAACCTGCAATGATGAGCCAGTTGCCACAAGTGTACGCGTCTTACTTTCGTAGATTTTGTAATCAAACTTCAGTTTGGCCGCTGCTGAGTTGATGTAGGTGGTTTCTACAATGACCGAATCACCATAACGCAGCGGCTTTTTATAGTCGCAATTCACGGACACCACAGGCACTGCAAGTCCATTGTGATAAAAATCAAGGTAAGCTATGCCGTAGCGTTTACCGAAGGATTCTCTTCCATCTTCAAAATAACGAATGTAATGACCATGCCAGACGATGCCCAGCGGGTCAGCTTCATTAAACTTTACAACAACTTCGGTCTGATCCGTGAGCACGTGTTAGAATTTACGATAATATTTCTTGCGCCAGTTTTCAAATTCCTTCCTGCGCATTTTAGTAATGATGTCATACACGGCATTCGCCCAGTAATTGCGAAGGCCTGCACCACCCGGCTGACCAGAAAGACGTTCTGTGAAGAATACTTCTTTTGTATCCATGTTCACGAACGTAATCCACACCAGCGCTTCATCCTGCTTTTTGCTGAAACTCTCAACGTTAAACATCACTCCAATGCCTGAGTTCCCCTTAAAGTCATAATCGGCAACAATCGCCTCGACATCACTCTGACGCAAACGCATATGATCCTTGTCATCGTTTGAAAAAATCTCCGAGATATCAAGGCTCGCGTTGTGTTCCTTGGTCACGTCAAATGCTTCATTGATTGCATCTTTCTGGATCGCACTGCGGACATTGAATTTGTCGCGCTCCTTGATCATGATGTCGTTCCAGGATTCCATAAGGTGCATAACATCGGATGTCGAACCAAAACGCTCGCGGTCACCAATTAGCTTTGCAGCCGTGAGATCAAGTCCGAGCCACGTTATTTTCGTGTCGCGCTCGAAGATATCTTTCATCTCCTGTGCGAATGTTGCCACGCTCAAAACCAGGAACGAGAACAACAGAAACTTACTTTTTAGCATATGGAAAGTTTTAATTAGCCTTGACAAATATGCGCATTTCGCAACGGCAGCATTCATCGCCATCTTCTCCCACAACCCTGCCCTCCGCGAGCGTGACATCCATCACCTGATTGACAATGCGGATTGACGTTGTAATCCGCGAATCTACGACAGGAAGTTTAGAAATCGTAAGACTTTTCACTGCCGCGATGTAGCCTAATGGCACCGGCACCTTCCGGATCGAACACTGATACCCAACCTGGGCAGCGGCTGTCTGTGCAATGTTCTCCACAAGGCCGGGCTCCTGAAGCCTTCCACCTTCAACAAAAATGTTCTCGCTGCGAACTTTCAATCGCGTTACTGAATGCGTATCGCTTGCTTCAACGAGTTCATCAATCATGACGATCGGATGGCGCTGCGGAATGAATTCAGTAATATTTTCTTTGGTGGCAAGCATTCAATTCATCCAAAAGTTATAATAATTAAACCACTGTTCCGGATACATCTTTACTTTTTGCTCGAGGTCAGTTTTGAAGGTATCTGACAAACGCTCCGCAAACTGTGTTTTCGATTCACCATCTGTCTTTTTCAGCAACGCACTTCCGAAGAAATGATAATGCGTGGATGATTCCTTCATCGCAAACACCACCGAGACAGGTACGTTAAATCCCGCTGCGAGTTGAAAAGGCCCCGCTGGGAATTCGGCATTCGCTCCGAGGAAATTTTTCACAACAGTTTTATTGCCTGGAAGGAACCGATCGGCATGAAGGCAGATCAATTCGTTTCGTACTAACGCATCGCTAATCGCATAGACATGCGACATGTCATTCTTGATCACGATCACGTTGAAGTTTTTCCCCTTCGTCACGCCATCAACATACGCTTTGATCTGCTCGTGTTCACCATCAAACATCACTACGTTAATTCGTGTGTTGAGTCGTTTGAGCAGGTGTCCCGCAGCTTCCCAGTTGCCGACATGACCACTAAGCAGTATTCCTCCCCTGCCCTGCCGAACCATGTCACGCAAATTTTCTTCACCATCAAAATCGTAGGTAAACCGGTTTTCGATTCCAGCCATCACAATAATCTTGTCGAGCAGCGTTTGACCGAAGACGAAATAGTTGCTGTAGATTTTGAAGAACGATTTTACACCAGTGAAGCCCAGGCGATGCCGGAAGTAATGGTAGATGTGCCGGGACGAGGACCAGGAAAAAAGAAAATAGTAGAGCGAGACGAAGCGCAGCAAAAAATAAGCAGGCAAAACCCCGAAGGTTTTAACAACAAATACAAAGATGCTGTATCCGAGTTTGTTCCCTTTGGATTTACCTGCCCATTGAGGCATATCAAGCGCTCACGTTCTCACCTACGCGGCTTGCCACGTAGTCGTAAAAGTTCTGGAAGGTAACGATGCCTTGAAAGTCTTCAGGTTTTACTTTAAAACCGAAGTTGCTTTCAATAACAACCACCAGGTCGATGTAATCAAGGCTGTCTAGTTCGAGGGTCTCGCGCAAATTTGCGTCCGGGGTAATTTTTCCAGCGTCCACCTCGAATTCTTCAACCAGGAATCCGTTAACCCGTTCAATTATGCTTTCTTTATCCATCAGTTTAATTATTCCATTTTTT
>DASWTM010000189.1:0-15684 GCA_036402115.1 Chryseosolibacter sp.
TGGCTCCGGCCTGGTAATCATGGCTATTGTTGGCGGTGCTGTCCTTCCACCACTCACAGGCTATTTGTCACTTGCAGGACTGGAGAATGCGCTTATTGTTCCGCTGGTTTCTTTCCTCGTCATTTTGTTTTTTGGTATGACAGGCTACAAAGTAAAAAATGCATGAGACGATTTTGCCTAACGCTCGATTTAAAAAACGACCCTAAAGCCATCGAGGCTTATGATGAATACCATCGAAACGTTTGGCCGGAAATCCAGAAAAGCCTTGGTGATTCAGGAATCGAAAGGATGGAAATCTACCGTGCGGCAAATCGTTTATTCATGATCATCGAAGTGACCGATGACTTCACGTTCGAACGAAAAGCAAAGCTCGACAACGCAAATCCTAAGGTGCAGGAATGGGAGACGTTGATGTTAAATTATCAGCAGCGTTTGCCCTTCGCAAAACCGAATGAGAAGTGGGTTGTGATGGAAAAAGTATTTCAATACAATCATTAATTTCCAACGTAGCAATAAACTGTCAATAGAAGATATCCCTGAAAACAGTCTGTTCCCTCCCTTGCTTTTTGACCTCCTGTTGGTTAGTTTTACTTATACGAAGAGTCTTTTGCCCATCCACTCTTTAAGAATGAATTAGCATGCGCATCGCAGCGCTCTAAAGGAAATACGTTGCCCGCACTCCACCGGCTCTAATCTCGCGCGCAACACGTCTTTTTTTTCGGAACACCAAAATGCTCACCCATGAAACCATGGATGCTTTGTCTTATTTTGTCTGTTACAACTCCTTTCTGTGGTTTTGCACAGTCTTTAACGTTGCAGACATTTTCTTCAGGAGGTACATCCATTTCTCCGTTGGTCAGTACCGTAGGGCAACCGATCGCATCTTCACCAGCAGGCAGTGGAACAAAGCTTGAAGCAGGGTTTGCTCCGTCAATAACAGCCTTCGCGAATAATTTTCCGCCTGCCATAATTTACTCAGTTGAGTCGACACCGATCCACGCAGGAGATAAACTCACCGTCACCGTCACTGACGCGGATGGCATTTCGAAAGTGACGCTTTTTAGACGAGTCATCGCGAGCAGCGCAAACACATTCGATTCCATCGCTTGTACCGCCACTACCGGTAATCAGTTTGAATCCACTATTCAAGCTTCACACTTCGATGATCTCGGTATTGAGTATTTTTTCAAAGCGGTGGACAACACCGGAAAACGAACGACAAAGCTTGCGGATGATGGAAAATATTTTCATCGTTATAAAGATGCCGAGGGTGCCGTTGTTCCTTCAACCGTTTTCAACATTGGAGACAAGTCAGCTGATTATAAAATCATTACTATACCCTATAATCTCCAGGTAGCGGGTATTGGAAGTCAATTCAATGAGTTAGGAGAACAAGAGGCCTCCGTCTATCGGTTAGCGACCTATGCCGGTAATTCGAAATGGAATGAGTATCCATCATCCGCGCTGAATGTTTTCGAGCGTGGCAAGGGCTATTGGTTTCTCACTACAAAATCTGACGCAACCCTTTTTCTTGAAGGAGAATCAACCCCACACAATTACCGTAGCAATCTTTTTCAGATGACGCTTCAACCCGACTGGAATCAAGTCGGCAATCCTTACCCCGTGGCCATTAGCTGGAATGATGTCATAGAGTACAATGACAATGTCAACATAGGATCACTCAAAGTATTCAACGGTGGATACAGTGATGGAAACGAGTTGAAGCCTTTCGAGGGAGGATTCGTTCGCAACAGCAGTGCGTCCCCCATAACCATCAGCATTCCGTTCAAAGGTCAAACAACCACAGGAGGCCGCACGAAGAATCGGAGTTTCGAAACAGCACTCGATGCTGAACAATGGATGGTGAAACTCAATCTTGTAGGCGATCATTTGCAAAGTCAGGTTGGAGCCATCGGGATGCACCCAGACGCTTCTAACGACATCGATGTCTATGATGATTTTTATCCGCCACGATTCTCCAATTATCTGGAGCTCCATTTCGTAAGCGCGTCTGGTAAAGAATCATTGGCCAAAAATATTGTGAGCCGACAGGAATCATTTACCTGGAACTTTACCATTGACAGTCCGGATGGTACCGAAAAAGTGTTGCAGTGGGATAACATGATAATGGGCACAAGTTCTATCGAGCTATACCTTCTCGATGAATCACAAATGTTGTTCATCAATATGCGTCAGCAGTCGAGTCACCGCGTAAAGAAAGGGCGTCCATATAAAATCGTCTATGGAAAAAATATTCACTCAGAGGTGAGGCCATCGCGGACCGGACTTGGCAAGCCTTACCCCAATCCCTTCCATCCTGATGGAGTGTCGGAATTGAAAATTCCATTTGGCCTCGCTGACCAACAACAGCAGAAGGTCACCGCAGAAATTGTTGATGCGCAAGGGCGCATCGTTCGAACAGTTCTGTCGAAGGAGTTAGTAGGTGGATTTTATGAGATACCGTGGAATGGACACAACGCAGCGCAGGGGGATTGCTCATCGGGACTCTACCTCATCCGTCTCACTGTTGAGAACAAATTGACTCAGCAAACTTTTTACCATCGTTTTTTTATTCAATAGGATATGAGAAAGACATCCGCGCTGTGTTTTCTTTTACTGACGTCAACGATGCTCCAGGCGCAGCAAATATCGTTGTCGAGAATCGACCTCCAGATGGATAAGCTGGTGGTGTATTTTACCCTTGACGACACCAATCCCAATCATACGTATCAGATTTCATTGTATTCATCCAAAGACAATTTTGCAACGCCTCTTACGAAAGTTGCGGGAGATGTCGGCACAGAAGTGAAACCCGGTGCTGACAAAAAGATCCAATGGAATATGTCACAGGAGTTAGGGCAATACAAAGGCGAATTGTCCATTGAGGTTCGTGCTCGCGTGTTTGTACCGTTCGTGAAACTTACTGCATTCGACACCAATAGGAAGTACAAACGAGGTAAGACGTATCCACTACTCTGGTCTTCCGGAAACATGGGCGGGCAGATTGATATCGATCTTTACGAAGGTCAAAATAGGATAGATGGTGATCGCAACGTGCCCAATACTGGTAAATACGAGTTCGCCATCAACGGAAGCGTGAAGTCGGGCAAAGATTATCGTCTCAAGTTTACAAATACGCGCAATCGCGATGAATACATTTTTTCTCAGCCATTTCAGATTGTTCCTAAAGTTCCGTTCCTGGTAAAGGCAGGAGGCGTAGCGGTTGTGGCCGCGGGGCTTTATTTTCTATTCAGTGGAGGGGATTCGCCAGTGCCACCGGATAATTCAAAAGAGATCGAAGAATGGCCGACAGGTCTTCCTAACAACTAAAGGTGCGGCATATGAAAACAATAAACATTTTGTGTCTCGTCTTCTTGGTTGTCGTTTACAGCAGGGTATCGGCCCAGAGTGTTAGCGCGAAAAGCAACAATTTTTCCGTTGACTTGACGGATGCGAAGAATCTTAAAAACTCAAGTGTACCGTTGATCACGTGGCTCACACCTGCAAATGAAACAGTTTTTCACCGGGAGGGAAAACTTCCAGTGCGAATATCGATTCAATCTCCTGTTGCAATCAAATCAGTGGGTGTTTCAATACGCGATAAAAATCAAGGTGAGTCTCGGGGGAACACCATGATCATGCCAAGGGAGAATGAACGGATGCAAATGGTCATTGAACGCAGCATTACTGTTCCTGAGGGAGTTAATGTACTTGAACTCACTGTTGAAAATGTTGATGGCATTGTTTCAAAAAGCCTGCGGGTGATTCATGTTGGAGAAACTGCATTGGCGGATGCTGCTAAACTTGCGCGGAATGATTACGCCCTCTTGTTTGTAACGGACAAGTATGACAATTGGAATTCCTTGGTCAATCCGATTTTCGATGGACGTTCCATCGCCACGGAACTACAGAATGTATACGGGTTTAAAGTAGAGATTGTCGAGAATCCATCTCAGGATGTCATTTTCCGCAAGCTGCGCGAGTACAGCGAAAAGAAATATCAACCACTCGACCAGTTGCTCGTGTTCTTTGCTGGTCATGGTTACTACGATGAGACATTCAAAGAAGGCTATGTTGTTGTGAAGGAGTCTTTGCGTGACGATCCGGGCAAAACATCCTACGTATCCTACAACCGCTTACGCAATGTGATCAACGTTATTCCGTGCGAGCACACGATGCTTATGATGGATGTTTGTTTTGGCGGAACCTTTGATGAAGCACTTGCGTCCGCTCGCGATGTCGATGTATACAGGGAAGTATCGCAATCAGAATTTATCATGCGGAAGCTGGCCGTGAAAACACGAAAGTATTTAACAAGCGGTGGTAAGACCTACGTGAGCGATGGCATTGCAGGAAAACATTCTCCGTTTGCGAAACGGGTAATCGATGCCATGCGCAGTCTTGGGGGAACGGATGGAATTTTAACGCTTACAGAACTTTGGCCATATGTGGAGAAACTGAATCCAGAGCCAAAGCTTGGAAAGTTTGGTGACGATGCACCAGGAAGTGAATTCGTTTTTATTGTGAAATAATTTTCGACCCCTATGAAAAAATGTCTTGCTGCTCTCATTCTTGCTATGGTCTTGATAAATGCCTATGCACAAGTTCCCCGGACGATCTCATACCAGGGATTCTATACCGATGCTTCGGGCAATCCTGTAAACGGGTCACCGCACAAAGTGTTGTTTCGTTTTTTTGACGCCATCACCAATGCGGAGAACACAACGCTCGCCCGCGAAATCGAGAACATCGCCATCAACAAGGGGATTATCAGCGTGGTCATTGGAGGAGGCGATCCTTCTCACACTACGGGGCCAGACAATGGCGCGTTACCTCTGGACGTGTGGTCACAGTCGTATAAGATCCAGGTGTCAGTCGATGGTACTGCTATTGGAGAGCAGGTACCGTTGACTACCGTTCCCTATGCGTTTGTGGCCGGCAGTGTCGATGGGGCGAACGTCACCGGCACGCTGGCGGCTTCAAAGATATCAGGGACATTGGCTGGATCGCAGGTTGGTACTGGAATTAACGCAACGAATATTACAACGGGTACCTTAAGCGCCTCGCTGCTTGCTGATGGGTCAATTCCAGGAAGTAAACTCTCATCGGATATCAATGCTTCGAACATTTCAACCGGTACATTAGCTGATGCGAGGCTCGAGAGTACATTAGATGTCACAGCCGTGAATACAACCGGAACTATTACAACAGGAGGTGGACTTCATGTGGGAAGTGCAAGCGATCCTGGTGTAAGTAATTTAGTTGTAGATGGCACAATCACATCGGGAGCATCGAAGTTTGTAGTGGATGGCACCGGCAACGTCACCAAACTCAACAACCTTTCTTATTCCTTCCCTTCCTCTTACTCGGCAACACAAACATTTCTTGCTAATAACGGCTCAGGCACGCTGACATGGGCAAGCACGTTACCGGTTTCCAACGGAGGCACTGGAGGCACAACGGCATCCACGGCTCGTGCTAACCTTAGCGCTGCATCATCCGGCTCGAACTCGGATATCACCAGCCTGAGCGGGTTGACAACTCCGTTATCAGTCGCACAAGGTGGCACAGGTGTGGCTACACTCACTGGAGTCCTTGTCGGCAGTGGTAATCAAAATCTTACGGCAGTGGCTGGCACTGCAAATCAATACTTGCGTAGAAATGGGGCAAACAACGGTTACGAATTTGCTGCGTTCTCCCTGGTAAACGCAGACATCAACGGCAGCGCTGCGATTGCTGATTCAAAACTTGCCACCATCAGTACGAGTGGAAAAGTGTCCGGGAGCGCTATCACCTCCGGTACCATCGGTGGAAGCACCTCACTAAATTCGACCGGCAACGTGGTGTCTACTGGCTACGGGGCGTTGACGAATGGTCTTCATATAGGAAATACAACCGCACCGTCTTCAGGTAACCTGGAAGTGGATGGTTTTACAAAGTCGGGTAGCGATGCACCTTCCATTAAAATGAAGAAGCTTACCGGCACAACCGCAGCTGCTGAAGGCAATGAGGTTCTGATTGCTCACGGTCTTACGGTATCAAAAATTATTTCGGTTTCCGTGATCGTGGAGGCAACTGCAACTTTCCACATCCATGAAGCCTATACTAACAACGTAGAATATCAATTCAATTGGTATTTAACCGATACGCAGATCAGAATATGGAACACAGCAGGAAACTCTGGAAATATTTTATCTAAACCCGTTAAGATTTTAATTACCTATGAACAGTAAAAACCTTTTGGTGGTTGCGTGTTTATTGCTTTCACCTTTCTTCATTTCAGCACAGGCCCGGGTTCAAATAACTGATCCCGCCAGCCTTACGATTAACCATGATCCGCTGGAGGTTGATCTGACGGATATGAAGACGCTGGTTATTTCCAATATCGGATCAGGAGGTGCCAACCTGAGTGGCACGTTGGCATTTATTAACTTCACAGGCGATCCAGCTCAAACTTGCAGCTCATGCGGTTACTGGAGTTTTGTCGGAGGCAACACCATCAACCTGCCTGGAGGGAGCGCTGCTACCTTTACAATACAATTAAGCCCACCGTTGAATGCTACTCCTGGAGCGCATGCGATCAAGCTCCGTGTTACTCTAACAAATGCGTTGGGCACTGAATACCCGGACGCGTGGTCGGCCACTCCGGAGCTTGATGTTGATATTAGTGTCAACGCGCAAATCACGAAAACTACGATCAACTATAGTCTTGTGCTAGACAGAAGTGGAAGTATGAGCGCAGTTGAATGCAGCACATCACGAATAAATTTGTTGGCGGAGTCTGCCTCGCTGTTTTTCGATATGACAAAACTTAGAAAGCAGGACCTGCCTAATTTTGATGGCGATTCAATCGGTATGGTAAAGTTTGACGACATTGTGAATGCGGACTATTTGCCTCTTGGTGCTGTCACCGATGCTTTCATTACACAAGGGAAAGAATTGCTCGATCCAGATCCTCCCTTTAGCGCCACGTCTACCGAAAGCAAAATTCAGCCGCGCGGTCTTACGGCAATAGGCCAGGCTGTGATCGATGCGATAAACGTGCAGCTTCCCGGGCAGGCTCCTGCGAATATGAAAAAAGTGGTTGTTCTTTTTTCCGATGGCTATGAAAACGTAGCTCCGTACACCAACGAAGTCCCCGTTCTCAATCTGTTAGCCGATCGACAAGACATTAACATTTACACGATCGGAATGGGGTCAGCGGATCATGGCGCGCTTCAGGCGCTCTCGGCTGCATCAGGACTTACTACTGCACAGCATTATGGATTTCCTAATTATTCCACCACGTGCGACCCTTATGCGCTAGCCAACTTTTACATTAAGGTTTACAACAATGCGATTGGTCTTGCAAGTATAGTTGACCCAACTTTCTACGTCAGCTTATCGGATTCAACAAGCAAAACAATTACCAGTGCATGGTTAACATCGTCTGACCGGAAGGCTACGTTCGTTGTGTTTGATCCTCCAGCAATGAGGAGCCAGTATACGCTTGATATTGTCAGTCCTAAAGGAGAATCGATTTCCGCCTTGACGGGAGGACTGTCTGTCACAAAAATAGCAGACTTCAACTATACGATCTATGAGGTGAATCTCACCAAGGCTACGGATCCGACATCATACATCGGCCGGTGGGATCTAAAAATATCTCCTTCAATCTCCAAAGACGTGCAAAGACGAGCAGAAACCGTTCCCATTGGTTTTTCCGTCAGTACATTTTCCAATCTAAGAATGAGCGTCAACTCAGCCGTTGCCGGAAATAAGCCAGGAAATGATTTGATCGTGGGTGTCGATGTTCTTGATAGTGGCCTTCCCCCAGGTGATCTTATTGCAAGTGCGGCTTCGGTCACTACTCCCTCTGGCAAAGTCGTGAAACTGAATCTTGTAAAAGACAGCTACAACCAGCTTGTTGCACGGTATCCGCACACATATGAGGAGGGAATTTATAAGCTCTTTGTGAATGTCAAGATCAAAAATCGAAAAGGGGAAATCGCAACGCGTGAAGACGTGAAGCACGTTGTGGTTGGGGATGATAAGCAACCTGTGCGTCCGCAAAAGTCTTGCGCGGCATGCTGGGGCATTTATATTCTCGTTGGCCTCGCTTTCCTAATCCTGTTACTCGTCATTATTTTCCGTTGGCCGCGTTAAATTAATAAAATATACCGATCGGTATATTTAATCATTTTTTCAGTTATCTTTGCGCCCGATGACAAAATCGGAGCGCACCCGCCAATTCATTGTCGAAAAGACAGCGCCTCTTTTTAATAAGAAGGGGTTTGATGGCACTACTTTGTCCGACCTGACGGAAGTAACAGGTCTGACCAAGGGAGCGCTTTATGGCAACTTTATCGACAAAGACGAAATTGCAATGGAGGCATTTCGCCATTCTGCAGCGCGTGTGAAGGAAATGGTGAAAAACCATCTGGAAGGAGCGGACACCTACAAAAAGCGTCTGACGCTGCTGCTGGAATTTTTCGCTGCGTATGTTTTCGAGCCGCCCGTTCCCGGTGGTTGTCCTTTATTGAATAGCGCAATTGAAGTTGATGACTACCGCACGTCCATGCGCAAAATGGTGGCTACCGAACTGGTGCAAACGGTTGAATTTATTGCTGGTTTGTTGAGGAAAGGAGTTCTGGCAAAAGAATTTCGTGCAGACATCAAGCCAAAGCAACTTGCTTACATATTCTTTTGTTCAGTAGAAGGTGCGTTAATGTTTTCACGTACTGCGAAGTCTCGCGAGCCGATGGACGTTATCGTAAAACATAGTAAAGGAATTCTGGATGAGATTTCGATTAAAAAGATTTAAGATTTAAGATTTAAGATTTAAGATTTAAGATTTAAGATTTAAGATTTAAGATTTAGGATTTAATTTCTCAAGTATAAGATGCGTTGAATGCCGTAGGACGGATCAACAAATCAACGGATCAACGAATCAACTAACAAACAAAATGCAACAACCACGTAGAGTAGTAGTAACAGGTTTAGGAGCACTTACACCGCTGGGAAACAATGTCAATGATTTCTGGGCGAATCTTATCGCGGGAAAAAGCGGAGCAGCACCCATTACGAAATTTGATACAACAAAATTCAAGACAAAATTTGCGTGCGAAGTGAAAGGGTTTGACCCGCTTAATCATTTCGAGAAAGCCGACATTCGCAAAATGGATCCTTTCACGCATTATGCGATGGTGACAGCAACGGAAGCATTGAAAGATTCCGGACTTGATCTTGAAAGGATCGATAAAACCCGTGTTGGCGTTATCTGGGGATCCGGTAACGGTGGTTTTTCAACCTTTCAACACGAAATCATGGAATTCGCCAAAGGAGATGGAACGCCACGCATCAATCCCTACTTTATTCCCAAAGTGATTGTTGATATCGCCTCAGGTTGGATTTCGATCAAATATGGTTTCATGGGTCCGAATTTTACAACGGTGTCGGCATGCGCCACATCAACGACTGCGATCATCGATGCGATGAACTACATCCGGTGGGGCAAAGCTGATATATTCGTCACAGGCGGATCTGAAGCCGCGGTGAATGAAGCTGGAATCGGTGGCTTTAGCGCATTGAAGGCATTATCGACACGCAACGATGACCCTGCAACTGCATCAAGGCCATTTGATGTTGACCGGGATGGGTTCGTCATGGGAGAAGGCGCTGGAGCCTTGGTCCTGGAAGAATACGAACACGCAAAAAGGAGGGGAGCAAGGATTTACGCGGAAGTAGCAGGAGGCGGCATGTCAGCAGATGCTTATCACCTTACAGCAACACACCCACACGGAGCCGGTGCCGCACTTGGAATGAAGTGGGCACTTGAAGATGCAGGCGTTAAGTTTAACGAGATTGACTATCTGAATCCACATGCCACATCAACTCCTCTTGGAGATGTAAGCGAAATGAAAGCCGTTGTGAACTTGTTCGGGGAGAGACCGGATCACCTCCACATTAGTGCCACGAAGTCGGCAACGGGTCACTTGCTTGGAGGCGCTGGCGCGATCGAAGCAATAATCAGCATCAAAGCCGTTCACGAAGACACGATTCCACCCACTATCAACACAACGAATCTTGATCCAGGTTTGCCAAGCGGACTAAACTTCGTGTTTGGAAAGATGCTCAAAAAGAAAGTAAACATCGCGTTAAGCAATACTTTTGGATTTGGTGGACATAATGCGAGTGCGGTATTTCGTAAAGTAGAATAGATTAACCTTGTCAACCTATCGCGAGCGCTTTCCCTCTCGAGACACGTCATCCTGAGCGGGAATGAGCGCTGGGCTCCGTGTAAGCGAAGGATCTGAAGTCGCACATCCCTGACTCGAGGCGTATCAGTCTGCAGATCCTTCGCCCAATCGCGCTATTCTTCCCTTCGCTCTGGATGACGGAACGCTAAGGGACTCGCAATATTGAATGAATTCAGAATTTCATCGTGAACACCGTCTTCACGTCAGGCTCTGATTCCACCGATAAGCTTCCGTTGTGCATTTGCATGATCTGTCGCGACAAGCTCAGACCGATACCGGAGCCGGTGCGTTTCGTGGTGTAGAAGGGAACGAAGATGTGTTCTCGCGCTTCTTTGATGATGCCGGGCCCGTTGTCGATCACCTCGATCTTCACTGCGTTTTCATCGTGTCGGCCGATCAAGGTAAGCTTTGGATTTTCCGTTTCGCTCAGCGCTTCAATGGCGTTCTTCAACAGGTTGATCAGCACTTGTTCGATCATCTCTTCATCCGCCTGTATCGTGAGATACTCTGAGCTGTATTCGTAGGTGAAATCAATCTTTGTCTTCCGCAATTCCGTCTTCATCAGCATCGCCACCTTCTCGATAAGGTCCCTTAATCGCACCGTAGTCATCTTCGGCTTTGGCAGCGAGGTGTACTCGCGATACGCATCAATGAATTTTATAAGGCCTTTGCTTCGGTTTTCGATGGTGCTTAAGCCTTCTCGCAGATCTTCTGCACCTTCATCTTTCAACTCGTAATGACCATTTTGTTTGGTCATGTCGTGATCGAGAATTTCGCGCAGGGTAGACGTCAGCGAGGAAATCGGGGTGATTGAGTTCATGATCTCGTGACGCAGTACACGGGTCAGGTTCTGCCAGGCTTCCAATTCCTGCTTCTGTAATTCCGGCTGGATGTTTTGCAACGTAACAAGCTTTACATCGATTCCCCGAATGCGGAGCTCGGTCGACTGAATGGTCAGGTAAAGATCATTTCCACTTTTGTACAGTTCACTCTTCCCTGCATCGACACTGTTCACCGCATGGTAGAGCCGTGGATTAATTTGAATGAGTTCTTTGATATTCTTGATCGAGGTGACCCCCATGAATTTTTTTGCGTTCGCATTCATGAGTTGCACATTGCCATCGATATCGTACGAAAGAATACCGGTGCGCACCTGCTGCACAACCGAATTCAAATATTGCCAGTGTTCTTCTTTTTCAGAACGTGCTTTTCGAAACGCCTCCAATACCTCGTTGAACGCGATGTTCAAGTCCTTGAAGCTTTTTCCCAGTTTATTATCATTGGTGAATCCGGAAATGAAATCGGAATATTTTACCGACTCGAGAAATCGCGTGAGCTTGCGATTCGTCTGACTCACAAAGCGGAAGATCTCGACCAGTTGAAGGACAATGATCACAAAAGTCAGTATAGCAGCAAAGAGCATGTTCGGCCGCACGACCATGTAACTGAACAATGCCATGGAAAGGCCCAGGAAGATGACTCGGAGAATTACCCGCGCACGGAAGTCGTTGAAGCCCCTCAATTTGATTTGAAATTTGACATTTGAAATTTGAAATTTTGGCTCAACACACTATGCATGACGCCAAACAACAAATAATGGATTGTTTGAATGCACCCAACAGGGTACCGAGTCCAACAAATTTAAAAATTTAAAATTTCAAATCTAAAATTTCTAGAGCCCGTACTTCTCCAGTCTCCTGTACAACGAAGACCTTGTCAACCCCAACTCAGAAGCGGCTTGCGTGATATTACCGTTGTATTTCTTTAAGACCTTACGGATGAGGAGCTTTTCGACTTCCTCAAGGTTGTATTGTTCAAGGTTCAGCTGACCATCTTCTTTTCCGGAGTTGCTCGTATTGAAGTTGAAGTCCTCGGGTTGTAACACGCTGCCGTTGCTGAGGATCACTGCGCGTTCGATGGCGTGCTGGAGCTCGCGGATATTCCCAGGCCATGGGTGCTTGTGCATCCGAGTAAGCGCACCGTCACTGATCTTCGAAACAGTTTTATTATAACGGGCTGCATAGTGTTTTAAGAAGTGTGTCGCGAGCAGTGGAATATCTTCGAAGCGGTCACGCAACGGTGGGATTTCAATTTCGATGGTGTTGATCCTGTAAAGTAAATCCTGGCGGAATCGGTTTTCCTTTACCATTTCGTACAGCGGCATATTCGTAGCGCAGATCAGACGAATGTCAATGTTCGTATCCTTGTTTGACCCCACGCGACTGACTTTCCGATTCTGCAAAACCGTTAACAACTTTGCCTGCAAAGGCATCGATAAATTTCCAATCTCATCCAGGAAAAGAGTTCCATTGTTCGCAAGTTCGAAACGTCCCGCACGATCTTCTTTGGCATCGGTAAATGAGCCTTTTTTGTGACCGAAGAGTTCACTTTCAAACAACGTCTCGGTTATACTACCCAGGTCAACGCTTGCAAATGTTTCGTTCTGTCTTGACGAATTCCTGTGAATAGCACGGGCAATCAGCTCCTTTCCTGTTCCGTTTTCTCCAAGGATGAGCACGTTCGCATCGGTTTTTGCTACGCGGTCGATGGTTTGAAAAATCTTCTGCATTGCAGGGCTTTGCCCGATGATTTCACTGTAGCGTTCATTGATCTCCTGGTTGATCTCGTGATTTTTGATCTTAAGCGTTTCAATGGTGTCGCGAGATTCGCGAAGACGCATGGCTGAGAATAAGGTGGCAAGCAGCTTTTCGTTCTCCCACGGCTTTAATACGAAGTCAGTAGCACCAGCTTTAATTGCTTTGACTGCCATCTGTACATCGCCATATGCGGTGATCAATACCACCACTGCGCTCGGATCAAGACTCAGAATTTTTTCCAACCAATAGTAGCCTTCACTGCCGCTGCTGACGTCTTTCGTAAAATTCATGTCAAGCAGGATGACGTCATAATCCTCATTGTTCATCAAAGCTGGAATAGCTTCAGGATTTTTTTCGATATCGACCTGAGCGAAGTGACGTTTCAGGTGCATTTTCGCGGCTTTCAAAAGGTCTTCGTTATCATCAACGATGAGGATTTTGCCGTGCTTGTTTTCAGCCATGGGTTTATCGGTTTTTCAGTAAAAGTGCTTCGTTTTCGAAACGAGATGTCCGTTTGTGGGCAAAGGGCATACCGAAAGCGAGAATTAGGCGATTTCATCAGAAAACCGGTTTTTACGCAAATTTTAAGCATTTTTCATGTTCGGTTACGGACAGGCTCGTTCAGATGTGAACGTAAAAACGATCGGAATGCAGGTAATTCCACGTCAATTGGAGCATTAATCCAGTTGGCACGTTTGTTGGCAATGCCCCTACCGTTGCCTAGAACCTAAGCTATAATCTCAACCAACGACCGGCAACTAACTAACAACAATGGATAAACAGTTAAAAAAGAAAAAGTGGACACTGAAGCGTATCGCGACATACAGTGGTATCGCACTGTTCACTGTGTTTGTGGGCTATCAATTTATTTTTGCAGACAGACGTAATAAGCTAAAAGTTGAAAAGGATAAGATCACGATCTCGGAAGTAAAACGCGGTGTTTTTCAGGAAACCATTCCGCAAACGGGCATTGTTGAGCCGAGCCGCACTGTTTATTTGGATGCAGTTGAAGGGGGAACGATTAAGCGCGTGGTAGCGCAAAGTGGTCAGATGCTGAAGAAGGGTGATGTCATCCTCGAGCTGAGTAATATCAACCGTGAAATCACGGTACTTCAACAGGAGGCACAATTGAACGAAAGTATTACACGTCAGCGGGATACTCGCCTTGCTATTACGCGAAACGATCTTGAACAACGCCAGATGCTTGCATTGATTGATAATGCCCTGCAGGTTCTTCAGCCACAGTATCAGCGTCAAAAGCAACTGTTCGAGAAAAAACTTATCTCGAAACAAGAATTTGAAAAAACGGAAGCTGACTATCAATATAACCTCGAGCGGAGACGCATTACGTATGAAGTGTATAAAGCCGATTCACTCGATCGTCTTCGCCAGCTACGCGAACTGACCTTCTCTGAAAGAAAAATGAGCCAGAGTCTCGAAGGTGTTGGAAAAATTCTTGACAACCTGATTATCCGCGCCCCGATGGATGGACAACTTTCACGTCCGCAGTTGGACCCGGGTCAGGCGGTAGCTCCGGGTCAGCGCCTGGGCCAGGTGGACATCGTGGGAAGTTACAAGGTCCGTGTACCGATCGATGAATTGTACCTTCCAAGGATCAACGAAGGTCTGCAGGCAACGGCAAGCTTCAATAACAAAGATTATTTGCTCGAAATCACATACGTGTACACCACGATCTCCAACGGACGTTTCGATGTAGACATGCAATTTGTTGGTGAGGTTCCTCCCGGCATTCGCAGAGGTCAGTCACTCCGATTGAGAATTCAGTTAAGTCAGTCGTCAGAAGAATTGTTGCTGCCAGTAGGTGGTTTCTACAAAGATACCGGAGGAAATTGGGTGTATGTTCTCGAAGACGGTGGTAACCGCGCGGTGAAGAGA
The DNA here is from genome assembly GCA_036402115.1 of Chryseosolibacter sp. Taxonomy (GTDB): domain Bacteria; phylum Bacteroidota; class Bacteroidia; order Cytophagales; family Cyclobacteriaceae; genus Chryseosolibacter. Next base: position 14,732 of record DASWTM010000189.1, read on the forward strand.
GACGTCAAATTGGGCAGAAAGAATCCGGAAAACTTTGAAATTCTGGAAGGTCTGCAGCCTGGTGATAAGGTGATCACCTCATCCTATGAGAATTTTGGAAACAATGAAGTTCTTATACTAAATGAGTAACCTTTTGGAAAAATTTAAGTATTCCATGCAACTAATCGCTACCCTATAGCATCTTATAAACAAATTATAATCGTAAAATAGAACGCCATGATCAAACTCAAAAACCTCGAAAAAGTTTATACTACTGAAGAAGTAGAAACAACTGCCCTGAACAACATCAATCTTGAAATTAAGGATGGCGAATTTGTTGCCATCATGGGCCCTTCTGGTTGCGGAAAGTCTACGCTGCTAAACATCGTTGGACTTCTTGACAACCCTTCTGGAGGAGAATATTATTTTGGCGAACACGAAGTTGCAAAGTATAGCGAACGTCAGCGTGCACAGCTGCGTAAAGGCTCCATTGGATTCGTATTCCAGAGCTTTAACCTGATTGACGAATTGACTGTATTCGAAAACGTTGAACTTCCTCTATTATACATGAAGGTTCCGGCTGCCGAGCGTAAGACTCGCGTGGAAGAAGTGTTGGAACGCATGAACATCATGCACCGCAGAAATCACTTCCCTCAGCAGTTGTCAGGTGGTCAGCAACAGCGCGTGGCTATCTCCCGTGCAATTGTTGCAAAACCAAAAGTGATCCTTGCCGATGAACCTACGGGTAACCTTGACTCAGCAAACGGTGAAGAAGTAATGAAGCTTCTCTCTCAATTAAATGAAGAAGGAACAACCATCGTAATGGTGACACACTCACCGTATGATGCAAACTACGCACACAGAATTGTCAATCTCTTTGACGGAAAAGTGGTTACTGAAAACATTAAAGAGCACTTCCATATTTAAACTAGTAAAAGTGAATGTCAGGTGATTGTGGCGGTCAGTAAATCCTG
>DASWTM010000190.1:0-6332 GCA_036402115.1 Chryseosolibacter sp.
AGCTGCTTAACATGCCGGCACCAACGATGGCTTTGCCGGAGGTTGAAAGAAAATCTCTTCTTGAACTCATAAAGGTAGATTTGATTGGAGACCTAATATAAGGAAGAAGTTTCGAAATGTTTTAGCTAGCTCAGTGCATGGTATTTTATAGCCACTCCCGCGAGCGTGGGACCTTCGGCAAGGCACTAAGACACTAAGGAACACCAACAATTCATGCCTAGCTTCTTAGCCAGGAAGAAGTGATTTGGTTAAGGGTGTCGACTTTATTGCGGAAGTCGCCTTTGATTCGGTCGCGGATCTTCTGCATGTTGTCGAGTAGTTCGTTCGTATTCTCCGGAAGGACGTCTTCAAAAAATTCGCGCATACGCTTGGCGATGGTGGGCGATTTTCCATTGGTGGAAATACCAATCTTAATGTTGCCTTTCGTGACAACGGAACCAAGGTAGAAATCGCATAGTTCCGGAGTGTCAGCTACGTTGATGATCATTCTTCGTTTCCGAGCGATCACCCGGATTCGTTCATGAAGTACGTTGTCATCCGTTGCCAGCACGAGTATGTCTTTTCCATGCAGATCGCGATTCCTGAACTTTCGTTCGATGAGTCTGACGCTTGAAAAATCTTTTGCAATCTGAACGAGTTCAGGATGAAAGCGATCGGCAACAACTGTAATCTTAGCGGCCGGACTACTCTTCAAGAGTGCGCCAACTTTTTCCAGCCCCACATTTCCACCACCAACGATCAACGTGTCCAACTTCTCAAGCTTGAGAAAAATGGGGAAAAGATTGTTTCTGTCAGTCTCCATGGTTTTCGATTTATTGGTATGCTTCAATCTGCGCCCTTGCTGCAGTCATCAGGTTCGTTAAGTCTGTTGCGTAGGCGACAACTTCACCGATGACAATAATAGCAGGACCGCCAAGCGGAGTCGCAGTAAACTTCTCCACAACCGTCCCAACCGTTGCCACTATATTTTTTTGACTTTCAAGTGTCCCATTCTGGATGATAGCGATGGGTGTATTTTCCTTGCCTTGTTGCGTGAATAACGTTACAATTTCCTGCAGCTTGTTCAATCCCATCAAGATGACGATTGTAGCGGTTGATTTCGCGGCCAACGCAACATCATCAGACAGTTTCCCTGACATTGTTGTTCCCGTCACGACCCAAAAGCTCTCACTGATTCCACGCATAGTAACAGGAATATTGAGCGCGGCAGGGACGGCAAGCGCACTGCTGATGCCGGGCACGACCGCAGTTTGAAGACCGTTTTTCGCGGCAAACTCCAGCTCCTCTCCTCCACGACCAAAAACAAAAGAGTCACCGCCTTTCAATCTCACTACATGTCCGTAAACATATGCCATCTCCACAATGAGCTCGTTGATCTCGGATTGCGAGTACGAATGAGCGCCCGCCCGCTTGCCTACACTGAGTTTCGGAATGTTTGCAGGAATCAACGCGAGAATTTCCTCGGACACCAGGGCATCGTACAATACGACATTTGCGCTCTGCAACGCCTTGATGCCCTTGAGCGTAATAAGTTCAGCATCTCCAGGGCCGGCACCGACCAACGTTACCTTAGGTTCTTTGTGAAAAGTCAATATCGTCTCCATCTATGCTGTTACTTTTTCTAGATTCTTAAATGCAAAAGCCTGCTCCATAAAATTGTGTGCATCCGAAAGGAATGCATTCGCAAAACTCTCGCTTGGCTCATTTTTATTGATGCGTAGTACGTGATCTTTGAAACTTCCGGTGAATGGGAACAACCCCGAGTCGATGAAGTGCAACTGGAAATCATTCAGCACCTGGATCTGTGTGCTTGGCTTTACATCTTTGGTAAGCAATAATGCTTTGGCCGTATTGATGAAGGCACTATAGCTGTGATAGATTCCATCAGCGTAAAGACGTTTCTCAATGGCTTCCTTCGACCATCCGATTTTTTCTTCGGTTTCGTAGAGCAAGGTTGAGACAAGATCGATGATCACACCAGCACATTCACCGACTGCGGTGTGGAGAATGAAATTGTTTTCTTGCCCCCAGTCAATGTACTCGAGCGGAGCCGTATTTGTTACATCGCCCAGCGGCTTCAACAGCGTATAGAAATAGTTTCTGCCAAGCCTTTGAAAATAACTGTGGTAGTATTCCCCGTCTATGGCATTCTTTTCATAGTCAGTCAAAAGCAACCGAAGTGCATCAGGTCCTCTTCTGCTTGGTATTTTTATGATCTTGTCGGAAATAATTCCATCGCCATTCTGAAGCTTGCCACCACCGAGTAATACAACGAGGGCCGGAAGAATTTTTCCTTGCTTGTCTTTAATGGTGCTGCCGTGAAAGCCGATTCCCGCAAGACCATGCTGGCCACATGAGTTCGGGCAGCCGCTGATCTTGATTTTGATATCGCTGTTGTAAATCAAATCCGGAAATTCATCCCGGATCACTTTTTCGAGTGCTAACGAGATTTGTGTGCTGTCGGAAATGCCGAGGTTGCACGACTCTGTCCCGGGGCAAGCCGTGATGTCGGCAACGCTATCGAAACCGGGTTCAGCCAATTCCATTTTATCAAGGGCGGCAAACAAGTGACGCAACACTTCGCCTCTAACAAATCGAATGAGGTAGCCTTGATTGACAGTGACCCTTAGCTCCGTGGAAGCGTATGAATCAACGATATCCGCAAATTGTCTTGCACGATCCGAAGATAAATTTCCCAACGGCAATTTGACATACACACCAAAGAATCCTTCCTGTTTTTGTTCGAAGACATTCGTATCATGCCAGCGTTGGTATTTGGCTTCATTGATATGGTTCGGTGCTTCCAGCGGAACGAAGTCTGGAATAGAAGGATCAGGATACAAGTCGTAATGAATTTTATACGTTTTGTTTTTGATGGCGAGCCGCTCTTCGGCCACCAGTTTCATCAGCTCCGGCAACCCGATTTCATCCAGTAAAAATTTCAACCGGGCCTTCATCCTGCGGTTTCGTTCACCATACCGATCAAACACACGTAGAACGCTCTCCGTAAACGGAATCAATTGATCTTCTTCTAAAAATTCATAAGCAGTTTGCGCGAGGTAGGGGTTGGCCCCAAGACCTCCTCCAATTACGACTTTAAATCCGCGCTGTCCATCCTGAAGTTTCGGAATGAATCCGAGATCGTGGATAAAGGTATAAGCAGTATCGTCTTCGGATGAAGAGAATGCAATCTTGAACTTCCTTCCCATTTCCTGGCAGATTGGGTTGCGCAGAAAATACTGAAACATCTCATATGCGTACGGAGAGACGTCAAACAATTCTTTCGGATCAACACCCGCTGTTGCGGAAGCTGTAATATTTCTAACGGTATTGCCACACGCTTCGCGGAGTGTTATATCGTCTTGCTCAAGCTTAGCCCATAGTTCAGGTGTTCTGTCCAGACTGACGAAGTGGATCTGAATATCCTGACGTGTAGTGGCGTGCAGGTTGCTGCTTGCATATTCGTCAGAAATGTCAGCAATGCGCCTGAGCTGTTTCGTGGTCACTCTTCCAAACGGAAGTTTGATACGTATCATTTGAACTCCGGGCTGACGCTGACCATAGATCCCGCGCGCAAGGCGAAGGCTTCTGAATTTTTCTTCGTCAATTTTTCCCTCGCGGAATAAGCGAATTTTTTTCTCGAGCGTGAGAATATCGTTGGCTACTACCGGGTTATTCAAATCTTCAAGTTCTGTACGAAAGCTAAGCATGGCGTTAAACGTTAAAATAAAAGAGCCTGTCCTATGGTGCAGGAAAGGCTCGGTATTGGGTTAGTTGTAAAGTAATGTCTACTCAAGTTCTCCTGCATGTGAATGTAAAGGCTTACAACACCACATCATCTTAATGGGTTGAAGGTGTGTTGCCAAAGCGTTTTGTTTTCTCATGTCTGTAATGTCTACCAATATTATAGGTATTAAACCACAAAACAAACAGGCGATTGAATATTTATGAGATTTTTAACAAAAATCACCCAAAACGAGTGTTCGTTGAACAGCGCAATCGATGGAAATAGAATGCAGAAATCCACACCACGGAGCTCGCGGAGAAGCCACGGAGCAACCGCGGAGATGTTATGTGAGGATAAGAGGAAATGGCACTTGCAGTTTATGCGGTACACGGTCGCAATGACGCAGCGTGGTGGATACAACTGAAATACAATTATGAGTTAAATCGAAACCGTGGAACTTCATGATGCAGGGAGACATAAACATGAAAAAATCTCCGTGGCTACTCCGCGCTTCTCCGTGTTCTCCGCGGTGTGGATTTAAGAAAACTTGGCGTCCGCTTCGCCCGGGATTGGGGTTGTGAAACATAACACCGAACTATAGACGGGTTCGGTGGCTAGTGCTTCTCCGGGCCGAAGGGACTATTTACACAATGCAGTCGTTATCAATTGAGAGAGATATTAAACTTAATGGTACTCCATGGGGTGAGTGTCGTCACCGAATCGATACCATTCTCGGCTCTATTATTATTAGAGAGAACTTTGCAGCTTTTGCTGACATCTCCTGATATAGTGCGAATAATTTTGTTGGCCTGCTTGCGGATTTTCTCTACATCGCATGCCGATAGTTCTTGATCAAGGCGTGGCAATAGCACATTCAACTCGCGATTCCTGATGAAGAGCAAGCGATTCCAGTATGCAGCCAGTACGGGTGAAAATTCAAGCTGCACAAACACTTCCATGAACGCTTTCGCCTCCTTCATCACGATAGACCATGCTGACTCAACTCCGCCAAAAGCATCCAATGGTGATTTATGAATACGCTTAAGGTCATCCAGGTTATACAATTCGATGGCGCTGTGATCGGCCAGCTTGCTGTTGAAATTGCGCGGCATGCCGAAGTCGAGGATGAACCAAACTTTATTTACATCGAAAAATCCCGACAGGTACGATTCTGGAAATAACGATACTTCGTAGTGCGTTGCTCCGATGATGACATCGGCATTTTTAACATGCTCATGAAGGTCATCGAGGTGCAGCGCGTTCATATAATACTGTTGCGCCAGTTCATCGGCCCGCACAAAATCTTTGCTTACAATCGATACGTTCTGAATTCCCTCATTGTAAAGGTATTTGATCGCCATACGTGCGATCTTACCAGTACCGATAACCAGAAACTTCTTGTCGTGCATACTATCCAGGCGACTGTATAAAAGCTCGATAGCGTTATCAACTACTGACACACAAAATTTATCGATTCCTGTTTCCGTTCGTACGCGTTTTCCAATACGGATGGCCTGGCGCAAGAGATTGTCGAGCGTTATGCCGAGGCTGTTCATTTCGTGCGCACGTTTCTTCGCCAATTGAAGCTGGCCAAGAATCTCGTGATCGCCTTTTATTGGTGACAACAACCCACTGGCTACTGCGAGCAGGTGCGTTACCGACTCCTCGGTATTATAATAGAACTGCGTGTAACCCTTAAGGGCAGGATATTGATTAAAGAACTCGGTCAACGGGTTGATCGATTCATTAACCGCATAGATTGTAAAGCGGTTGCACGTGGAAAGAACAAACACTTCATCCACCTGTAAATTAAGGTTTGATAAATGTTCGCGGATAGTCGCTTCGCTGCCCGCCAGCTTTTCACGAATTGCCAGGGGGGTGTCTTCGTGACTGATCTCTGCTGCGAAAATTTGCCTTGCCATGTGTAAAAATTATACTCAAAAGTAGAGTTACACAGGGGGCTCATCAATCCGATAAAGCTTGTATTTTGAGATACTGCCTTGTACTTGTGGAAATGCGTACAACTACTTAGAAAATTTCTCTACATACTGCGCTGACAGTGTGCAAACCCACATTTTTTCACCAAAACGATTTTCCACCGTAGAAATACGGAGCTTAGAGCAATTGCAGTTGCTCGGCTTTTTTCACCAGTTCAATGGCATTCTTTACACCTAGTTTCTTCATGAGATTGGCGCGGTGTGTTTCAACCGTACGTGGCGAAATAAAAAGTTTATCCGCCATCTGCTGGCTGGTTAATCCCTCCGAAATTAACTTGATGATTTCGACTTCCCGTTTGGTTAGCTTGATGGCGGACTCATGCTGTTTTTTACGGGCAACGTTCTGGGTGTATTTCTTAAAGATGACGTCTTGTGCATGCCGGCTGAAGTAATTTTTCCCGGCAAGCACTGATTTGATTGCATAATCCAGTTCGCTTCCACTTTCGTTTTTTATCACGTATCCCTTTACTCCGTATTCAAGGCAACGGCTGATGTAATCTTCATCGTCATACATCGACAGGATAACAATATTGGCTTGAGGATTTTTTCCCAGGATTGTCTTCGATACCTCCATGCCGTTCATGTCGGGCATTGATATGTCCATGATC
>DASWTM010000191.1:0-30545 GCA_036402115.1 Chryseosolibacter sp.
GATACGGAATGGTAAAGCTGAACACCGAACCGTTCCCTGGCTTACTTTCCACCCAAAGCTTTCCGCCATGGCGCTGCACAATTGCTGAGCTGATGTACAACCCAAGCCCCATACCCTGAATGGTTGCAACGCTGGAATTACTCACCCGGAAAAACCGGTCGAAGACTTTTGCCTGCAGCTCTTCAGGGATTCCGATACCTTCGTCCGTGACGCTGATTTTAATTCCGTTGTCAACCGCTTCACTGGTGATCGTGATGTTGCCTCCATCTGGCGAATATTTGATTGCGTTACTGACAAGGTTCGTGAGCACCTGCTCAATCCTTTCGGCATCCGCTACCACCTCACCAACCTGACCTGGATTGAACACAAGTTTGTGTATGTCAGACAATGGCTGCATCTCCTCGACAACCGCTCTAATCAATTTGTCAGGTGCAAAACGCTCGGGATGAAACTCGAGTCCACCTTCCGCTATTCTGGTTGTGTCGAGCAGGTCGCGAATCAACACCGAAAGTCTGTCCACCTGCCTGTTCAACTTGCGCAGAATAACTGGGTTTTCATCAGCCTTCAGATTCTTCTCCAGCCTCTCCTGGAGTATCTGGGCGTAGGCTTTGATGCTGGTCACCGGGGTTTTCAACTCATGGCTCGCGATGCCAATAAATTCGTCTTTTTGCTCCTGGAATTTCTTTCGGTCGGTGATATCAATGATCACAGCTACGATTGACTCAGGTTGATTTTTATCGTTTCTGATGAGAGAAAGGCTTTCATTCACCCATAGAATAGTTCCATTTTTGTGCACAAGGCGTATTTCCAGATCGAAGGCCGTGCCCTGAAGTTTCACCTGCTCATATAGAAGTTTCTTCTTTTCTATGTCCTGGTCAAATGTGATATCCCAGATTGACCTGCCCACCAGATCATTTGCCGTATACCCAAGCATCGAGCTCAGCTTCGCGTTTACCAGCATCAGTTTTCCATCGAGATCCATTTGGCTGATACCGGCTGTTGTCTGACTGACAATAGCCCTGAAGCGTTGTTCGGATTCCTGCAGCGCTTCTTCGGTTTTCTTTCGGGCCGTAACATCGAAAAAGGTGATCACCACACCATTGATCCGATCTTCAGCGGTGCGGTAAGGAAGTATTCGCATAATGAAAACCCGCCCATCCGTAGAGTGTACTTCGCGATCAACCGATCTCAGCTTTTCCAGAACAAATTCTGCATCGTCTATGAGCTTGTCATAAACAAGTTTCCCGGTGATGTCAGATAGAGGTCTTCCATGATCCGAAGGAATCAAATTGAAAAGTTCGCGCGCTGCCGGTGTAAAGAAGGCTACGCGAAAACTACGGTCGAGGAAAATGGTGCCGATGTCAACCGAGTTGATGAGGTTGTGAAGGTTGTTGCTCGCCATGGTAGTTTCTTCAACCTTGATCTTCAGTTCCTGGTTTACCGTCCGAAGCTCTTCGTTGATCGACTGAAGTTCTTCCTTACTTGTTTCAAGTTCTTCTGCAGCAGAGCGCATCTCCTCATTCATTGCCTGCAACTCTTCATTGGAGGCTTTCAGTTCCTCAGCATGGAACTCATGCTGCTCATTCGAGGTCCGCAGTTGCGCTTTTAACCGGTTGAGTTCATCTTCCAGCTGTCGCGCGATAGGCTCGTCACTTGCCAAAAGAATTTCGCGATTCTTGTCGCCATCGGCAACGCGCTCGAAGATGATGAGAATGTAGCCTTTCGCAGGATCTCCCTCATTCACGACAGGTCTGACGTGAATATTAACGGTTTCCGTGCGATCTTCGACCGTTACAGTAAGTGCTCGCGCTTCCACTGGCATCTGGCGTTGCATTGCCTGGTAAAGTGCTGATCGTAATTCAAGCCGGAGCTCCTGGCGAACAAGTTTCAAAATGTTCTGCGAAGGATCACCACCGCCCATGAGAAGATATCGCCCAGCGCGTTCAGAAAGGTGCACGATATCGTGGTCTGGATTGACTACAACCGAAGGGGGTGCATACTCTTCGAGCAATCGATGATGCAAGTCGCCAAACGGTATCCGATCGTGGCGTTGTGGCAAGCCCTCTTTCATCAGCAGATTGTCAGCGTGCAAGGGCTCCATCCGAATGTTCGGTGCTGACTCTGGAACAGGATATTGACGTGCTGACGTTATTTGTTTCTTCTGAAAGATGTGATGCTCGCGACTATAATTCGTGTAGAGGTCGTTTGCGCCATCCGCAGATTCGGACGAACCCAGGAAAAGAAATCCGTTCGGCCGCAAAGCAAAATGGAAGGTTTCCAATACACGCTCCTGTGCCGAGCGATTCAGATAAATCAGCACATTTCGGCAACTGATAATGTCAATATTTGAAAAGGGCGGGTCTTTGATGAAGTTATGGTTGGCGAACAAGATCATTTCTCGGATTTCGCGCTTGATCCTGTAGACGTCTCCTTCTTTATTAAAAAAACCGTCTCAGCCGTTCGGGGGAAACATCCGCTGCATCATTGATGGTATACAGTCCTTCGCGGGCCGTTTTAATTGCGGCCTCATCGATATCGGTTGCAAAGATCTGGATTTTTGGAGCATCCATCACATTCATTACCTGCTCCGCACAAAGCATTGCCAGGGAATAGGCTTCTTCACCCGTAGCGCACCCTGCGATCCACACGCGCAGTTGCCCCTCGGCTGTCTTGTTTTTGATGGCTAGCGGTATAATGTCCCTTTCCAGGGCTTCAAACGATTTCACATCCCGGAAGAAGTTCGTAACCGATATCAAAAGATCTTTGAGAAGGGCAGAAGTCTCCTCCGGATTCTGTTGCAGGTAGCTGGCATATTCCCCCAACGATGTCAGCTGACGAACGTTGATTCTTCGTTCGATTCTACGGAGCAGCGTAGCACGTTTGTAGTTGTTGAAATCATGACCCGTGCGCATGCGCAACTGCGTAAATATTTCCCGCAGTGCATGTTGCTGGCCCTCGGGTCTGCGCTCCGACTCGATGGGAATTTGGATCACTCCTAAACGATTACGGTAGTCAATGATCTTAGCTGGGATCTCAGTCACCGGAAGTACTTCGTCAACAAGATCAGTAGCAATGGCGTTGCGCGGCATCTCGTTATACTCCGCTTCTCTCGGGTTTTGCACGAATGCAGCACCGCCCAGTTCCTTCACGCGTTTCAGTCCCATTGAGCCGTTGGCCCCTGAGCCGGAGAGAACCACACAAACAGCCCTTGGTCCGTGCGTGTTTGCCAGTGTACGGAAGAAAATATCTACCGGAGCCCTTCTGTCTTCTACTTCGGTGTTCGGTGAGACCGCGAGATGGCCATCGACCATCAGTAGGTGATTACTCGGTGAAACTACATAGACGTGATTGGCGACCACGCGTGTACGCCCCACAACTTTTGACACCGGAATTTTAGCGGTGGCCTGTAGAATCTCCGCGAGTTTGCTGTCGTAGTCGGGCGACAGATGCAGAATCACCACGTATGCGACCCCGGAATCCTCGGAAACATTTTCAAAGAAAAGCTTGAGCGCATCGACACCACCGGCTGAAGCTCCGATGCCGACAATAATCAAGTCATCCGATTTTGCCTGACCGGGAATAATGTCATTTTCAGTGTTCTCAGAGTTGCTTGACGCCATGGGTCCTGATCGTGTAACATGAACCTTCCTGGCTCATGGATGCAAAGTACTCCAAAGCAGAGACAGTTTAAAGTTGGAGGCGGTAAACTTGCGCTTTCATCTAGCGCTCATGTGCGGCCTGATGCTGGATCACCTCAGCGTCCAGCTGTTCGTGGTTGTAGACAGCCTCTCTCACGATTGCCGCCCGACTTTCTGCATCCTTGGCTTTTTTAAAGTACATCGCGGCTAACTTGGGTTGGTTGTTTTCCGCGAAGTGATCACCCATATGATTCAAAAGAAAAATACTTTCCTGGATGCTTCGAATGGCGTTCCACAGACTTTCTTCAATGTTTTCCGTCACCGTTGACAAAAGGGAATCTGCAGAAAATGCATGACCCGTGTGGCAGCGGAAGCGAGTCCGGTTGCCTTCTTTGATTGCCGACAGCACACCGTGGCACTCTGGACACGTGTATCGCGTGAGTTCCGCATTCTCAGCCGTCTCCTTCTGTATTTGGTTGGCTTCCATAGCTATTTTGATTTCGCTTTCTATTCTGGTTTTCTCCTCTTGACTGACGGTGCGAATGGTTGGTGTCGTCTCCTGCACCAGTTTGGTAAGCAGCGAAGCGATGTCTCCAGTCTTCACCACGTGGTCGACCTTCACCGCCTTCATTGCATTCTCAGGCATTCATGGGACCTCGGCCTCCTGTGGATCCTGCACCAGCGCCAGACCACCAAACTGCTTGACTGCCCATATGCCGGCACTTCCGTCATCGAGGGCGCCAGACAAGATTAATCCCACTACACGTGGACCACACGCGTACGCGGCCGAACGAAAAAGAGGGTCCACCGCTGGGCGAAATCGGTTTTCCTTCGGCCCACGCGTTACTCGCACATGACTATCTTCAATGATAAGATGATGATCGGGTGGTGCAATGTAAATCCGATTAGGTAGAATTGGCTCCTTGTCGATAGCGTGCGCGACAGACAAGGCGGAGTTTCGAGTGAGGACCTGGGGTAAAATCCCTTTTACGTCAGGCGACATATGCCATACAATAAATACCGATGCTTCAAGCGTCAGCGGCAAGTCAGCGACCAGCTTCTTGATAACCTCGAATCCACCGGCCGAAGCACCAATGACGATGATATTTCTGTTCTGCATACACTCACCATTGATTAAATCCATACCGCTCCCTAGATCAAAGATTGGACTGCGAATATCTTCCCATTTTTTACAACAGTTAAAAAATTTACTTGTGTTGAAATATGGCACCATATTTTTTGCCGATATTCACATCAACGGCAACACCCAAGCAGGTATGAAGAAGATAATTTTTGCGGACGATGATCCTTCTATCCAGGAAGTGATCAACCTGATTTTAGAAGACGACTATAAAATCACGACATTCTCGCGAGGTGAACCTTTGATGAACAATGAATTCGAAGTCCCGGATTTGTTTTTAGTTGACAAACAGTTGCCTGGCGGGGTTGACGGTCTTGACATCTGTAAGTTCCTGAAAAATCAGGAGAAGACTCGTAATGTTCCGGTCATTGTAATCTCAGCAAGTCCGAATCTTAAAAAACTGGCAAAAGCTGCGGGTGCTGACGACAGCATCGAAAAGCCGTTTCCAATCACGGAATTGCGTAACCTAATCGCAACGTATACGAAATCCCTGGCGCGGCCGTATGCGTAAGGGAAATATGAATGTATGTAAAAGTCTCTCTACTCAGAGCGTTCTTTAACGATTATTCATAACTCAACGGGGAAATAGCAGCTGAAGACTGACCCTCTTTCCACATTTGGTCTTGCAAGAATAAATCCGTTGTGATTTTCAACCACACGTTTGCAGATAGCGAGGCCCATTCCGGTGCCCACAAATTCAGCGCGATTATGAAGGCGTTGGAACATGTGAAATATCTTCTCCGAGTATTGTTCTTCGAAGCCAATCCCGTTATCCGTAAATTCAACCCTTAAGTAACGTGACGATGGATTTGCATAGGATGACTTAATTTCATTGCCCATGATATACTCCGCTGTGATCGTGATAATCGGCTTATTCTCCATCGGCTGAAACTTGATGGAATTGGTGATCAGATTTTCAAATAGCTGCGTGATCTGCAGGAAGTTTCCGTTAAACACCGGAAGATTTTGATACCGGATTGAAGCTTGCGTCAAAGCAATTGAAACGCTCAAGTCATTTACTACCTGATCGGCAACATCCATCAAACTGAATTCGGTGGGGCGTGATTTCGGAGCAGAACTCGCCTTTGAAAAGGAAAGAATATCTTCGATCAATGCATTCATCCGGGTTACAGAGTTTAGAATTTTCTTACAGTACTCTCGTCCACGATTCGAGATCTTCTCACCTTCCGTTTCGACCAATGTGTTGCTGAAGAGCTGAATTTTCCGTAGCGGCTCGCGCAGGTCATGGCTGGCAATGAAAGCAAAGTTTGACAGCTCTTCGTTCATGCACTTGAGCTCGTAATTTTTCTGGCGCAGCAGATCATTAAATTGTTGAAGATTTTTTTGTACTTCAACCTGCTTCGCTCCGTCCAATACGGCTTGCATTTCCTTTTGCCGTTTTGCTATTCTGATTCGAGAGTCTACTACGGTTCTAAGTTCTTTTGACGAAAAAGGTTTAACCAGGTAGTCATCCGCACCCGCGTGCAAGCCCTCGATTTTGTCACTCTCCGATGAACGCGCAGAAAGCAAAAGAACCGGGATGTACTGATATTTGCTATCAAGCTTTATCCTGTTCAGCAACTCATTGCCATCCAATTCCGGTAGCATAACATCAGACAGCACGAGATCGACACGCTTTTCCTCTGCCAGATAATTCAGCACTTTTTGCGCGCGTTCAAACGGCACGATTTCGAAGTCGGTCGATAAGATATCGACTAAGTACTGGCGCATGTCAGCATTGTCATCCACCACAAGAACAACAGGCTTTTCTTCTGCATGCTTCTTCTTTGAGCGGGCGGTTTTGTGGTGATCAGGCACCCAACCCATGGCTTCTTCCGCGTACGATGCACTTGCGGCATGCGCAGGCAGGCGATCCATCGTTTCAAAGATTTGCTTTGATGGCAGATGAAATTTCCCTTTTGGGATTGTGATGATGAATTCCGAACCGGCACCTTCCCTGCTTTTAACTCTAATTGTTCCTCCGTGGACAGAAACGAGTTCTTTCACCAGCGCCAGCCCGATACCAGAGCCTTCGTGAGTTCGTGCTGGAGCGGTGGCAACACGCTTAAACCGTTCAAAAATTTTCGGTATGTTGTCTTTTGAAATTCCGACTCCCGTGTCCCGCACATGAAGTTGTACATGCTTCTTGCGTGAACGCAGCGTAAGCTCGATTTTTCCATGGGTTGTAAACTTGAAGGCGTTTGAGAGCAAATTCAGAACAATCTTCTCCCACATGTCGTGGTTAACATAAATGGGCTCGTTTATTTCCTGTGCCCTGGTGATGAACTTTAATCCGCTTCGCTCAATGGCAGATCTGAACACTCCCGCAACCTCGAGCGTAAATACACCAAGGTCGGTAGGTTGAAAGAATGCTTCGAGCTTGCCCGCTTCAATGCGCGAGAAATCCAAGAGCGTATTAACAAGCTTCTGGAGACGCAATGCATTTCGATACGCCATCTCCAATTTTTGCGTATTGGAATCCGGATGTTTTTCATCGCGCATTCGGATGAGGTCCTGCAGCGGTCCCAGTAACAGCGTAAGCGGTGTACGGAATTCATGGCTGACGTTGCTGAAGAATTCAGTTTTCGCTCGGTCAAATTCTTTCAGCTTGGAATTAAGTTCTCTTAGATATTCAGATTCAGCGTGCGCGGTAATATCAAAGTCCACGCCTAGCAATTTTGAGAGTTTCCCGTCATTATCGGGAACAGCAACGGGCCTTACTTTAAGCGTCTTCTCTTTTCCATTCGGCTTGATTCGGATCACTTCCTCAAACGAGACCGGATCGATAGTCAAATGCCGCACAATTTTTTCGGCAATGGGGCGATCTGCATCGATGACAAACTTCAGATAACTCTCAGGTGTAAAGGCATCTTGTCGATCCATTTCAAAAAGCCTGTACATTCCATCGGAACATGAAAATTCGTTGGCTGATGGCACGGATTCCCAACTGCCAATGCCTGCCACCGTTTCAGTCTGCTGTAAAATCCGGAAATGCTTCAGTAACTCGAGTTCCGCCTTTCGTCTTGCGGTGATATCTTCTGAACTGACTATCAGCAACTCATTTACCTTAGCATAGACACCTCGAAACCATCCCCTGATGTTTTTGTCTTCGTAGTAAAATTCGTTGACAGTGCGCTCCCCCGTTTCAAAGACGCCTTTGAGAATCTCGAAAGTACCACTATGGTGCACTGACGAGAATACCTGACGATAACGTTTGCCTACAACATTTTGTCCGCCTGCGACAACCTTTTGGAGTTTGTTAGCCAATATCCATTCAAAGTCGACAATTTCATCTCCGTGGTGAATGGGCTTCAAAACACTTAAGGCCACGACATCCGATTGAATCACCGATTTCAGAAGCTCTTGGCTCTCCCGCAGTTCGCGCTCAAACTTTGCTTTCGTTACACCACCGGTCTCTCGAATTGTTTCTACGGCCGGCAAGTCGGAGATCAACATCGCCCCCGTATGCTGACTAAGCCGATCACCATTTTTCAGCCCCATGTCGTCCACATTAAATTCACCATTGAGATGGAGTTGCTTGATACTACGATCCGTTGTGATGACATGGATGATCGTGTCGATATGTGATCCAAGGGGAAGCGAAAAAACCTGTTGAAGGTCGTCAGGATGAATCAGCGTATTAGCACCATTGAGAGAGAGCAGATAGTCGTAGGTTATTTCGGTGTCGTGCGAAAGTTCTTTCTCTAGATCATCGTTGATATCCCACCATCCTTTGAAATCTACGTATCTCGATCTTATGATCAAGCCAAGGTTCTGCCGATTTATTGTTGTCGCGTTCAACTCTGCTACTTTTGTTTGCATTTCGTATTCGTTAGTCGAGTAACGCCAGTGGGGGGCGCTGCACGAAATTAACATACGAGGAGTGCTGTCCAATTTCTTGTGGAAGAAAAATGGTGATTAAACTTTTTTCGATTAAACAACGATTAAGTGGTGTAAAAAAGCCGAGCTGGCACGAGATTTTACCCGATAAAACGAGTTTATCTTTTATGATAATGTAGCGAAGGGACGATTTTTTGCGGTCGAACGTGTTTATTTTCTAGCCGCTGCGATCTCCTGCGACCGTAACTCTGCCTGCTGTTGCTCAAATGCGTGACGCTCTTCAATTCGTTTGCGTTCCAACGTGTCTTCCGGCTCAAGATGGTGTTCCCACGCAAAATTCTGGCGCTCCCAGCGTAGCTTATCACCATCAGTCCTAAACACGGTATAGCCGGGTAAAGAACCTTTCCAGTTGCCACCCCACCATGCAGCACTCACCGACTGACTTGTAATGTACCAGATGCCATTGTAGCAAAAGTCTTCAGGAACATGGCTGTGACCTTGCAGGACTGCCTTCACATTATGACGTTCAATGATGGTTCGAAACGCCACGGTATCTTCCACCACCATATGACCGAAAGGATTGAATTTAGGATCACCGTTCATTTGCCCGAGGTGGCAGAACGCAGCGATGTGTGTCATGACAACCGTAGGCATACCTGCATGTTTCCCGAGATCGAATCGAAGCCATTCCAATTGTTCTTCTCCAAATTTCCCTTTATAACTGGTGCCGTGGTCCGCTTCGATCGGATGAATGGAGTCCAGTACCACAAAATGCCAGCCTTTGTGATTGAAACTATAATAACTGCTCTTCATGCCCAACTTATCCATGATGAGTTTCTTGCCGAGATCCGGATCATCAACTGCCACTTTTCTGCGGGCGTTCCAACCCAATACATCATGATTGCCGATTGAATTGTAGTAAGGCATCTTCAGTTTATCAGAAGCGCTCTTATACAATTCAATTTGATCGATGAATTCATCTTTAGCGGTATAGTTTCCATCGAAAGCAAGGTCACCACCCATCAAAACAAAATCAGCCTTGCCCTGGTGTCTGTTAACGTGGGCAATGCATGCTTCGTAGCCAATATGGCCCTGACGTTTTCTTCGCACGTGCATGTCGGTGAGATGCAAAAAGGAAAACGAATCGCCTTTGACAGGTTTGCTTGCAAGTGTAAATGTGGGATTTAGGATCGTCAGCCCCGCAGCACCGGCAAGAGTCTTCAACAATCCACGTCTTTGTGTTAAGTGTGTCATTTCCTATAATCTAATTGAACGATTCGATCGAGACAAGTTTATCATAACCGTACGACACATCCATCACTGAAAACGGTGATATAGTACAATTGTACCAGAAAAGATGGTAGATATTTACCATTTACAGCGAGCAGCGAACGCAGTATATTACCCATTCAAAGAAACTACTGATGCTCTGGAAAATCATTGACAAAGTTGTGGCCTTGCTGCCATTTTCTGTTACGCACAAAAGCAGATACAAAGTTGGCGAGATGGTCGTACATGATGATATCTCCTATCCGCTCGTGGTTAAACAAGTCGTGCGTTCTCTCCGAAACTCAGATCCGCTTATGTATTGCCAGTGGTTCGACAAGTCAGCGCAGGAGACACGGGTGCGACTACTGCATGAAAGCAAACTCAAGCCTTTCGATTGGAAAAAGGCGACTAGACATGGAAGCTAAAATTCACAGATAATGAAAAATGTGTTGTTGGTTGATGATGATGTTGTGTTTACGTTTTTGAACAAGCGAATTATCAGTGCACTTGACTTCGTAAATGAAATTGACGTTGCGCAAAATGGTCTTCAGGCGATTGAGTTGCTTGGAAAACTAGTTAAAGGATCAAATCGGCTTCATGATATCATTCTGCTTGATCTGAATATGCCTATCATGGACGGCTTTGGATTTCTCGAAGCCTTCAAACGCGCAGATCTTCCGAATAAAGAGCAAGTCAAGATCATTATTCTGACCTCGTCTATCCATCCGGAAGACATTCAACGGGCGAAAAATTATGGTGTTACGAGCTACCTGACAAAGCCCCTCCGCGAAGAAGGCCTGCTGGCCGAGATTTCAAAGCCGTAGTCGGTGAGCAACCAGCATCATCCGTGACCCCTCCTTACTTCCTATATTTTAGCTTTGGATATGGTCATACATCGGATTGATTATTAATTAATTATCATACCCGGTTTCCTTCAGCCGCTTTCCCGGATTAACCCACAAACGACCCCGGTCTTACCAGTGTCCTGGCGATAAACAAAGTCTACCAATCAAATAGATTTTACGGGCGTGAAACGTGCTTCGTAATGCTTTATTTGGTATCATTGGTCGCCAATTTTTTTATTCACCTATTCTAACCAAGTTGTGCTTCATTTTATATGGTTCTTTTAATTATTGATGATGACGAGGATGATATCCAATCGTTTAAAGATGCAGTAGGTAGAATCGATTCCGACATCAAAGTATACTCTGCCGATGGTGGCGAGAAGGGGCTTGAACTACTTAGGTCCGGCATCCGTCCGAATTATATTTTCCTTGACATCAACATGCCTGGGATGAATGGAAAGGACGTCCTCATGAAGATCAAGCAAAATCAAAGTTGGAACGGCATTCAGATATTCATGAATTCAACAACCTTTAATCCAAAGGAAATTCAGGAATACAGAAAGATCGGATGTAACGGATTTGTCGTTAAGGCGGGTGGTCCGAAACAACTCGAAAAGGACATCCGGTTAATTATCTACAGTGATCGTTGACATATTCGGGAGCGCACAATGGCATTGCGCTTCGCAGCCGGTTTCGTGAAATTTTTGTACCTTCATACCATGACTGACATGCAAACTAAACGCTTTCTCGTGCGACTGAACACGGTGCTGAGCATCGTTTCCAAGACGTTAATACTTCTGTTTGTATCGGTTTTCCTTTTCTCTCCTAAACGGAAAAGAATTCGCGTGCCATTGGCTGTCAATGTCCTTATCATCACCGTTCTACTTTTGATCATTGCCGCCTACGGTGGTGCGTTTTCAAAAAAATCGGAGCGGCATACGGTCATGATTGAGTCAAATAATTCCGGTAAACACGGATAACGTTATTTATTGTCAAATACAACTTCGAACTCGTCCTCGAAGGTAAACAGCTTTCCATCACCCGTTATGCCCTCGCCAAAGACTTTGTATTTACCCGGCACATCGGAAGCATAGAATGTCATTGATGCTCGCCCTGCCGAATCCGTTTGAAGCGAAGGCAACCACAACAAGTTTGTCCGGAAATCAGGAACCCGGAGATGCTCACGAGAGAGGTGGTCAACGGTCTTTCGGATCATCGGTTCATTCAACCCTTGAAGGGTCAACGATCGAACACTGCGTTGAACGCGCGTGTGGTTGTCTGGTAGCCGCGTGTCAACAATAAAAATTCCGCCTTTTCCGACAGCTCCGAATATTCGAAGCTTGTCGGGCTTATGCACGAGCTTGATCGTTTCAATGTCTGCAGGATTTAACGAGAGGAAATAGTCGATATCATCAGTCATCACGCCATCCACTACATAGACGGGATCGGCATTATAAAACTCCTTCGCCTCCTGGTTAAACACGCGAACCACCTCCCGGCCGCGGATCTTACGGTGCTGAGCAACTGGAATGACTTCGCGCAAGGTTTCGATCATGGTTGGAAACAAATGATAGTCATTCATCGTGACCGTCAGGTCGGGACCAAAAATCTCGTCTTCCAAAATGAGATGAGGAGCAGCAGACGCGATTGCCTGGCTTTCCTTCAAGTGATAGTCATACGACTCCGCAACCCTGGCTCGCTTTTCAAACAAGTCAGTGTAAATTGTTTTGGTTTGAACAGGTGAGTTGGGCCACGTGTCGCCAGCGGAATGTTGATCGATCTGCACGCGTGCTCCATCCAAAAGTTCGCCACCATGCTCCACCCGATAGAATACTTCATCGTTATTATAGAAATCTACGAGCATGCTTACTGAAAACTGCCCGGCAGCATTTGTATAGGCCTCGTAGGTAGTTACATCCCTTTGAAGGAAGAATGTAATTCTTGATGAATCCGGGACTGGTGCGTGGGTTTGAATATCGAAGGCTTGCCCACGATATGTGAGATACTGGCTATGATATGCCGCCTTCTTCGGTGTTGAAAGACTGTCCCAATCAAACTTGCGCCACCTTGACACGACCAGTTTGTTGTCGATGGTTGAAGTTTTAGCCTTTGCTCCGAATTTGAGATCGACATCGCCAACATTCGCATAGAATTCCATGTCCGTTATGAGCGTGTGGGCGGTTGTTGTGTCGAGCGGAGTATAAGCTGCGTGAAAAATCGTTGCCGAGAGCAGTGACGGTATTGGAGCTTGTCCTGCTTTCACAATCACATGAACGTCAATTTTTTCCCGGGTTTGAAATTTCATTTTTGGCAAAACAACGGAAGCAATGGCCCGGGATGCAAAGGAGTTGTATACTAATCGTTCCGTAACAACACGTCCATCATCGTCAAAGACCGTGATTTGTGCGATCCCACGAGGCACTTGGTCGAAAGAGAAATCCAGTGATAAGAACGTTTGATTGCGAAACACAATGTCAGCGCTGCTATAGATGATTCCTTGCTGACTCATCACGACATGCAAGCCTCTTTCACGATACGCGGAGACTTCAGGCACCGTGAGATGCGTGCGAACTGCTTTCTTTTCAGCGATGGGTGTAACGGTAATCCCGACACCGTCAGCCTTCACATCGGGTAACGCGATGCGATTATTTCCGGAAATTACCTCATATCGTAGTCCCACCTTTGGACTAACATACAGCGATGTCGTTCCATCACTGCCAGTAGTGAACGCCAGAATCCTATCACCATTTTCCACAAGGTGGCCGCTGGTGAATGGCGCGCCTATGACGACTACCCTACCATTCAGCCCGTGGATCAAGCTTCCACCTTCGGGCGACACGACCAATTTCGTTGGTGTGGTGATCGAAGTGCCGACTCGGATCCGTGTGCGATGAAGCCTATGTTTCTCTGCAGCCATCCAGTCTGTCCACGCTGCGAGCCAATAGTGGCCGGATGGGAAACTTTTGGGCAAGATCATCTGGTTGCTTCCAGCGCCATTGGCAATCGCAAACCGATTTACGATCAATGCTGTATTATTTTCATCAAGCAAAGCGATTGAAATAATGGATTTCCCAGCAACAGGATGATGGCCCTGGGCAGTGATCACATTTACATTAAAAAATATGGTATCACCCGCAGCGTACTCCGGCTGATTTGTGAACACGTGTACCATCAACGGTATAACGTGCTGATAGTAGTCATCAAGTCGTTGTTGCAATCTCTCACTGAAGGACTGCGCCACTGTCTGGCACGAAATAAGCATGAAGAAAAGCATACCACGAATCATAGCTACCAGAACAACGGTTTAACATTAGTGGAACCTGGATATTGTTTTCGGCAATCGTTGATGATGGTGTCTGCATAAAGTACTTTCGGAATCGCTTTGCGTTCAATAAATAATTCACGTTCGGTGGAACCTGCTACCGAGAATATCCCTGCTACATCTTCCGAGGGATCTGACACACATGATATATTTCCACGGATTCGGATGACATTTGGTTGGAAGATATTGGCGGTCCCCTCCTGCTGCGCTTGCACATTCTTCCAGAACTCATACACTTCCTCGGAAAGACTTAATTGCTCTACTTTGATGTAGAATTTCGCCTGGAACTTTATCCAGTCAACGGGAATCTGCGCCACCTGTACGTTATAGAATTCTGGGTTCGTGACAAACTGATTATTCGACACCATTGAGGTTTCGCTGTCATTTGTAACCCAGCAGGTACAACACTCACAGGGAGCCATCTGTGCGATCGCTACACCGCCCGCGACAGCAATATGACCGCTACATGGGATAGGGTCGTAAATGAAAATCACTGGAGTTGTATCGGGCTTGGGCTTTTTTCGCAACTGCGGAAACGTGAGCGCCTCATAGACGGACGTCCAACGCCAACGGAAAAGCGCTGCCTGGTCCGATTGTGCCTTAGAATCGACATAAATCCGGAATACATCATGCGGTGCCGCAGGGTCGTCC
Source organism: Chryseosolibacter sp. (assembly GCA_036402115.1). Taxonomy (GTDB): domain Bacteria; phylum Bacteroidota; class Bacteroidia; order Cytophagales; family Cyclobacteriaceae; genus Chryseosolibacter. Next base: position 14,707 of record DASWTM010000191.1, read on the forward strand.
CGGTTGATCGCATTCTCCACAAACTGATAGTTCAGATCAGTGATCGTTCCTCCGGCCATCAATTCCTGCACCGTTGATGCATAATGCTTACCATCATCGGTGTTGAAACGCAATTGATATTTGCGGCCGATTTCACCTTTGAAATTTCTTATCGAGTACACTCCGTTGCCTGTGTGGCCGAAGTCAAAGCTATTGCCAAAATTATCGAGCAGTGTAACCGTGGCGTCCAGTACCGGTGTAACCTCGCTGACTTTACTGGCAAGCGAACCTGTTCGGAAAAGCCTGACCGAGTGTGTCCCCAGCACATCGGTAAGAAGTCCATCGACAACAATGCGCGGTTGATTTTCCGGAGCCGGAAGTTCGAGACGTTCGATACACGCATCCGTGAAAAGAAATACTAGCGGAAGTAGTCGAAGAATCTTCATCGTTCAAAATGTAAAGCCGTAACTGATTGAGGGGATAACCGTGCCGATAACTGAAAGCTTGTAAGGGACAAGTTTACCAGAGCTCTTATCTTCTGCATAAAATACGGAGTAAGCATTCTTTCGTGAATAAATGTTGTAGAACGAAACGGTCCATGTACCATCCAGTAGTTTCTTGCGCTTGTGGGTGCCCTCGATGATCAGCGCAAGATCGAGGCGGTGGTAATCCGGGATTCGAAATGTATTGCGTTCAGAGAAATCTGAGATCACGTTTCCATCGATGATGTAACCATCGCGCGGAACAGACATCGGGCGTCCGGTGTGGTAGGTAAAGTTCCCGGAAAAGAAGTGTCTTCGTGATATCCCGTATCTCCAACTCACGTTGGCCACATGGGGCTGGTCGTAGTTTGATGCATAGAACGCGCCATCATTAATCTTCTCATTGTCAAAAAAACCATTGACTTTTCGCAACGAGCGCGAGTAGGTGTAGTTGGTCATGCCCTGGAGCCGCCCTTTGACTTTACTCAGGGAAAACTCGGCACCATACGAGATTGCTTTTCCGCGGATCAAAGCGGTTTCAATCTTTTTATTTAGAATAAGGTTATACCCATCCTTGAACTCAAGCACGTTTTGGATGTTCTTATAGTACACTTCTACAAACGCTTCATACATATTGTTCTTAACCGTTTTATAATATCCCACGGAAAGTTGGTCAGCAATCTGAGGTTTGAAATACATGTTGCTTGACTGCCAGATATCCACCGGGGTAACTGCCGCGGTATTCGTGATCAAATGGAGATATTGGAAAATCCGGTTATAGCCAACCTTGATCGATGCGGTGGTACTCGCCAGGTATCGCAAGGACAATCGTGGCTCCGCACCATGATACGTTTTAATGATTTTATTGGTCTTGAAATTAACGGAGTCAATGGTGTTCCGAGGCTCTAGCCCTGCGCCCGGCAGGTAGCGATATACAGTGGCGGCTCCAAGTCGATTGTAAAGTGAATATCGGAGACCGATCTCGATGGCAATGTTTTCACGCCAGTAAAATTCATCACTGATATACAGCGCACTCTCAAGTGAATTTTCATCCGCAACAGCTATTTCATCTTGCGTTGATTCCGCATGGTTCGGCCGAATGTGTCCAGGGTTAAAATTATAGAACACGTTGTGAAGCCCGAATGACAATGCATGGGCTCCATTGCGGTTAAAGTCGAAGTTCACAGAGGGATAGGTCACACCATATCGCATGACGAAAGCATTTTCCGGATCTTCTTCCTGCAACTCATAGTGATAACTTCCAATCCCCAGCGTCATCGAAGACAGCAAACGATCGGAGTGCATGTGATCGATTCGCACCGAAGTGCTGAGGTTTTGCCAACGGTATAACGTGTCGTTAGCGAGACTGAATTCATCACGACTACCATAGGCTGACAGTTGGATTTTGGTTTTAGCGTTGAGCTTGTGTGCTAGTTTGAAGCTTCCATCCATGAAAGCGAGGGAGCTTTCCCCTACTTGAGCATAATTTGAACGGACTTGGCGAAGCAACCAGTTCGAGTACGATGTACGGAATGAGGCCGCGACAGAAGTTGTATCGCGTTTAATAGGACCACCAACGGCCAGGTTACTGGAAATAATACCGATACCACCCGAGGCTGTCCACTTTTTGTAATCGCCTTCTTTTGAGGTGATGCTCAGGACTGATGACGCACGGCTACCGAACTCCGCAGGAATTCCACCGCGATAGAAATTTACGGTACCAATGGCCTCAGGATTGAAACCCGAGAAGAAGCCTAGCGCATGGGACGTGTTGAGGATCGGCACGCCATCATACAAGACCAGGTTCTGATCGGTTCCACCACCGCGGACGTTAAAGCCAGAGGACACCTCTCCCACTGACGTTACACCCGGCTGGACCTGCAGGTTTTTTATGACGTCCAACTCGCCCAGAAAAGTTGGCGCTCGCTTGAGATTTCGAATAAGAATGGATGATTGACCTGCACGTCCGCTCACAACTGCCTGGTCCGAGACAACAACTTCCTGGAGTAGCGTTGGCGCGTCTTCAAGAATAACATTAAGTGCTCCATCCACATAGGCCCGCAAGTCAATAACCTTATCGGAATAATTCTGGCTATGAAACGTCACCACATGCTCTCCAGCTGGCAATGTCAACTGGTAAGCGCCTCTGGCATCCGTGATGGTTGAAATGTTCAGGTTTTCGACATGAACTGCCGCGCCAGTGATAAGCTCTCCATTCAATTCGGACTTTACGTGGCCATGAACCTGCACGCGTTTACCCGGCCGAAAGTCATGTTCTTTTCTACCCAGAGTAAGCACTTGAATGTTTTTCTTCGCAGCTGCGGCTGAGTACAGAAGATTCTCGCGCTGCTTTGCGATGGTGGGATCTTTTGTAAAAACAATAGCATAATCAAAAAATACGCTATAAGATAAATCGGAACTGCGCACAATCTCATCAAGCAGTTCTCTCAAGCTAACCGCATTTCGATTGTTCCCAACAGTCGAAAATCGAAGCCACTCGTCCAAATAGAAAAAGCGTATAGGGTATTTGTCTTCAAGCGATTGAAGTATAGCGATGGCAGGCGTGTCTTCCTCAGTATCTATACGAATGTCGAGGATCGCTTGCGCAAAGGCATTAGATGCGATCAGGAAAAATATGCAAGCCGGTAAAAGGTGTTTCAAGTGAAGAGGTTGAACAGTCAATGAAAGATAACTACGTTGGGTGTCTGGAACGCACAACCAAGTCAATTCGGGTTGAAAATACCGAACAGTTCGGTACCAACGTTTGGGGTAGCATCTTCAGATTTATGCTGGGTGGTGATACAGATTGGAAGACCCGGAACGCCCAGGCACCGACATCCAATTATGGATTGCGGTTCGCATAGCGCAACATGTGCGTATAGGCATTGCGTTGCATGCTCCGAGTCTGGTGTGTCGGGATCTGCTTCTTGATTAGTAAGATCAGTGCTTTTGATCAAGATTGTAATACGCTAGTTGCAGAATACTCGCAATAGACTTGAAACCTGCCTATCCACACATCAGGGCGTTGGCCTACGGCTTAAGGCGATTGATTTCAGTAAAAACTAAATATTTTTTTAACGTCTGTGCTACATCATTTTTTTGGCCTTCAGGAGGAAAAAATAGTATCTATATCATCTCACGGATTTCTACTGAGCTTCGTTGGAAAGAAATAACGGGTTTAGGTTTCGTGTCGGTTTAATTTTCACCTTACGGAACGAATAATGCTTGATTTTCGTCCCTTTACAGTCGCCTGAAAAAACGGTACATTCGGTAAACATTGTCGTCTCAGGTACGTTCTTTTTAGGAGACGTGAGTAAACAGGAATGCTATGAATGTTGAGGCATTTGACCGGCTAAAAACAAGTGATAAGATTTTGCTGATCGAAGATATGGGAGACCTTGTTCTGTCGATGGAGTTCTATGATCACCGTATATTCTTATTCTCGTTTAATTCTATGTTCGTAGAAGCGCGCAAGAATCTTGAGACCGGGGAAATTGAAGCCATCAACTCCATATCATTGTCAGATCTTGATAAATTTCTGGCACAGGTTACCCTGGGCAACCTCATCCGCAAAGAATACATTCTTTAGGCCCTCCGTAAACACATCCTTTCTACTTCGTTTGTCTTCAACCTTACAACGAGTTTCTCATCGGAGAGCTGCGGCATCCGGTCAGGAGACGTCATCAGGCGGGTCTTGTCGCGAAAAAATCAGCGGAAACGGTCATTGAACAAATTTTTGCTGCTGATCTGACACTTGGAATACGATCAATCCGGTACAAAACATTACATCCCAGTTTTCGGCTAAGGGAAATCGGCATCTATCGGGGCTTTTAGCGCGAATAAATTCTGTCTAATATTGCAGCGAATGTCTTAATCGACCCGCGTGTTACCCCCCACCAGGCTTTTTATACTTTCTGCGATACTAATTCTCTGCGCATCGGTAGGCTGGTGCCAGCCGATTCCTATTGGAGGAGATGAGCGCCCGATCGGCAAGTCAACTGAATTTTACCTGGATAAAAAATCCGCGCTCACGCTGTCTGATTTCCTTGAAGACTCCGCTGCATACCCCTTCAAAAAGTCAACACAGAACACGTTGAACTTCGGTCCGACCTCCAGCGCTTGCTGGATTAGATTTTCATACTTGGCCAAGGATAATCATCGGAAATACCTTGTGATAAATAACACCAACATCAATGAGGTAGATGTATACGTGCTATCTGGTAAGACCGTGATCAGCAGACAAGAGGGCGGATTGGCAAAAACATCGAGGCACTCTATATCCAACCTGAATCTGAACGCGTGGCTGTTTGAGTTGCCGCAGATCGAAGGGAAAGTGTTTACGGTTTACATGCGGGTGACGGACAAGCGCAGAGTGATCATTCCGCTCGAAATCACCAAACTCAACGAAGTAATCCGCGGTACGCACCAGGAAGACTTTCTGTTCGGTCTCTATTTTGGCTGTCTGGCCATCATCCTGGTGATGAACTTGTACTTCTTTTTTTATTTTAAAGAGCGCATCTACATTTTTTATGGAGGTCACATCCTTTGCCAGATCCTGATCAACGGAATTCTGCATGGATACCTGCTCACCCTGTTCGGCACATCGCTGCAATTTCTAAGTCCGTATGTGCCGAGCCTTGCCGGGATCTCAAACATCTTTGCAATCCTTTTTGCGCTTGCCTTCCTTGACGTCAAGCACTCTTTGTCGAACTGGTACAAGCCGACACTTCTGCTCATTGCCATTCCGGCATCAAATGTATTGTTTAACCTTTTTGGTTTCTACGCCCTTGCCGCCAACACGGGTACGTATGTAGGCATAGTCGTTTATGTGTGGCTTTTCGCTCTGGGACTGGTTGCCTACGAGAAAAAGATAACACAGGCGCGCTTCTACATTATCGGATGGGGTGCATTCTTTATCACTATTGTAATTCTCAATTCGGCATTGAATCAATGGCTCCCCATTAACGGCTTCACTTTTTACGCGGCCGTATACGGAACGCTGTTCGAAGTGCTTCTCATCTCTTTTGCGCTGGCCGATCGTATCAACCTTATTCGTATTGGCCGTGAAGAAGAGCGAATGAAGCACCAGGCGCTGATTGAACGGCAGAAAACCTGGCTAGAGGAGAACGTCAAGATGCGAACAATTCAGCTGGTGGAAAAGAACAGGGAGATTGAAGTTCAGAATGAGGAACTGCGCCAGCAACATGAAGAACTCACCACCACGCATGAGCTACTGGAGAAGCAAAAAACACTTATCGAGGAGAAGAGCAAGGATATTGTTCTGATCAATCAAAGTCTCGAACAAAAAGTAAAACAGCGCACACTGGAACTTGAGGAAACGGTGAAAAACCTGATCAATCAAAACAATGACCTTGAACAATTCTCCTATATCGTATCGCATAATATGCGTGCTCCTGTTGCGCGCATTCTCGGGCTGATTAGTCTGATGGAGGCAGAGAGCACTCCGGATGAGCGCCTTCAACTCATGGAGTACCTGAAAGAATCCACCGTAGGGCTAGACGAAATCATACATGACCTTAGCCAGATCATTGACCTTCGGAGGGGCTCGGAAATGATCATGGAAAACGTGGACCTGGAGCGCATCATTCAGCACAATCTGGCCGACCTAACTGACGAACTGAAATCCTCGCACGCGCAGGTCAACCTGTCGATCGAAGCACGAACTGTGATTGCGGTCAAGGGGTACATCCAAAGCATCCTGTACAACCTTATCTCCAATGCCATCAAGTACCGCGATCCCGCACGTCAATTGCTGCTAACGATTTCAACTTCGGAGAATAATTTCAGTGTGATCATTGAAGTTGCTGACAATGGACTTGGTATCAATGTGCCCGATAACCGCCTGCACGAGATATTCCACCTATACAAGCGCACGCACACGCATGTGCAGGGCAAAGGCCTTGGATTGTATCTTGTCAAAACGCAGGTAGAGGCGCTTCATGGCCACATTGATGTAGAAAGTGCTCCTGGCAAAGGAAGTTGTTTTCGCGTTTCACTTCCCAAGGGGATCAACACAACTTCGTAGGCACGAGCAGCGCCCGTCCAATCATCACATCCTTTCAAAGCTTCTCTATACATTGCTGGCATCAATTTGTATCGCATCGTAGCCCACGCGTTTAAATCATCACGCTTGTCATCGTTCAATTCTTCTTTCTTAGTCTACCCTTAACGATTTGACAGGGTTGGCATTCGCAGCTTTCGCGGAATGGTAGACCACGGTAAGCATCGTAAGCATAACCACAGCCACCACCGCTACGACACATGTCAATGTCTCATCCGTGAGGGCGATGCGATAGGGAAACTCCCTCAGCCAGCGCTCAATAAAAAAGCATACGGCAGGAAGCGCTATACAGGCAGAAATAATAACCAGAACGACAAATTCTCTGGAGATCAGTAGCACCAGAGAAGGTGAACTCGCTCCCACGACCTTGCGAATTCCAATCTCCCTGGCGCGCTGCTCTGTGGTGAAAGCCGTTAGTCCAAGCAGACCAAGGCACGCAATGGCGATTGTGACAATCGAGAAAATCGTGAAGATTAGTCCTCTTCGTTCTTCGGCATCGTACTGTGCATCGAATGCCTGGTCAAGGAACTGAAACTCAAACGGCTTGCCGGGATAAACCGATTTCCATGCGTTTTCGATCTTGGCCACAACTCCCTTCAAGTCACTGGCCTTTACTTTTATGTGGGTGTAATAATTATTCTTGCCAAAGATGATGACGAGCGGCTCAATCTCGTTATACAACGAGTTCTGGTGGTAATCTTTCACTACGCCCACAACATACCTTGTGCTGGTTTCGGTTTGAAACTTTTTACCGAGAGGTTCCGTCCAGTTCATACGTCTCACCATCGCCTCATTCACCAGCGCTGCATGCATGGTGTCTGACAGAATATCGCGGGAAAAATTTCGTCCTTTAACAATTCTCATTTCCATCGCATCAACAAAGTCATAATCTGCCATGAACCAATCGGTCGGTCTTTCGTTCACATTGCCTTCGTTGTCCTCAACTTGTAGGATATTTTTCCTTACATTCTCTCCGGGCGTACTCATTGCCGTGGAGAAGTGAAGTACGTCAGGCACCGTGCTCAATGCATCTTTAAACAAAGGAAGGAGTTTTCGCATTCCTCCGTCATCGATGGCAATCCTCACCACCTGGTCCTTTGAAAAGCCAAGATCTTTTTTCAGGAGGAAATCCAGCTGATCATAAATAATTACTGTAGCGATTACCATAAAGATGGAAATGCTGAATTGAACTACTACCAGCGATTTCCGGAGGAGAGCACTCCCACCTTTCGAGGTTAGATTTCCTTTCAGCACGGCAGCCGGGTCGAACTTTGAAAGATAAAAGGCAGGATAACTTCCACCGAGAACTCCAATGAGAAGAATAGCGCTTGCCCAAATGAGCACCAACTGCGGTTTAAAAAGATCTGCAATGACAAGTTGTTTATTTGCCAGGTAATTGAAGACCGGCATTAGCAAATGGACTAACAGAATACTAATGGCGAGAGAAGTGAATGTCAAGAGAAGTGCCTCAGCGATGAATTGGAGGACTAGTTGAGAACGTAATGAACCTAGTGCCTTCTTTACCGCCACCTCCTTCGCACGTTTTGCTGCGCGGGCAGTAGCCAGGTTCATGTAATTGATTGAAGCAATTATGATCACAAGAAATGACACCACCACCAGAACATAGACAAAGGATATATCGCCAGCTGCTTCTTCCTCGTCTTGAATTTTCGAATGAAGATGAATGTCGGTGATCCGTTGAAGACCATATGACACTTGCACACCCCGGTTCTCAAATATCGGAGTGACATGTGCCTTTACAATTTCATCGAGACTGCCCTGAAAGGTCTTAGGATCAAAACCATCCTTCACCTGAATATACGTTTGTACTGCAATCCTGCCCCAATTGGTCGATTGACGGAACATGGGAAGTGAACTCAGGCTGAGAAGTCCATCAAAATGGAAGTGGGTGTTTGCAGGCAAGTCTTTGATGACACCGGTTACCTTGTAGTGCTCTTTTCTATCGACATACAGCAAGGTGGCACCGATGATATCGGTGCTGCCAAAATATTTGATTGCCATCGACTCGGTCAATACAGTGGTGAGCGGATCGAGGAGCGCGGTAGCAGGGTCACCTGAGATGAATTCGTGTGTGAAGATTTCGAAGATACTCGAGTCCGCAAAATAGAATTGCTCTTCGTAGTAGCGGTTTTCATCGCTTTGAAAAAGCTCGCGGCCACTGGAAAAGAAACGTACTGCGCGTTTAACGTCTGTGTAGTTGGAGGATAGCGCTTCGGCCAACGGTACCTGTACCCGCGCCCATGTATACTCGTCTTCAGGCTCTGTCACGTTGGTCACCACGCGGTAAATATTCTCTGCGTTAACGTGGTGTTTGTCGTAGCTGAGTTCATCGATAATGTAGAGCAAGAGAAAAAGGCTACAACTCAAGCCAAGCGTCAGCCCGAAGATATTTATTGCGGTATATCCTTTCTCCCGTTGAAAGTTCCGGAGCGCAATTCGCAAGAGTGTTCTAGACATATCGTGATAGGTTTAGCATGAATGATGCTGCAATGCTACGCTCGCATTGGTCTCCATTAAATTCTATGTGACCGAATGCTTCATAAATGTGTTAAGCGTTAACCACCCAATCAGTTCCGGGCGTATGGCGGAAGCCAGATCAGGTTCGTCACATATTCTGCGGGTTTTGTCACATTTAATGGTGCGCAAGCTCAGGGAACTGTAAACTTGTGATCAAATGCAAATCAGGTGAACTTCGAGAACAAGAAATACAAGATCTTCATTAAAGTAGAATTCTGGGTGGCTGCAGCCGTCATGGCGCTGGCCCTGATAGCACTGTTCGCTGCGGCCTCTGATGATGCCAGTGCGCAGGGGTTATCGTTCGGTCAGGCCATTGAGCAATTGTGGCTCCACTATTTGACTGAACTGGCGCAATTCCTATCAATCTACCTGTCATACCTACTGCTCAATTTCAAGGTTGTTCCCGCCTTGATAAACAGCGAGCGCATTGCTTTCAATGTAGGGCTGATCGTGTTTTGCTTTTTCGTCATCGGCATCGCATTCAATAGTCTTGACGTTGCGTTCGCCCCTCTTCTTGCCTTCGCTATCTATACGGCCATCAAGTATACAGCGATTTACACATGGGAACATGCCGATGCCCTCCGCAACCGGTTTAAATTCCTGGCACCAGGAGTGATGTTAGCCTTGCCGTTGTGGGTATTCAGTATAATTTTTCTGACGATCAATGAAGCTGACTGGGACGCTATTGTATCATGGACTGTAATCGTGCTGGCCGGGATCGTCATGTATTCATACTCTTTCCTGAAATTGATTCCCCGCGTACAGGTCCGTAAAAGACCGCTTCTTTCATTTTTGATATCCTTTATGATTATTGTGCTGGTCAGTGAGATTGCAATCGGCTTTATCAGCGCGCTGTTCAGCATCGATGAAGATATGCCCATGGCGATCGTTATTATCAATACTTTTTTTCAAGTCCTTTTTATTGCCCCCTTGTCGTGGATTGTTTATAAGCGATCATCGAAGGCTGATGAGAGGATTATTTCACTTGAGCGGGAGCTTGGCCAGTCTAACGCTAACTTTGACTTCCTCCGTTCGCAGATAAATCCGCACTTCTTGTTTAACGCCCTGAATACGCTTTACGGAACGGCCATCCAGGAGAATGCCGAACGAACTGCTGAAGGCATACAAAAGCTGGGCGATATGATGCGCTTTATGCTTCAGGAAAATATGCAGGAAAAAATTTCCCTTGCACGGGAAGTCGACTACCTCACGAACTATATCAATCTTCAGCGATTGAGAACTGACCCTATCCCAACAATAACAATCACTACTGATATCGAGCAATCTATGCATCTGCTGCAGATTGCGCCTATGCTCCTCATTCCTTTTGTAGAGAATGCTTTTAAACACGGTATCAGTTTCCGCGAGCCATCCTTCATCAAGATTAGCCTCTATACACAACACAATGTCTTATATTTTGACGTCAGCAACAGCGTGCATTCCAAAGCCCCCAATGACCCTGAAAAAGACAACAGCGGAATCGGCCTGACAAACGTGAAGCAACGGCTTGCGCTACTGTACAAAAAGAAGCACGAACTGACAATACGCGAGTCACCTAGAGAGTTTTTTGTTCATCTCTCGATTCAGTTATCTTAGTCCAAATTTTCGACAATGAATGCGATCGCTGTAGATGATGAACCCATGGCACTTGAGATCATCAAGTCACATGCATCGAAAGTTCCGTTTGTCGACCTGAAGGCAACGTTTACGGATGCCTTTAAAGCAATGGAATTCCTTCAACGAGAAAGCGTAGATCTTATCTTCCTCGATATCAAAATGCCGGACATATCGGGAATAGACTTCTTCAACAGTCTCAGCAAAAAACCGCTCCTCATCTTCACCACGGCTTACAGCGAGCATGCTGTAACCAGTTTTGAGATGGATGCTATCGACTATTTACTGAAGCCATTTTCGCTGGCGAGGTTTATCAAAGCCTGCAACAAGGCATCAGAGTTGTACAATTTCAGAAATAGTTCTGAATCGTCTGATCATTTGTTTGTCAAGACCGGATATGAGACGGTAAAAGTCATGTTCGATGACATTCTTTATCTTGAGGCGTCAGGGAACTATGTGACCTTTGCACTCACGGACAAAAATCTATTGTCACGCAGTACGTTTGCCGAAGCTATAAACCTTGTCCCCGCAGATAAATTCCTCCGTGTACATCGCTCGTTTCTGGTAGCCATAAATAAGATCGACAAAATTGAAAGGCACCAGGTAACCTTGCATAACAAAAAGGTACCGGTGAGTGAGGCGTACAGTGCGGGGCTGGCCGCCCTTACAAAACGAGAGGAATAGGATTCGCCATTACAAAATTGGATAAGGAAAGAAAAAGTTTGATGCCCTATTCGTCACTGGCCATTCTTCATTTGTCATTTTTGCAGCGCCTGCCTGACAGTATCGCAACTTTGCCCTTTTATCGATTGTGACTATCTTTCGGGATGTATAAATCCCTGACCTCACTCCTATGCGCGTGGCTTCTCACAACAAGCGTGACCAGCTTTGCTCAAAAAACACCCATAAGTCGCGACCACGTATCACGAATTTTGCAAGAGCTTTCTGCAGATGACAAGATGGGGAGACCAACCATCAATCCTCTTGTTATGGAGAAGTCTATAGCATTCATCGAAAGTGAATTCAAACGTATCGGCCTTGAGCCGTTGGATGGTCTTAAATCTTTTCGGCAGGAATTCAGTCACGACATGGTCACGGGAACCCAGGCCACTGTATCAGCTAACAACAAATCAATTGATAAACGTAAGATCATTGTGATGTCGTCCCGGGAGAGTCTGCAATTAGGTTCGGCCACTGCAATCCACCGGATCAAGAAAGGAGACAACGCATTCCAACAATTCAGCAAGCTCTCACGTGATACCACGGATGGAATCGTACTCGTTGATACGGCTCACGCTAAAACATTTCACGCCATCCAGGAGTGGCTTGGACCGAAACGTATCCTGAACTCGATTAATCCCGGTTCAAAAGTTTTTCTGCTCTCCACAGACACGGTCTTGACATCTGTAACCGTCAACATCAGCCAAAAGAGAGAAAAACTTCTGATGACAAACGTAGTCGGTCAAATCAAAGCACCGAAACAGACAAGGGAATCGGTGATTTTCTCCGGACACTATGACCACATTGGAATACAACCTTCAATAGAAGGAGATTCCATTGCGAACGGGGCTGATGATGATGCATCAGGCACAACGGCAGTTATCGTACTTGCAGACCATTTTAAGAAGTTTAAAAATCTAAAGCGCAACCTGATCTTCGTAGCGTTCACGGCAGAAGAAATTGGCGGATACGGTTCACGTTATTTTTCATCTAATCTCAACCCCGATGACATTGTGGCGATGTTCAACATTGAAATGATTGGCAAGCTTTCTAAGTGGGGAGCGAATGCTGCATTCATATCTGGATTCGAGCGATCCGACTTTGGCTCTATTCTTCAATCAAATCTAAAGGGTTCGGCTGTAACATTCCATCCTGATCCATACCCCGATCAAAATTTATTCTACCGGTCTGACAATGCAACCCTCGCACGCCTGGGTGTGCCTGCTCACACTATTTCGACTGATCAGATCGACATTGACAAACTGTACCACACTGTCAACGATGAATTCGAAAGCATCGACATCAACAACATGACCGAAATCATTCGCGCTATTGCGATGAGTGCAACCTCAATGGTCAGTGGAGATGCTAAGCCAACGCGGATAGATACATCCAAGGTCGAATAGAATTCAAATCCATCCCGATACCTATTCGAACACAGAGGGCACCGAGAAGCGCAGAGCAACCACGGAGAGTTTTAGTTCGATGAAAACTTTGATGATTGACTGCGTCCGCATAGATCAAAACTGACAATTCGATGATCGCGCAACTATCTCGGAAATTACTAAGTAATCCTCCGTGCCGGCTCCGCGCTACTCCGGGTTCTCTGTGGTGTGGATTTCTGCTTCACCTCTCCCCCAAACGAAGTTACGTTTTACACTTCGTTAACAATTCCCTATCAACTCATACCTGCGGGAATCCGCTGGTGTATTAACCCGGTGCATGCCTATACGAGACGCGTTTAACAGGAAGAGTCAACCCAAAACCTCATGTTACGAAATTACTTTATTGTTGCCCTGCGCAACATTCTCAAAGACAAATTCTACTCTTTCATTAATGTATTTGGCCTGATGCTGGGCATCGCGAGCTGCCTGTTCATTGCTATTTACATCAACGATGAGCTGAGTTACGATCGGTTCAATGCAAAAGCGGAACGCACCTATCGCATTATTGAATTCATTGAGACGGAAGGATCAGGTGAACGATCATCCAGCGCTCCCTTCCCTACAGGACCAACACTCGCAGAAGACTACCCTGCATTGATTGAGACACAAGTTCGTTTCTTCGACTTTCAGTCGCCCACATTGCTGATCACTGAGCAGGAAAGCAAAAAGGAATTCAACGAACCGAATGTTTTGTTTGTAGATTCAACGTTCTTCCAGGTGTTTGATTACAACGTTCTCCAAGGTGACAAGAACACTGCCTTGCAAGAGCCAAATTCGGTATTGCTCACGGAATCAACTGCCAAGCGCTATTTCGGAGACACCGATGCGATTGGCAAAAATCTCCGCATTGAAGGACGACAGGAACTTGTCGTCACCGGTATTATGGCCGACCCACCGTCCAATGCTCACTTCACCTTTGATTTTCTTATTTCGTTTTCAACACTCAGGAATTTCTTCAACGGCCAGATCCCGGAGAACTGGTATTGGAATCCATGCTGGACCTATGTCGTGTTAAAAGATGGTGTCGCGCCAACAGATCTCGAAAAGAATTTCCCCGGATTCGTGCAGAAATACTTTCCAGAGTTTATCCGAAATGAAGCCCGCATTGCATTGCAACCCCTGACTGACATCCACCTCAAGTCGGACCTTGAATTTGAAATGCAGGCCAATAGCAGCGAAGAAAACATCTATGTATTTACCGTGATTGGAATTGTAATCCTTTTTATTGCCGGGATGAATTTTATGAACCTTTCCACTGCCCGATCAGCCAAACGCGCAAAAGAAGTTGGCCTCAGAAAAACGCTTGGCAGCCAGAGACGTCAGCTCGTCACGCAATTTCTGATGGAGTCATTGATCATTGCATTGTTGGCGATTGTAAGTGCAGCACTTGTGGTCGTTGCGGGCATACCGTTCTTCAATTCTCTGGCCGAGAAAACGATTGGCTACGATGTCATCGGAAATCCAATTATCGTAGCAACCTTGATTGGAATCTTCCTTGTTGTTGGAATCGGTTCGGGGCTCTACCCGGCTTTGGTACTCAGTGCCTTTATTCCAATCAAAGTATTAAAAGACAGCGCGGCTAAGGGAGGTCGTGGCGCAATCTTGCGGAAATCGTTGGTGGTGGTTCAGTTTGCCCTTTCGATCATCATGATCATCAGCACGGTTATTGCCATCAATCAGTTGGACTTCTTACGGCAAAGCGACACCGGATTTGACGAAGATCAGGTGTTGTATATCTCAGCGCTTCGGACACCTATAACCCAAACGTATCCCGCATTCAAAAAAGAAATGGAGGAGCGTCCCGATGTGGTGAGCGTAACCGGAGTCTTGGATGTTCTCGGTTCAAAACATCAGGGAGATAACTTCAAGTTTGAAGGAATGGATAAGTCTAAGCTATTTTCGGTGATGTGGGTGAACCATGATTTCTTCAAAACATTTGATCTCGACATAAAAGCGGGTCGCGACTTTAAAGAAAATATTACAACTGATGACACCCTTGCACTTGTTGTGAATGAAGCGATGGCGAAACAATTCGGATGGACTGCGGATCAAGCCGTTGGTAAACCATTTCAATATCAGCAGTTCAACGGTGAGATCGTTGGCGTAGTGGAGGATTTCAATTTTGTGTCCAAGCATAAACGCATTGAACCACTGGTGCTTCAGCTGCGATCCAATCCTGGCCATTTCAACTTTTCACTTAAATATGTCGCGATGAAGTTAAAGTCCTCGGATTTGAATGCAACAGTCGGAGCCATTGAAGAAAAATGGAAGGCACTTGCTCCCGGAAGACCGTTTGATTATTTCTTCCTGGACCAGGAACTCGATAAGCTTTACAAGGATGAAGAGAAACTTGGTAAGGTGGCGGGAATTTTTTCTCTTCTTGCGGTCATTGTTGCATGCCTTGGCTTGTTCGCGCTAGCATCCTTCATGACCGAGGAACGGAAGAAGGAAATTGGTATTCGCAAAGTAATGGGCGGTTCCGTAAGCGAAATTGTACTCCTCCTTTCAAGAGATTTCTCCCTCTTGATTGGAATCGCTTTTCTAATTGCGTGCCCTGTCGCCTGGTATGGAATTCAGACGTGGCTGAACAACTTTGCATTTCACGTAGAGATCAGTTGGCTTGTCTTTGTGATGGTTGGATTGACCACGCTTGTGCTTGCGTTGCTGACCATCAGCTACCGTGCGCTGCAGGCGGCTTACGCCAACCCCATTAAGACGCTTCGACACGAATAGGAATAATTGGAGATCCGTAACCATACGTTACAGATCTCCAGTTTATCAGCTGTTACCTGTAGAAACAAACGCGACAGCCTCCTGAACAGAAGGCCGCGTGTTATCGCTGGATTTTGACAATGCAATCAGCTGATCAAAATAAACTTTTGCTTTTGCGCTATCACCAGATTTTCTGAATGCAATCGCTGCTCCGTACACCGAGTTGAACCTGCCCGGACGTATTTTCAAGTTTGAAACATACGCCTC
>DASWTM010000192.1:0-6366 GCA_036402115.1 Chryseosolibacter sp.
GATTGATTCTTCTGCAAGGAGTTTCTCCGGTTTCACGGCCTTTTTTCGTTCTACGAGATGGAAATCAAACAAGCCCAGCCAGATATCTTTTTCTTCGCGCTTCCGCATCAGCAGCTTGTTGCCCTGATCGAACACAAAATAATAGAAGTAACGTTTCCTGCTCGCCTTACCTCTGATCTTAACCGGTAATTGCTCCTGGAGATGATGTTGAAAGGCGTGACAGGATTTTTTAAAGACACACTCTTCGCAACGCGGATTTTTTGGCGTGCAGAATAAGGCCCCAAATTCCATCACTCCCTGATTGAATTCGGCCGGATCAACGGTATCAATGAAACTGTTGGCAAGCTCGCTGAAGATTTTCTTTCCTTGCGGGGAATTAATAGGAGTGTCGATTCCGAAGACGCGAGAGAGAACGCGAAAGACGTTTCCATCGACCACCGCCACACGTTCGTTAAAGCTTATCGATGCGATGGCTGCCGCGGTATACTCACCTATTCC
This sequence comes from Chryseosolibacter sp., assembly GCA_036402115.1. GTDB lineage: Bacteria > Bacteroidota > Bacteroidia > Cytophagales > Cyclobacteriaceae > Chryseosolibacter. The sequence continues at coordinate 499 of DASWTM010000192.1, forward strand.
AGGAAGTAGCACGAGTTCATTATAGGAGTCAGGAAATTTTCCAGCGTATTTGCCAACAATCGTTTGTGCACATTTTTGCAGGTTTCGCGCGCGCGTATAATAGCCGAGTCCCTGCCACAAGCGTAATACTTCATCCTGCGGTGCAGACGCAAGATCCCGCACGGTCGGATACGTTTCCACGAATCGTAAATAATAAGGAAGACCTTGCGCAACCCTTGTTTGTTGCAGAATTATCTCGGAAAGCCAGATTTTATAGGGGTCTTTTGTACCCCGCCAGGGAAGCGACCTTTTGTTCTCTGCGTACCACTTAACGATTTTATCCGGAAAATATCGTTTACCCATCCCCTTGATTATCAATTTTTTCAATATTCATTTTTAAATCTGACAAGGCAAACTAAATTTGCCCTCCCGTTTATTTTTTGACTTAAATATACTACAGTGACCAAAGCAGATATTATCAACGAAATTGCTGAAAAGACAGGTGTGGATAAAGCCGATGTAACGGCATCGGTCGAAGCATTCTTCAGCGTGATCAAGACTTCCATGGCGAATGGCAACAACATTTACATTCGTGGATTCGGAAGTTTCATCAATAAGAAACGCAAGAAGAAGATTGCCAGAAATATTTCCAGAAACACCGCGTTGGTAATTGATGAGCACTTCATCCCAAGCTTTAAGCCCGCCAAGATCTTCATCAACAAGATCAAGAACAGTGAAAAGGTAAAGCAACTCGCAGAAAAGTAATTCTGCACGTTCGCAGCCCGCTTCCGTACTCTTGATATGGTCAAAACTCGCATTATACTTCTTGTCGCCAGCGCATTGCTGATCTGGCTTATTTTTCAGTTGCCCAAAGCGGTGGTTGAGAATGAGGCTTCTATGGCCAGCACCGAGTCGGCAGGGAGTGATACCGTAGCCTCTCACATACAAAGCCATTCAAAGGCCCCTGAAGCGATTCAGGCGCGTATAAAGGAATTCCGTGGCCTGTTTACCAAGGGCTCGGAAAAGGAAAAAAATGCTATCTTTGCCGACTCTTTAGCGACCCTGTATCGAAAAGCTAACCGCTTTGACAGTGCGGCTTGGTTTGCCGAAGAGGCATCGAAGTTCTTTAAAACGACTGAAAGCTGGACGAAGGCAGGTGATAATTACTATCAGGCCTATACGCTCGCAGTGGATCAAACGCGTCAGGGATTGTTGGCGACAAAAGCGCAGGAGATGTATTCCAATGTGCTGGAGGTTGAGCCGGGAAATCTTGAAGTGAAAACGAAGATGGCGATGACCTATCTCACGTCACCGAATCCGATGCAAGGGATTACGATGCTGAGAGAAGTTCTGGCGAAGGATCCGAAAAACGAGCTTGCTCTTTTTAATATGGGTATGCTTTCGATTCAATCCGGTCAGCACGACCGGGCGATTGAAAGACTGACCGAACTGGTAAGAGTAAATCCGAATCACCTCCAGGGACAGTTGCTGTTGGGCATAGCGTGGATGAACAAAGGAGAGAAAGAACTTGCGCGCGAACAATTTGAGAAAGTAAAAAAGATGGATAAGGATCCTGCCGTACAGGCAACGATCGACTCTTATCTGAAGGACTTAAATAAATAACCAAAACATTTCATTTATTATGCCAAGCGGAAAGAAAAGAAAGAAGCACAAAATGGCCACGCACAAGCGCAAGAAGCGTCTTAGAAAGAACAGACATAAGAAGAAGTAATCTTCCCTTGGCGGCAAGGATGTTCAATTCCTTGCCGTCATACTATACACATCATTTAACTTAACCATTTTGTGTTTTGAGTAACGAACTAATTATTAGTGGCACTCAAGACGGATGTCGTATAGCCCTTCTCAAAGACAAGACGCTAGTCGAATTCCACCAGGAAGCCGAAGGAAGCAAATTCAACGTAGGTGATATATACCTGGGAACCGTTAAGAAAGTAGTTCCCGGCTTGAATGCTGCCTTCATCGATGTAGGGTATGATAAAGATGCTTTTCTACACTACCTCGATCTCGGACCACAGTTCAGTTCACTCCAGAAGTTTACGAAACTGGTTCGGGGCAAGAAGATGAACGGTGCGAACCTCGACAAATTCAATCCAGAGCCGGATATCGACAAGCATGGGAAAATCACCCAGCAGTTGTCGAAGAATCAGATGATTCCGGTTCAGGTCGTAAAAGAGCCGATCTCTACAAAAGGGCCACGATTATCCTGTGAGTTGTCACTAGCCGGGCGATACCTGGTGCTGGTACCTTTCAGCAATGCTGTAAGCGTTTCCAAAAAAATTACGAGCAGCGAAGAACGCAAACGCCTTCTTCGTCTCATTCAATCTATCAAACCGGCCAACTTCGGTGTGATCATTCGCACGGTCGCAGAAAACAAAGAAGTAGCCGAGCTTGACCGCGACCTTCGCAACCTGGTGAAAACCTGGGAGCAAGGAATGACTCGCCTTCCAAACGCTAATCCACGCGAAAAAATCATTGGCGAACTCGACAAAACATCATCGCTGCTGCGCGACCTGTTGAACGAATCGTTCGACAACGTTCACGTAGACGACAAGAAGATGTACGAGGAGGTGCGAAAGTATATCCAGACTATCGCGCCTGACAAAGAAAAGATCGTCAAGTATTACAACGGCAAAGCGAAGATCTTCGAACACTACGGCATCGAGAAGCAAATCAAATCGGCTTTCGGAACAACCGTAAGTTTACGCGGTGGAGGATACCTGATCATCGAACACACCGAAGCACTTCACGTGATCGATGTGAATAGCGGAAATAAATCAAACCGCGAAGAGAACCAGGAAACTACTGCACTATCGGTTAATGTAGAAGCTGCGAAAGAAATTGCACGTCAGCTTCGTCTTCGCGATATGGGCGGAATTATTGTCATCGACTTCATCGACATGAAGAACCTCGATAACAAGAAGCTCATCTATAAAGTGATGAAAGAGGAGATGATGGACGACAAAGCGAAGTCTACCGTTCTTCCGCTTTCAAAATTCGGGTTGATGCAGATCACCCGCGAGCGTGTTCGTCCGCAGATGAACATTGCTACAAAAGAAGTTTGTCCTACATGTAACGGTACCGGAAAGATCTCTGCATCGATCCTTACCTCCGATCTCATCGAGACAAACATTGAGCATCTGCTCGTGAAGCAGAATGAAAAAGATCTTGTGCTGGCAGTGCATCCTTACCTGCACGCCTATTTCACAAAGGGTTTAATCTCCCAACGCGTGAAGTGGTACTTCAAATACAAACGCTGGATCAAGCTTGTGAAAGACACTTCGATGGCAATTGTAGAGTTTAAGTTCCTCAACAAGGAAGGAGAGGAAATCAATTTGCAGATGAGTCCGAAGGTTGAGGTCGATTGAACACGACCCCTAAATCCCCTAAAGGGGACTTTGGAAGATGTTAATATTATAAGGCAGTCGAAATTAGATCGACTGGTTTTTACTTTATTAGGTTCTGTTGAATTTCAATTCGTGCTTAAGTCCCCTTTAGGGGATTTAGGGGTTGGGCTTGCGATTACACCAACGCAACGAGCACTGACCACAGGAAAGGGATCAATACAAGAAGGAACAAACGAACCAAGGTTTTCATAGGTGGCAAATTTGGTCGTTTATACCCTGTAAAACGGGTGTTTTTTCAAATCCAGCCACAAACAGCATGGGGCAGCGCCAGGAGGTAAAAGAGACGGACGAGGTGTAGTTACGCAACCCCCAAATCCCCTAAAGGGGACTTGAATGCACTAGTCTATCTGGTTGGGAGAATCTGAACATTTTGCAATTATCAATACAACTTTATATGAAAAAGGCAGACCGAAATGGTCTGCCTTATTTGGTAAATATCCTCCAAAGCCCCCTTTAGGGGGTTGGGGGGTTGCCTCTCTTCTTAAGTAAGTTCAACACCTTCTTTTTCGCTTCTTCTTCAACCTTTTCCTTCACTTCTTCTTTGGTTGCAGGAAGGGATGGCTGTGTTGCTTTTGTTGTGTCGCCAGCGGTTTTGGTTGTGTCTTTCTTGTTGCCTCCGAGGATTGTGTTCAATGCTTTTTCGGCCTCGGTGCCTTTAACAGCTTTTTGAATTTCTTCGGTTGCTTTTTCTTTCGCGGCCTGTGTCACAGCTTCTTTCGCTTGCTCTTTCTGTTCGTCCATCACCAGCTTCGGCTTTGGATCAGTGAAGTTTCCGCCAAGACCGATTGTCAACGGAATAGGTTTGTTCGGATCGGTTTGAGCACCGGTATACTTCGTCAGTAAATTGTTAAACTGTGCTCCTAACTTTCCTGCTGGAACATCCATCTTCAATGTGTAGTCGATCGTTCCATCGAGCGCTGTGTTACCGGCTACTGTTGTTTTGTAGTTTCCAAATTTTACATCGAAAGGTTTCACGCTAAGCTTGCCATCCTGGAGCGTTGCCGACATCAGCACGTCCTTCATTGTTACCTCATCCGTGTCTGAAAGTTTAGTGATCGAGGTGATTCCGGAAATCAATTTTGAATCTTTCAGCGATGCCTGCGCGATCTTCAGCAAACCTCCACCGTTCACGGTTGCCATGTTCGGCATCATCGATTGTGTCAGTTCACCGTTCAGCGCGAAGTCAGTAGAGAACTTGCCATTTACGAATCCGGCAATTGGCGCGTAGGTGCTTACGATCGATGAAGCGCTTGCAGCATCCTTAATTGAAACGTTCTCGATCTTCAACTTCATGTCGTATTTTGGATGGGCAATGTCACGGGTGTTGTAAACTCCATTCACTACAAACTGGCCGCCAAGCATGTTGAAGCGGAGACCACTCAAGTTTGCAAGACCATCCTTCACAATGATATCCCCTGTAGCATTTGTTATGTTGAAGTCCATCATCTTGGCCGTCTTGATGTTTGAATGCAGAATGAAATCAACATTCTGCGGAACAGGGATCACGCCAAACGATGCCGTGTCTTCAGCGACAGGGGCAGCTTCGTCCTCGGTCATGAATTCGTTCAAATCAAAAAGATTCGAATTGAAGTTGACATTCCCTTTGATCGTTTCGTTTTCACCGAAAACATATCCGAGGTAGTTGAGTACAGAACCCGTTACGGCAAAGTCACTCTTACCGATTGTTCCGTTCAGCTTCTGTAGGTCAATCTTCTTTGGATCAAATACCATCGCTGCAGAGCTTAATGTCACTTGGGGAAGATCCTTTGTGATGTACTTGAAGTCTGCGAGTGACGCTGTACCACTTGTTGGAAGACGATCGTATTTCTCTGCCTGTACATCGGAATACTTTCCTTTTGTTGTGATGTCAGCTTTTACCTTTCCTGCCAGCGTCATTCCTTCAAGCGGGAAAATCTTCGTCATCTTCTCAAGATCGATACCACCTTTCAATTTGAGATCCCAGGTGTAGTTGTCAAGGTTTTCGAGGTGCAGGTCTGCGTTCAGTTTTTCGCCATCAAGCAACATCGAGAAGTCATTTACATCAATAAATGTTTCCGACATCTTCCCGCTTGTGTTTTTGATCAACGTGGTGAAGTGCATGTCATCCAGTGGAAGCGGAACATCTTTGGATTTAACAAAACCATCGGCCAGGGTCATCTTAGCATCAATTGCAGGAATGATTTTCTTGAGGCTATCGTATACGCCTTTTGCTTTCAGGTCAACGGCATAACTTCCTTTCATCTCCAGACCTTCCATCGGGAACATCTTGTTTAATTCGGCAAGGTTCAGCTTCGCGGCAAGTGTTGCATCCACATTCGTTGGATACATTTTGGTGATCTTTGCTTTCGCATCGATCGGATTTGAACCAAAATCGAGGTGAAGGTTCTTGAGATCAACAATTGTATTTTCCACTACACCATCTTTGTTGTCAACCAGGAGGTCCATGTTGATGTTGCGGATCGCA
>DASWTM010000193.1:0-42962 GCA_036402115.1 Chryseosolibacter sp.
GCCGTGGGTCCTAAGGCAAGTGTAACTACGATTCTGCCCGACCCAATTAATATTTTCGTTGGCACGCATGCCACAGTATTTACGTCAGGCACAAGTGGACAAAACTGGTCACGCGGTGGTGACGGTTTGAAAGGGCGACACGTTCTATCCATCACCCGCGGAGCAAATCGATTATTTGCAGGGACGGACTCCGGGGTTTACGCCTCTGATGACGAGGGCTCAAGCTGGTCATCTGTAGGACTTCCGGGCGAATTCATAGGCTCTGTATCCGCTAATGAAGATATGATCTTCGCAGTTACTTCAGCGGGATCGCTTTACGCTGCCGAGAACGGCAATAGCTGGACTGTACTGAACACTTCCATGGCGCCTGATGGTGTGTTATCCGTTAAGTGTTATGAAGGAAAAGTTTACGCGGCCACGGCCAATGGTGTTTTCATTTCTCCTGACAATGGCACGAACTGGGAGCCTACCACGCTTACTTCCGCTACCAAGACACTTGCCATCGATGGCGCTAACATTTTTGCACTCGATGTATTTGGGAACAAAATCACTCGGTCTGGTGATGGTGGAGAGACATGGGATCAACTCCCGCTGGAATTCGGAGCAAATGAAATCGTTGCACTGGCCGCAGAAGGACCAGCATTGGTGGCTTCCGGGAATGGTGTCTTTGTGTCGAACGACTATGGTGCAACGTTTACTCAGGCGAGCATCGTATCGGCTCAGAACAATCAATGGCGTTTTTGGGTGAACACAGTAGAGATCATTAACGATGAGATTTTCGCAGGTACACAATCCTACGGACTGTGGTCACGCCCACTTGATGGTTTTAGAATGCAGCAAACTATCTCATTTGACGAATTACCCTCAAAAACTTTCGGTGATGCGCAGTTTGCCATCACGGCAACCTCAAGTTCGGAGCTTCCCGTATCATTCCGATCCAGCGATCCACTCGTTGCGAACGTCCTGGGTAACAATATTGTGATTGTCAAAGCGGGAACCGTGACGATCACGGCTTACCAGGACGGTGATGATTTCTATGCGCCAACCGCAGTTGAGCGCACACTCGTTGTGAACAAGGCAAACCAGGTAATTCAGGTTAGCACAATTGACGATAAAACATTTGGTGATCAACCGTTCGCCATCAATGCGTCAAGTTCTTCGAATTTACCCGTGGTGATTACATCATCCAATCCCTCAAAGGCAACGGTAAACGGAAACACCGTCACGTTGCTAGCGCCCGGGTCCGTAACCTTTACTATGACACAACCCGGAGATAATAATTACATTGCTGCCAGCGCAGTGGCCAAAACGATCTGCGTTCGTCCGTCCCAGCCTTCCATTAGTATGATCCCCGAAGGCAGTCAGCTGACCAGCAGCGCAGCCGTTGGCAACCAATGGTTTTTTAACAACGCAGAAATCAATGAGGCAACAAGCTCGACACTGGTGCCTGATAAGACCGGAAGTTACAGTGTGCAGGCCACGGTAGATGGCTGCCAAAGTGTAATGTCAGCACCGGTGAATGTGGTCATTACAGGGGTCGAAGAGTCCGGTGCAGAAATCAGCGTCTACCCTACCCTCGTAAAAGATATTCTCACGGTGAAGTCCCCTTTGGTCAAGCCGTACGAGCTAACTGTCTTCGATGCGTTGGGACGCAGCCGCGAAGTCAGTAAACAAACGCACGCCAACACAACCCTGCTTGACGTGACACCACTCCACCATGGTATCTACTTCTTAACTATTCGTGATCAGCACAAAAGTTACACGTATCGGTTTGTGAAGGAGTAAATTGGGCATTGGGCATTGGGAGAAAGAGGCAATGGGGAAAGGGTAATGGGCGATGGGTAATGGAAGATGGAAGTCGTGCATTTATGTTTGACACTCGTCAAGCCTGTGATCTCCAGCAAACGAAATAGCTTGATGAACCTTGATCTCCAATTGCACACGCTGAGACAGGCTATTCCCTCTGTGATGTCTCTGTGCGTTCTCTGTATCTCTGTGGTGGCTGCATTTAGGGGTTAGACATCAGTCACTCGTCATTGGGAGGAAAGAGGCAATGGGGGGAAAGGTAATGGGCGATGGGTAATGGGTAATGGAAGATGGAATCCGTGCATTTATGCTTGACACTCGTCAAGCCTGTGATCTCCAGCAAACGAAATAGCTTTGATGAATGCTGATCTCCAATTGCACACGGCTGAGACAGACTATTTCCTCTGTGATGTCTCTGTGTTTTCTCTGTATCTCTGTGGTGGCTGCATTTTAGGCATTAGTCACTGGGCATTAGTCAATAGTCACTAGGGGAAAGCCCCAGTGATTTAGTGGCGATGGCTAATGGGTAATGGAAGAAGCCATGGTGCATTTATGCTTGACACTCGTCAAGCATGTGATCTCCAGCTAACGAAATAGCCTGATGAACGCTGATCTCCAATTGCACACGCTGAGACAGACTATTTCCTCTGTGATGTCTCTGTGACTTCTCTGTATCTCTGTGGTGGCTGCATTTAGGGGTTAGACATCAGTCACTCGTCATTGGGAGGAAAGAGGCAATGGGGGGAAAGGTAATGGGCGATGGGTAATGGGTAATGGAAGATGGAATTCGTGCATTTATGCTTGACACTCGTCAAGGCTGTGATCTCCAGCTAACGAAATAGCCTGATGAACGCTGATCTCCAATTGCACACGCTGAGACAGATTATTCCCTCTGTGATGTCTCTGTGCCTTCTCTGTATCTCTGTGGTGGCTGCATTCGGTATTGGTGACTACAACCGGGGAGGTAAGAGGACCCAATAAATCTCGGACTGCACTTCCGTTTGGAATGCCTTTCGTCTTGTAAAAAACAAATACTTCCCATCGGGGGAAAGTGATGGACCGAATTCAAGCTCCGCTGAGTTGATTGCCGGCCCCATATTTCTTGCTGCGGTCCACGAGCCGTCTTTTTTCCGAAAGCTGATGTACAGGTCATGACCTCCATACCCTCCAGGTCTTTCCGAGTGAAAGATGAGAAATTTTTCGTCAGGGGAAATCAAGGGGTCACCATCGTTGTAAGCACTATTAACCGAGTCGGACAATTTTATCGGATTTGTGAAAACACCATCGCGATAGGTTGATCGATAGATGTCAGCCTGAAAGCGTTCGTTGTTTCTCTCGGAGGCGAAATACATAACACCGGAGTTGGTAAGCGTTGGGTGCCACTCGTTTGATGAGGAATTCAATCCGGGAGGCAGGTGAAGAACCTGACTCGGTGCACCATTGCCTTTCTGGAATTGATAGATATCTGTCTGGCGTGTAGCCTTGCTGTTGCGGAAGGAGACAAAAAAAACAGAATTCCCATATACAAATGGTTCTCCACCATCAGCACCGCGTTTCATAAATTCAGCTGTGTCAGGTTTGGACCAGGCACTATTTTCAAAAGTCGAGTGCAGAATAGTTTTATACCGCCAGTCCTTGTCTGACGTTGCGAGATAAAGTTCACGTCCGTCTTTTGAAAACGCAATGTATTGGGGATAGCACTGCTCAGGCAATTGAGTTGCCGCAAAAAACGTTTGAGGCACTGCGCCAGGCGAAGTATTGTTCAGATATCGGTAGGTTGGGTTTGTAGCACAGCAAAAAGAGACAACCGCGAGCACGAGAATTAGTAACTGTTTTTTCATGACTCGCGGCTTAATCATTATGATGTACGGTTGAATAAAGATATCGAACATCGCGCCATTTTTAAAAATTATTGATTATCCCTTGTACCGTCAATTTCGACAGTTCAACATTCAATACGGTTCCATTGCAAAGAATTGTGACCATACAAAATCGATAACAGCTTTATGCATTTAAATCCGCAAATGCATCAAGAGGGTCAGTGTTGACTGAATCGAATTGAACGATTCGTGCGGTCAAATTTTCCCAAACAGGCTGTTATCTTACATGAAAATTATAGTTTGTCTGCAAAATCTTAACTTGCGGAAGCATTTATACAAATGAAAAAACGAAAAACCCTCTCCATCGAAGCGTTGGCTTCCACTATTATTTTCATAATAATTGGCTTAATAATCATTCCATTGCCCGTCAGCGCACAATGGGTCAATCGCAATGTTGGCCTTGAGGGTGCGAGGGTAAGGTCTATTATAGCGCATGGAAGTGACGTCTATGTCGCTACGCTTGGCGGTGGCGTATTTCGTTCGTCAGATCGCGGTGACAACTGGGCCGCAGTTAACTCCGGACTAACTTCCGCTGACATTTTTGCATTAGCATCTATTAACAATGTGCTTTACGCAGGAACGTTTGGAGGGTTGTTTCGATCAACAGACAACGGTGCTACCTGGGCGCGAACCACTGTCACGAATGTCACGCTGTCAATACTTGCACATGGCACTACAATTTTTGCCGGCACTTCTGTTAACGGCATCTTCCGCTCAATAGATAATGGCGTAACCTGGACCGCTGTCAATACCGGACTGACAAACCTGGGCGTTGCCGCGCTTACATCAGATGGTACGAACGTTTATGCAGGCACAAGTGGTGGCGTTTTTCATTCGTCCAACAACGGAGACACCTGGACGATCGGGAACGCTGGTCTGGGCCTGACAAACATTCACGGCCTGGCTTCGATCGGTACTACCGTTTACGCAGGAACTTTTGGCGGAGTATATAAATCCACGAATGGTGGAGTCAATTGGTCCGCGGTTAACACCGGCCTGACCAACCAATCCGTTCAGACATTGGCAACCAACGGCACCGACCTTTATGCCGGAACATTGTTTGGAGGAATATTTTTTTCTTCCAATGGCGGGGCAAGCTGGACCGCCAAAAGTTCTGGTCTCACCAATTCAAATGTTCACTCCTTCCTGGCGAAAGGTGCTGATCTGTTTGCAGGAACTGAGGAGGGCGGAATTTTCCGCTCAGCAAATGCGGGTGCCAGTTGGGCTCCTGCCAACAAGAATTTGCACGCTGTAACCGTGGACTTCCTCAAAATAAACGGCACTTCCATTTTTGCCGGAACAAGAAATGGTCTTTTCCGGTCGACAAACGAAGGAATCACCTGGCAACCTATAACCGAAGGATTTTCCGGGAGGAGCCTAAGTATCCAGGCAATTGTTTTCAAGGATCAGACTATGTTTCTCGCTACCGCGGGTGGGATCTATCGTTCGTCAGACAATGGTCTGTCATGGACAGCAACAAACAGCGGCCTCACCACCACTATTGTTACCGCATTGACAATGACAGCCTCTGGAACTCTATATGCCGGTACGGGGTCAAACGGAGTTTTCCGCTCGACAGACAATGGTCAAACGTGGGTCGCTGTTAATACCGGCATCACGGGAGTAGAAGTACGCGCGTTGGAATCACAAAATACAGACGTGTATGTATCCATTTATAACAACGGAGTTTTCCGTCTTGTCGACAATGAATCTACCTGGGTTAGCGCAAACACAGGTCTCACAAGCAAAGACATTCGCGATTTCGCGTTCATGGGGAATAATGTATTTGCAGGATCATTCGACAAAGGAATATTCCGTTCCGACAGTAAGGGATCGAGCTGGACTGCTGTCAACAACGGGTTACCGGATCAGAATAACGCTGCGCTGGCTGCAAATGAAACGCATGTCTTCGCAGCCAATCTGAACGGTTTGTACTATTCGTCAATTGATGGCGCTGAGTGGACGTCTTTAAATGACGACCTTAATGACCTTCGCGCAGTGGCTGTGAGCGATAATAACCTTTACTTTGCTCGCGTTGGCGAGGTGTGGGTGCGACCGCTATCACAAGTTATTGTTGGCATCGAAGAGACTTCATCGAGCAGTACTTTTGTGTTTCCAAACCCTGCTACAAATGTTGCCTACCTAAATCTATCTACGCAAACTGACTGCTTCGGCAACTATTCGATTTTCAATACGAGTGGGAAGCTCTTGATTAAAACTTTCCAGCAAGCCAGTGAAGGAAAAATTAGTATTGATTTGCAGACCCTTGCTCCCGGGCATTACATCTTCAAAGCAACTTTTTGCGGCAAGACGGCATATAGTCGAATCGTGGTAAAATAATTTACGGGTTACACCGAAGCCTGTCTGTGAGACCATGCATGAACAAAAATTTTTTCTTCGTGTAAAAAACTATGCCAACAATTTCACAACACATCTTTTATGAGGGGTGATTATCTTAAAGGGTAATCTTATCTTTCGAAGATTATGAAGGCCATTGTTACCATTTTCAAAGGTGAGTTGGAAGGTAAAACTGAACTGCGGGATCGACTGAGACGTATGGCAGGAGAAACACAGGAAGTGAGTGAAGCCTATATCTACAGGCCAAAGTCAGGATCATTAATGGAGTTCCTGTTAATTCTAAAGGCAAACCGGATTGCTTACGGAACACACTTCGACACACTCGAGGACTTGCCAAAAGAGGAGCGCGAGTCAGGAAAGTGAAAGGCTGCAAATCTGCCCCAGCGTGGGAAAAAACAAATTGTAACATACACTGGCACCGCATTGTTATGTCTTGCAGTAAACTGACTGCATGCTAAACAAGTCAATGTTGCTTCTGATCGCTGCTGTATTCACAACCGTGCAAGTCCATGCGCAAATACGAAAACACGGGATCTTTTCCCGCTACATCAACAGCCTCATCAACGACACGAGTGATATTCGTAAACCTCAATTTTTGATTTATCCAACGGTGGCCTATGCGCCAGAAACCAGTTGGGAATTTGGCTTGAGCACTGTTTTTGTTTTCTACGCCAACCGGGATACAACAAATCGCCTAAGCGAAGTCAACGCCTTTACGTTTATTACACTCGAGCAGCAATACGGTCTTTGGTTTGATCATGCGCTTTATTCGCAAGACAATAATTGGTTCAGCCTGGGGCGATTGCGCTTTCAAAGTTTTCCGCTTTTGTATTTCGGCATCGGAATGGAAACACCTGAGGAGCACGTTGCGCAAGTGAACGCCAATCTCATACAGATTAAAGAACGGGTCCTCCGTAAAATTGGCGGAGCACTCTACGGTGGACTTGAGGTCGATTACCAGAATATTAGTTCCGTCAACTTCATTCCTCATAACACAGAGTTCAATCAATATCCGTTGGGGAGTAAGGGATCTTCCAATCTCGGTCTCGGTGCCGGAATTCTGTACGACACGCGGCATAATATTCTTAACGTGCGCCACGGTTTTTTCTCGGAGCTCGCATTTCTGCGTTACGATGGTGCGTGGGACAGTGATTTTACGTTCACGTCTGTGATCTCGGATACGCGCATGTACCGACCAATGAATAAGCGGGATGTTCTTGCGCTTCAACTGCTTGGTCAATTTAACGTGGGGAGTACACCCTTCAATCAATTGGCGATGCTCGGTGGTGAGAGTATTATGCGTGGATATTATTCGGGCCGATACCGCGATAAAAACCAGATCGCCATGCAAGCGGAGTATCGACTCCTTCCACTTCCGCTGACTTTCACAAAACGTTTTGGTGCAGCAGTGTTCGCGGGTGCTGGAACAGTCTTTAACGATCACACCGAAGTGGTCCTGAAAAAATTTGTATGGTCTGCCGGTGGCGGTCTGCGCTTTCTGTTGTTTCCAAAGAAAGATATTTTTACACGATTCGATGTCGCGTTTACCGAAGAAGGCAGAGGGTTTTATATTTTTATTGGCGAGGCGTTTTGATGGGTAGCCTCCACTTCAGAAAATTTAAAAGTTAAAATTTAAGATTTAACGCAGTGTGGGCGTTTGAGCATAGGATTACCGTGGAATAACGCGAATGCCAAAAACAAACTAATTCCGGCTGACCAATAATTTAATTACACAAAAACCTACCTGAGAATTCAAAGCTCCCCCCCTGGCCCACCAGATCAACACCGCAGACTTCAACGGTGATGCTACTGTTGGTGCGGGTCACGTACAGCTGGCCTTGCAGGGAGTTGTAGTTATAAAAACTGTTGAGCTTGATGCTGGCGGAACCTTCTTCTTCGTCATAGTAGGGCACGAGCGGAAACGCTGTGGTTCCCATCGGCAACGTGGTGTCGTAAATCTTAATTACGAGTTCCTGCGCATCCTTATACATGAATACTTCATAAAAATCAGTTTGCTGAGCACAGTAAAAGTCCGATGATGTCAGCGTCTTGTGAATGCCATCTAATGTGATGCGGTTGTTTACGAGTGAGCTCTTGCAGGGAACGGTGACGGGCTCTGGCTCAGGTTCGCACTCGCGGCAAACACCTCCGCAGTCGATGCCGGTCTCATTCTGATTTTTAATCCGGTCAGTACAAGAGGCCACGAGCAAGGGATTGTCCTGCTCTGCCAGACATGCTGTGAGAAACGTGAAGACGATAAAATAGAGTAGCTGTTTTTTCATAACGCTCACTAGAAGGTGTAGCCAACGGCAACATTTAAATTAAAGAGGTAAGATCCGAAGAGACTCCGATGCACATTGTAGCCGGAGTACTCCTGCACGTTCCAGTCGTCTATCGTTTCGGTCATGAAATTGAAGGGTACAAACGCCCATCCGAATTCTGCGCCTGTCTTGAGCAACAGATTTTTTGCAATCATCGACTGACGCCCGAAAGTGAACGCTGCTACCGGATACAGGAAATCGTTTTTGAACTGTTTCGCCTTTGACTTCTTCGTGTCGTACGTATTGGTCTGCGTAACATACACGGAAAATCCCTGGTAGAAACCGATGGGCGCCAGCGATGCTGACTTCTTGAACTGGAAAATTTTCAAATGAAGTCCTGCAGCCTGGCCCTTCACTACATCATGATTGAGACTGAAGACATGTTGTTCTTCATGTGTCGGATCAACGGTGTATGCGCGGGCTGTACCGATGCTGATCCTGCTGTAGGAGACACCAAGACTGACATCCCGGTGAACGAGATATTCAATGGAAGCCTGCGGACGAAAATTAAATGCAAAGCGATTCACCTTTGCCGCGTTCGCACCGTCACCCCCGGGATCAGCGATCACGGCATTGTTTGAGTTCTGCACGAACAGTGCGGGTGTCGGATTCCCCTCGAGGAAAATGCTGAGGCGTTTGCCCATATATCCTGGCACCTGCGCAACTGCAGATCCGGCCACAAAGCAGAACAATATCAGGTAAAACTTCATAGTGTTACTTCTTCAGTTTGAAAAGCGTGTAGTAGATATTCGATTGCAGCAGGTGATCGGTGTCGCGCATCGCCATGGCACGGATGTCAAGCATCTCAAGCTCCTGCGTGCGAACGTTGAAGACCATCGCGAAGTACAATGTTTTTCCCGAAGGCTTTACCATGCCCGCAATCATGTACGGAGCAAACGCTGGAAGAAGTAAACCGGTAGCGATGTAATACCCCTTGCCCGCATTTTTATGTCGCAAAGCAAACGCACCCATCCACGCGAAGTGGTCCGTCTTATAGGTTGTTGCGAGCGCAAGCACTTCGTTATAGACGGGACTGATCTGTTCATTATCTGCGGTGAGTATCCGTTCGTCAAACCAGTCGTTCATCACCGAGTTCGCACGCATCACATCTACCTGGTTCATCGACAACTTGTTCGGGTTAATAATTTCGGTCTTCATGCCGAGCTCACCCGCAGCGTTGTTGATCTTGTCGTTGATATTGATCAGCACTTCTTCTGCATCCACGTGACGAACCCGTTGCTTTTTGCGTGTATCAATCTTCACGTACGCGGGCTTTACCACAACCAGTTTATCAACTTTTAGCGATTTCGCTTTTGCTGATTTTTTCTTGCGCGATGACTGTGAGCTCTTCGGTTTTCCTGCAGCAGCCGCCTGCTTTTCAAATTGCTGAAAGAATTCTGCGCTGCTGGCAAGGTCAACAAATGCGTATTGCGTGTATGATGGATAAGCCAGCTTATCCAGTGGCTTTTGGTTAGCAGTCTTCACAAAGTTTTTGGCAACACCCGCATATTCTGCAGCAAAGGATCTCATGAGGTCGCTCACCATCAATCCAAGTTCGGCACTGGCCGGTGCCTGCTCTTTGCATTTCTGCAGAGCGCGCAGGGCCAGCACACTCAACTCATAAGGAGACTGTTTACTTAAAAACGTAGCAACGCGTTCCATCTCGTTGCCCCACGATTCTTTCAGGACACGGGCATCTTCATCGCGCAGTCTGAGTTTGGCGAGCCCGTATAGCGCCTTAGCGATAGATTCGCGCAGAAAGGCAGAACGCGGATCTTCCAATTGGAGGCTCTGGGCCAGTGCAATGCATTCTGCGTAGCGATGCTCGAGCAGAAGGATGCGGCACAGTTCAAAGCGTGCAATTTTTCTGATCTGCTGAAATCGTTGCTTGGAAATTTTGAAATCAACGCCACCCCTACCGTTCGCAAACTTCGCGGTAACACGCTCTTTCCTTTTTTTGATGTTCGGGTGCGTGAGGGTGCTGTCATTGTAATCTTCGAGGATTTCGACAGCTTTTCCTCTTTCGATCACAAGCGCTTCAGGGAATATGTACGATCCGCCTTCGAACGGTTGTTTGTTGAAGGTGGTGTACATCAGCGGCTGATCTGCAACGTTGAGGATGTCGAAGATTCCCGCCACTGAATCTTTTGAATAAGCGCTGGCCGCATATAAATCGGAGCCGAGGAGGTCAGCTTCAGATTCCATTTCCTTGGAGAACGAACTCTTGGCGAAATCTCGTTCGTTGAGGTTGAGTTTGCGGTAGTCGCCACGACCACGTTCGATCTCGATGTTTTTCACATACACGTTCATGACGTGCTGTTTTTTAAAATGGATCACCTCGTGCGAAAGGACAAAGGCGAGTTGGGCTTCGTTCTCAAGGCGCGCGAGCAACCCCAGGTTAACGAAAATATGACCGCTGTTGGTGGTGAAGGCATTGACATTCGCAGACTTTACAGCGTAAATCTTGATCTTCTTCTGAAGCGCAGGGTCAAACTTCAACGTTTCCTCCAGCACATTCTGAAGGTAGACAGTTATGGCATCGTTGAAGAGCACGGTACCGTTGGCGAGAAAGCCATCGATACTAAACGTGCTTTCCAGTACAAACTTTTTCTTCGTTTGCTTAACGCGTTTCTTCTTGTCGGTGATGTTGGTGACTTCGGTCTGGAACTTTGCCGCAGAGAGCTCAATAAAATCTTTTGGAACAGGGCCCTCCGGAAGGATGGTCTTGTAGTTGTCGAAATCCTGGGCACACGCAATTCCGCTAAAGCCAGCGAACACGGCCAGGAGGAGGAGTCTTTTCATGGGGTTCAAAATTCAAAGAACCTGAATTATTGCCGGTTCTCCAAAGGCTGCACGTCCGGTGAACCAGATGAAAGAATTACGCGGATAAGAAACTCGCTGACTTACAACGTTGAACGTTTTTAAAAAGAACAAAAAAAATTCGGATCTATTTAGTGTGCCCAGGGCAGAACGCGCTGAGCAAAGGACGGCCATGTACGATGCTTCTTAAGCGCGCCCTTGGTTAGGTAAATGCTCATTACCAACTCCTGATGTGACGGGATTTTAGCTTCACCTTGTTGGGCCGGAATCCATTCCGTTTGCTTCAATATGCGGATCACTTGAGCGTAAAGTGGTTTTCTTGCAAAGATGATCCACGCGGAATCAATTTGTCCGGTTTTGCTGACAATGAACCCGATGTTGTCGAGGCGAATTCTGTGTTTTCTGCCAAGTGTATCGGCTCCGCTCAGACTGATCTCGAGTCTTTTTTGAAACGATCGCAATCCTTCAACTGGAGACGTAGTAGCGTATAACGTATCCTGAACCGCATGCGAACGAACTTGCAATTCCGCCTGTGCGAATGCGGTTACTGGCGCTACGATCAGAACTATGGCGAGGTATCGCATGATGAGTTCTTCTAAATTAATCGGTATTCGTCTCATGCAACTGACTAGCTCACCGGGTAGATTTAATATCGATAATCGGTGTCCCGTCCAGTACTTCCAAAAATGATACTTTAATTTTGTTCCCGGCTTCCACTGCAATTACAGTTACTTCGTGTAAGCCAATAGGGTTTGGTCGGTCGGGTGATCGTGTCGAAAAGATTCCCGTGAGTGGCAGTCGCGTATCGTTTCGCGGATAGGTTGCGAGCGTGCCGCGGTTTGCGCGGTCGAGCCACGTGATCAGGATCAACGTGTCACCTGCGCGGATGTCGGAAGCAGCTCCTATATACTCAGCAAATAGCTCTAGCGTTGCTTCGGGCGCACCTTCGTTTTCCTGGCGCGGACAGTCCTCGATGCGCTTCAGCTCTGAGTGAACGATGCCAATTGGGTTGATGGTGTAGGTCATACGGAGTATCTCGTGGACGTTGTGTTTTTCGCAGGCTGTCGTTGGCATTACATGACTCTCCCAGCTGCCATCGATGCGTATCAGTGACTGATAACTATCGACAACAGAAATACTGCGCCTCACCGTAAAAGATGTGGTCCTTCGTGCGGGCATAAGCTCTCATGGTGTGGTGAAATTCCGAGCCCTGCGGAATTCGTACCGACATGACGTGAGAAAATGATTTTCCCGTGCCCTGAGCAATTGGTCCAAATGAAATTATGTTTGACAATGCCCCTGTCTTCGGATCACTTGCGGACCACTTGAATCCGTGATCGAGTATTTCGCCTGGAGCATATTCAATCTTCGCGCGAAATTCGATTGTTCGATACTGCGATGATGTAGGTGTCACAATAAAATCCAGCGTTTCCAGTATTGCATAGGGTCTCTCGCGCAGCGGTTCTTCCTTCGTGCATGCGGCTACTGCAATCAGTAAAAAAAATAAAATGGGTCTGGTTTTCATGTCAGAGGATTATGCCAAAATAGAATGCGAGCTGATTTAGTCGTGATGTCGATCCCGGAGTGTTATAGGTGAATACAGTGCTTTGTTCAAATCTCAGCTCCGCAAACGCTCCGAACGACTTACCAAATTGCTTCTGATATCCAGCTGCGGCCCACAAGCCATAGCCACTTTTCTTTGAAAAATCGTATTCTTCGGTATCTTTTGTGACGACACCGTTTTCTTCAGTTTCAGACTTAACGAGTCCGGACACCTTTAAGGCAAAGTGCCGAACAGCGCCTCCTTTTATATAGGGCGTTGATGACGGCCTCAGGAAACTATACTGGACGCCCACAGGAAGTTTTACGTATGAATACCGTGCTATATAATCCGCCCGTGTCAGTGCGCCATTGCGCGTTGTCTCGTCATATACCTGGAAGACTTTCTTGTCGTATTGCAGTTCAAGGTGCGCTGAGATTTTATCTGACTGACGCGGAAAGCTGATCCGCATGCCAACACCCACGGGTACCGAGATGCTTTTTGCGTAGGAGAATTTTTCTAGTCGGTGAAGACTTGCCTTGCCACGATCGATGGCAGCAAACAACATGAAATCGACCGCAAGCGGTGCAATTTTTCCTTTCATTAATTCGTTTTCACCCCCGCGGCAGGTATTATATTTTATTATCGCTTGCGCTATTTCTTCTTCCTCATAGTCTAATTTCGTGAGCGCCTGATAACAATCCGCCATCAGTGAATTCAGAACGCCAATAAATTTGTTGCTCCGGATCGGAACCCGATTGACCATTTTCTTTGCAGGCTCAAGAAAATAAACACCTGTGTCTTTCTGAACATAAAAATGATCGTTATGGCGATACAGATTCATCGTACCCCGAACGATAAGTTCAGCAAATACTTTTTGCCCTGGTCCATTGAGAACCGGTAGAGTCTTGACCTGGTAATGCCTGTACGCTTTAGTGCCAAAGCCCTTGAGGTCGGTTGGGGCGAATTTTTCTATCTCCGCTTTCTCCGACATCTTAAATTCACAAAACTCCTTTCGTTTCGCAACGAATCCGTTCACAGTGTCACCAGCGAGCTTTACAATATATCCCTCGCGGAAATCCTGTGCATAAAGGGAAGAGGCGAGGAAGAGGGTAATCAGGAGGGCGGAAAGTCCTCGACTAAAATGGAGCATCAGTAGGGTCTGTTAACAGAGCACAAGATAAAAAAATGTTCGATGCAACCCGTTCAATAACGAGACCCGTCACCAAAATATTTTCATGGCATGCCCTCCTCTGCACAGCCTGCGCGCTCATGCCTGCGCCCACCTTCGCGCCCGGGTCGCGCTTTTCGGCCTCGCCATCCCACGCACGCGCATGTTGACCATGCAGATCCCTTCATCAACCTGCACCCAGGCTCACACGTATCAGCGCCACAATCGCTCGCCACTACGGGCTCAGACAAGCCTTCAATCGCTCATGCGGGGGAAGTCATCTCCGAAGTTTCCAATCCTTACATGCCAGTCAGGCAAAAAAAAGCTTATGCTCTGCATTGATTTCGATTGCACTCATCTTTTAAGATAATCGACTTTACTTTTTCGCCCGATTGCTTACATGCGAAATAATAACGCTGTAATGGGCAACTGCGCCAACGGCAATTACAAAATATTTGCTGCCAGTAACCGTCAGACGAAAATGAAATTAAAACAACAGATAACACTTTTTGCCATGCTGGGGCTTCTTGTCCCGGCCATCCTCATAAGCTCCTTTTCAATCTATAAGATAAAAAACCGCGCGGAGGCTGATATTGCCGAATTTGAAAACACAGAAAACGAAAAACTGAAGCTCTACCTAAAACACATCACAGACGTAGCGTATGGACTGGTAGACAAACGATACACTGAAGCACAGGCAGTTGTTGCAAAGGATACCTCGACAACGGTTGCAAAGTTAATGCAGCAATGCCTCGATGACCTCTCGAAAATCCGCTTCGACCGGGGCGAAGGATATTACTGGGTGACGGATAACAAATTGCCTTACCCAACAATGATCATGCACGCTGAAAAGCCGAAACTCAACGGACAAATTCTTGACGACCCGAGCTTCAATGTTGAGAAACACAACAGACGCAACATCTACCAGGTACGCGCAGAGCTTTGCAATACCAATGGCGATGGCTTTGTCGACTACATCATGAAGAAGCCGGGAACCGAAGAGGTGATCAACAAAATCTCCTACTCGCGCTTGCATGCGGAGTCAGGTTGGATCGTGTCTGCCGGATTCTACACCGATCAGATTACAAATGCTGTAGCTGCAAAACAGCAAGCGCTGAAAACACAGATCAATGAAGTGGTGACCACGATCGTTGCCATCACACTTTTTGTCCTTGCATTAGGTGTCGGTTTGTCGTTTTATTTCAGCGGAAAACTTTCCGCTGCCATATTGCTTATCCGCGATAAGCTTAAAGCGCTCGGCCTGGGCCATCAGGTTGAAGAATTGAAGGTTACACGCAAGGATGAAGTGGGTGAGATGACGCAATCACTGAACATGCTCGTGACGGGTCTTCAATCCTATACGGCATTTGCAAAAGACATCGGGCAGGGGAATCTCTCCAGTGAATTTTCTCCGCTGAGCAACGAAGACATGCTGGGCAATGAGCTACTCCAGATGCGCAAGAACTTAAAGGCGGCATCGGACGAGAAAAACATACGCGACTGGTTCAACGAAGGGCTTGCGAGGCTTTCTGAAGTATTGCGCAAGAATAATAATGACACCGCCACACTCGCGGATGAAATTCTGAAATCGCTGATTACTTATCTGAAAGTAAACCAGGGAGGGTTGTTCCTCCACCATCCGACAAACGGTCGCGAAGCCGGATACCTTGAGCTGGTGGCAATGTTCGCCTATGACAGAAAGCGATTTACAAACAAGCGTGTTGAACTCGGTGAAGGACTCATTGGTCAGTGCGTTCTTGAACGTGCTACCTACTACTTGAAAGAAATTCCACAAGGCTACATCACCATCACGTCCGGCCTTGGTGGAGCAGTGCCTGGCTCGATCCTGATCGTACCGCTTGTACACAACGGTATTGTTTATGGCGCGATCGAGATGGCATCGTTCAATGAAATGAAGGCATTCGAGATCGAATTCGTTGAAAAGATTGCCGAAAGTATTGCCAGCACCATTGCTACCGTTCAGGTGAATGAAAATACACGCAAGTTACTGGAGCATTCACAGCAAATGAGTGAAGAGCTCAAAGCACAGGAGGAAGAGTTGCGTCAAAACCAGGAAGAGCTGCAGGCTACACAGGAACAAATGGCGCGCAGACAACTTGAACTCGAACAGGAGAATAAGGCATTGAAAGAAGTGATGGCGCAGGCAACCCCTGAGACCGTAAAGACTGCAGCATGAGAAAGAACCTCATGGGAGCTTGCTTAATACTCCTCTCCTTCTCACCGATGAAGGCGCAGCAGATCGAATGGACCAAACCCGACAGTCTTTTTAAGTACGTTCAGCCCTTCGCGAGCGTACAGCTGTGGGCGGTGTATACCATGAATGAAAAACTTCAGATGGAAGATAACGGCCCGCTGGAAGACATTGAAGACCGACTGAACTTCCTGACACGAAGAGCACGCATCGGTTTTAAGGGAAAACCATACCGCGGATTGAGCTATTTTCTCAACGTGCAATACGACAATCTTGGAAAAGACAGGTTCGGTGCGATACGAGGCGGAGTCAACACAGGCCAGCTGGGAATCCTGGACGCTTATGTGAGTTACAAGCTAAGCCGTAACAGTGATGCCTTTCACATCACCGCAGGATACTTTCATCCGCAGTTCAGCCGCGAATCGATTACCGGTGATATGAATGTCAATTCATTTGATAAGCCGCCACTGCAAGGTTATGTGCGTGATCACATCACTGGCAAATCGTACGGACGAACCACCGGTGTAAATCTCGGTGGAAACCTGGGTGCTGGAGCAATAACCATTGGTTACAACGTAAGCGTTTGTAACAACAATACAACAGGAACGGACGCAACAGAAACCTCCGGAAGATTCTGGAGTCCGCTGATTGTCGACCGTGTTACATTTTCGGTCGGTGATCCCGACAAGAAGAGTTATAGCCTGATGTATGAATCCAACAATTATTTCAACGAACGCAAAGGAATTACGGTCGGAATTAATAGTTCACGCCAAGGCAAGACGGATAAGTTTGATGCTAATCAGTTCGCGGGTGTTGACGTGATGCTCAACTACAATGGATTAAACCTGGATGCCGAAGGTGCCAGACTTATGAGACGAATCGAAGGAGTGACGTACCAAATGACCACCTGGCAGATACGCGGAGGATTCAATATTATCGTTGCGCAAAAATCAATAGTCGAGCCAATGATGATGTATATGAAATTCCAGGGGGATCCAGGTGCCACGTCAGAAGGGCTGGAAGAAATGTATGATATGGGTGTAAACTGGTACCTCAACAAAAAGAACCTGAAGCTAACTCTCCATTACATCAAGCAAAGCGGATTTGGCGACAACGGATACACGGATGATGAAACCTTTAGAAAGGGGGATTTCGTGGGCCTTGGATTCGTTTCGATGTTCTAAGCCAAGTCACTGCCAGAACGTAGTCCGCAGAATTGGAAAGGTGATTAGGCCTGCCACGACCCCTGGCAGGCCTAACTCATTACATAAACTGGATAGTGTAATGGTTGTGTGGTTGATATTCTTTGAATTTATGATCGAGTTCAATCTGCATGATTGCGTTCAGCGGAACCGAATATAGCTTATTCTTCACTTCGTCATTAAATAAAACCCGCTCTTCACTCACGCCAACCACACGCATAAAGTAAGATCGCCACATTTCACCAAGCAGTCGCACGCGCACGCACGTGTTTGGCCCATGCTCTTTCAAATCAATTAGCAATTGTCGCAACTTAAGTGAAGAAAGAGTGGATTCTTTGGTCATTTCCGGTTCGCCTCGAAGCTGCATAGATAACGCATGGCGTTTAAAAACCATACCCGTTCTGGCGACTTTTAACGCAGTTCATTTTATCTTATAAGTAAAGACATTTTTCAGGCTGCATTACGGCCGGTGGCACACTTTTTTTACTGCTGGTTCAAACTATCTTATAAGATAATGACCAGCGAAACGCCCGAATTACCAGTTCTCGAAAAAAAATCATCGCTTGAAGACATTCCACAGATAAAGCGGCACGACTTAATTCCGCTCCTTGTAGCGTTAGCCAAAACACCCGGCACCAGCATTCGCACCAAACGAACCGATCGGACGGGCTATGGAAATTTTTCAACAGTTGTGCGTGCAACAGGCGCGCTCATCATGCTACGCGAGACCAACTCGGGGCCGGCCGAAGTTATTCCCGACCTTGTGGTCATTCAGCAGTTTGAACTCAACAAAGATTGCCTCAACTTCAAAGCCCATCAGGTGTACGAAGTGATCTGATTTGACTCTGCCAGTTTCTCGCATCGTGCCACCATAAAATCAAAAAGCTTCACGTATTGGTGAAGCTTTTCATCTCATTCCCATCGGGTCCACTTAGACAGGGTTGTCTGGAATGTTTGGCTCAACAAGTCTCATCAGTTTGTCGAGCGACTCCTGCCAGCCGAGATAGCAGAATTCCGCGGGAATAGCATCCGGTATTCCATCTTGCTGAATCTTGATTTCAGCGCCTGCTATGGTGCTGCGGAAAGAAATCGTGGTAGTCATCTCACCGGGCAGATTCGGATCGTCAAATTTATCGGTGTATTTAAGCAATTCATTCTGCTTGAATTCAACGTACGTGCCTCCGAAAGAATGACTGTTTCCTGTTGAGAAATTTTCAAACGACATCCGGAACGTACCGCCTTTCTTTGCGTCCATCTGGTGCACGATACAAAGAAATCCATACGGTGGCAGCCAGCTGGCGATGGCCGGTGCATGGGTAAAAGCGCGGAATACTTTTTCAGGTGACGCTTTCAGGATCCTATGAAATGAAACACTATTTGGCATAACATTAATTTTTTATTTGACCTACTCTATGGCTTTTCGGTTGCGCCCGTTTTTTTTGTGGTTCCTGCTCCACTACTGTTACATTGATGTCGACTCAACAAAGTTGATCAGAAATTTCAGATTGACGCGAGGGTAAATACGACAGTTTCAAAGGGCATTCACGACTTTTTTATGTGCGCACGTACGCAAGTGCTCAGGTGCGCATGGGGATTCCGCGTGTAGGTGAATGACATTAAATATGTGTTCGCGGCTATTGTGTTGGCTCCACTTTCTTTAAAATGACGTGGACTGCACCTGTACCGTAAGTTGTTTTGATATCGGTGAAACCAAGTTTTGGTAAATCAATCCCTGCGAAGAGACTTTCCCCAGAGCCTAGCAGTACGGGTGAAACAGCGAGGTGCATTTCATCGATGTATCCAGCCCGCAGGTATTGGCGAATGGTAGCCGCACCACCACCAATGCGTATATCCTTCCCGTTGGCTGCGGCTTTTGCTTTCTCAAGGGCAGATTCAATGCCATCGGTAATAAAGTGAAACACCGTCCCACCCTTCATCATAAGCGGTTCGCACGCATGATTTGTCAACACAAAAACAGGAACATGATAGGGTGGGTTCTCACCCCACCATCCTTTCCAATCGTTGTTCGGCCACGGTCCACGGACAGGACCAAACATATTCCGCCCCATAATCCACGCTCCAAGGTTTTCAAATGACCGCTCGGCAAAGTCGTTATCAATGCCCTCGAGTCCTTGTTCCTTTCCATACATTTTCTGAAACATTCGCGTTGGAAAAAACCAGTTGTGGAGTTCTTCTCCGCGCTTGCCGAGGGGATTCTCGAGACTTTGATCCGGTCCTGCCCCATAACCATCGAGTGAAACGGAATAGGCCGATACTTTTACTTTGCTCATGCTATTTGTTGGTTGATCACCAAAAGTAAGAAGGAAGGCATCCCAGCAACAGGTGTGCTTGCGGCATTGAGAAGGTGATTTGCGACATAATTATTCGTGGCGCTACTTCCTTTGTTTTTATGAAGCGTCCATCAGCTCTTTCCGGTAACGCGTCAAAATCGTTGACTTTGACAGGAAACCCATATAGATGCCGTTCTCCAGTACGGGAAGATTCCATTGCCCAGTGGATTCAAATTTCGCGAGTACTTCAAAGATATTTTCATTAAGCTCGACAATCGCAGCAGGCCTTACCATAAGCTCTTTGACGGTCGTTGTGTCGTACTTTGAATGATCGAACATGATATTCCTGATTTTATCCATGTGGATCAACCCAACCAGTTTGTGCTTATCGTCCACGACCGGAAATAGATTCCGTGACGATGCTGCAATTTGTTTGACAAGGTCTTTCAATGACGCATTGACATCCACCACAGCAAAATTTGTTTCTACGAGTTCATGAAGCTCAAGCCTGCTGAGAAGAAGCTTATCACGTGTTTCAATAGTAGAATTCAGCATCGCTGACAATCGCTTCGCTTCCATTGATAGCGGTTCGAAAAAGTGAACCGTGACCAGACTTAATGAAGATACAATCATCAGCGGAATGATCAGCCCATATCCACCGGTAATCTCGGCAATCAAAAAGATTGCCGTGAGTGGAGCATAGAAAATACCACTGAGAATTCCGGCCATGGACACAAGTGTAAAATTGCTGACGGGAAGACTGGCAACATGAGTCAGGTTAATCAGCCTGGCGAAAAGAAACCCCAGGTAAGAACCGATCACCAGCGAAGGAGCGAAACTTCCACCATTACCTCCACTGTTCAGCGTCACAGCCGCAGCTACGGCCTTGAACAGTACCAGCATCCCGATAAACGTAAGGATCAATCCCTCGGAATTAAAAAGGGAGGCAATGATGCTTCCATCCACCATGCGTTCCGGATTTTTCAGCTCAAGCAACTTCACACCTTCGTAGCCTTCACCAAACAACGGAGGGAAAACTAAAATCAACACAAAGAGAATCAAACCACCCGTCAGAGCTTTGGTCCACTGATTTTTTATTTTTTCAAACCGATGTTCGATACCCTGAAAGATTTTCCTATAGAGAATCGACACGAGCCCACATGTAATGCCGAGTAAAATATAGAAGGGCACATTGTGGTAATTGAAAGGCTGCTGAAGTGTGAAGGCGATTGTCACGCCCTCAGCAAGTATGATCTTCGAGACAAGCGCACCACACGCTGCGGATATTATGAGCGGAATGAAGGCGGACACGGTGATATCAGTCAGCAACACTTCGATCACGAACAATACACCTGCGACCGGAGAATTGAACGCAGCCGCAATACCTGCTGCAGCACCACAGCCAAGCAACACCGTCCGTTCTTTGTACGATAGCTGATATGCTCGCCCGTAGTTGGAGCCAATCGCAGACCCCGTACTCACCATAGGCGACTCAAG
The DNA here is from genome assembly GCA_036402115.1 of Chryseosolibacter sp. Taxonomy (GTDB): domain Bacteria; phylum Bacteroidota; class Bacteroidia; order Cytophagales; family Cyclobacteriaceae; genus Chryseosolibacter. The sequence goes on from DASWTM010000193.1 coordinate 21,099, forward strand.
TCCGAGTGAACCACCCAAACCAACGGTAAATGCACTGGTAACGAGATGCCCGTAGCATTCACGGAAGTTGATAAGGCTCGATTTCTTAACGATCGAATACACAATATGTGAACTGCCTTTCTTCAGGGATCCATTTAAAAAGTAACGCGTAAAAAAGATTGCAAGCAGAATGCCTCCCAGTGGCAACAGCGCCACGAAAAATATTTCATTTAAGCCTTTCGGCAGGGACGCCAGCCGCTCCATCATGTGAACTGCATACTTCAACAGCACGGCAAGAAGTCCGGATATAAGCCCCACCAGAATGCTACTGGCAATGAGAAAATTTTTGTCGGATAACCGGCTCTTCAACAATAAAATCGGGCGGTGGAGCAATTGCATTAAGACGAAGTTAAAAAGTCGGTCGTAAGTTTACAGGTTACCAGCAAATTACAAAATAGGACGAAAGGTCAAAGAAGTGGAACGTTCCTGATACTTATTCCCATTCTGCTTTGGCCAATCGATAATGACCGTTGACTGATCACAAGTCGTCAATGACAGGATTTTATGGTATCCATCCAAGGGCCACGAAGGTATGAACATTATTAGCCCACCGTGGTCGCAAGAAACCTACAGGATTGAGTTCTTATAGTAAATGGTGGAGGATGCAACACCAAAGTCGGAAGGTACAAGCACATTAGTGGATTGCCGGATGCCGATTTTGATCATGGCCATATGATGAACCATGTGTTCAAGGTTATAGATGATTTCGCGGTAATAAGTGCTTCGTATGAAAAGTTCATCGGAAACTTCATTGGCATACATGCCCTTCAGTAAAATGTCCTTGTCCTCTTTTGTGATTCCAGTGCGAATACGGGAAAGCTCCTCATACGCAAGATCGCGGTTCGTTTCGAGCAATGTATTCCGCTGGCGTTTGTCATAATTGAAAACACCGGACTCATAGTTGTCGATGACGGTTTGAAAGAACTCAATAATGTGGCGCGTATGTTGACCAACTGATGCATTTGACAGAACAGGAAGCTTTCGTCCATACTCTTCATGGGAAAGTTGAGACAGCACGGTTTGAAGCTGAGCCAGCGTTGCGTTCACCAGTTGATTAAGCCCCATTGCGTTCTATTTAAATGTGGATTGTACGATATTACCGATCTTTTTCCGCTGCAACATGAGTAAGGTTACACAGCAGACGAAGGTAAGGATGGCGTAGTAAAAGAGTTGGCCTCCGTCATCCTTGACCACAATGCCCAAGGTTGTGAGGTGAAAGAACAGGGCGCCAGCCATTGTGCCCGCTCCGAGTGCAGCACCTAACCATGTGGTGCGTGGAATAAGCAATAACACCGCGGCAATCAGCTCTGTCACTCCGGTAGCAAAGCGACCCCATGGCTCCATTCCAAGCGTTGAAAAAATATATACGGATTCTTCCGCTCCCGAAAATTTGAAAAGCAGACTTTGAGCCATAATGAAGGCTGCTATTACCCGAAGGACCCAGGCAATTACAAGCATAGACGTTGACATATTTAACGTGTTTTTCGTAATGACGTTCCTGATGACACTTACCTTACAAGCTTTGCGGAAATTATCTGGATCGTTCTTCCATTATTTTACGAATCATTTCCTCTTTTTCGATTTCGGTCAGCGCGAGCGGTTTAGCTGGCCATTGCTTTATCGCTTCGTTCATTAGATTGTTTTGCAGCGAAAAAATCCTGCACAAGCTACAGATCGCGAGATGTCTCCACAAGCTTAGTTGTCTGCCAACGGAGAGTTTACCTTCTTCCTTCACCAAAATAAAACGTACCGCTTCTTTGCAGGATATGGATTTCATATTCTTTGAATGAGGAACCAATTTTTCTCGAGACATGCTCGCAGCTGAACTTTCGCACGGTGCAGCAACGTCCAATAGTTGTTTGGCGTGATGGAGAGCTGCACGCATATATCGTCACTGTCCAGATCATCTACGTATTTCATGAAGAACACTGCCTTCTGCGCCTGGTTGAGTTTGTCCGAGCAACGCTGAAGAATTCCATTGAACTCTGCGTGATCGACTGCCTCGGCAGGATTAACGATCAACTCGCGCGGATAAAATGCTTTCGCCCAGTGGCCGCCTTCATCAAATTGAACGTCATAGTCAGAAATAAATACTGCTGAATGATTCACGGCCTTGCGGTAATGATCTGTTATTTTATTTCTGAGGATGACAAACAACCAGTTTTTTACGGATGTTTTTCCTTCGAAATTATGCATACTCCGCCACGCTGAAATGAAGGTATCCTGCGTGAGGTCCCGTGCAGTATCATGATCAAAGCCGCGAAGGATTGCGTGGCGAAACAGTGTGTCGGAGTAGAGCCGAACCCAGCTTCTAAACTGCTCTTCTTTTGCGGTTTCGGATACTGCGTGCGCCATCAGAATTTTCATTGAAACTCAATTAAGTTATTAAATGAAAACTCAACAATCAACTATTTCCGGATTAGTTTGCTCCAGTTCTTATCTGCATCCGCTTTCAGGCGAGCTTCGTCATCGTTCCAGGAATCCAGTGTGTTATTAAAGAAACGATTGTAAAACAAATACAACTTGCCCTCAACGATCTTGAACGTTTCCGGATCTACTTCCACTTTCTCTCCCTTTGCGCCCATCGCATACGCACACCATCCTCCGTATTGTGGCTTAAAGGAAGACGGTGAAGCAACAAAGTGGTCGCGGTTTGCTGCTGAAGAAAAATGATACGTGATTCCCTCGCTCTGGGCAGTGATCGCTGCCTTACCTTTGATCGCTTTGCCGGTGTGAAAATACGCCACGGGATCAAAGCCTTCAAGCGCGATCTTATTCTCACGAATGTTCAGGTGTCGTGTTTCTCCGGAAGGTTGGGCATAAGCTGACGCGGCCAGTACAAGCAAGAGTATCGTCAACTGAATAATTTGTTTCATGTGCTAATGACGAGTCGGGACATGCGATCCTTACAAAAGTCACTTACTTTTTTTAACCGACAAGCTTATTATAAACCTCGGGAATCCAATGGAAATCGTAGCGGACGTAGCGCTCGTAGATGTAAAAGATCAGGAAATTCAGGGGGAACTGATACAGGTATGCTATAAACACAACCATAGCAGATCGGGCAACCATACCGGCATTGAATCCAAAAAACTGAAGATAGACCCATATATTATAGAGTATCACCGCCACCGTGTAGATCGTGATAAGAACCGTTTTGCTTCCTGGAAGAAATTCATAAAACGGGACCAAAAGAAGCAGAAACACAAGTTGCTGTGCTGTGATGAATGTGTTGAGAACAAGATTCTCTGCAAAATTGTATTTTTTTCCTGACAACCAGACAAACGAAAAAAACGCGAAGATCGGAATAGCAGCGATGTTCAGAATAGTAGCGTTGTCTTCCGCAAACTTGAAAAAGTTTTCAACGAACGCTTCATATTTTTCAGGAATGTAGATGAGTCCCGCCACCTTGTGCTGATTTGAATTGACCTGTGTATACTCATTATGAAAAAAACGGTAACGCAGCGAGCATATAATGACGATGGCCCCAACTAACGCCAGGTATTTCAATGGCGGATACAAGCTTTGCCGTTGTCCCTGCAGCACTGCGTGAATGGCACGACCAGGAGCTGTTGTCATTCTTACGATCGTGATGGGCAGTCCCTTATTCTCAAAGTGAACGGTCGAATAAAACAGATCCTTCACCAGTCCACGCATTGTATACCTGACGTCTTCAGTTTTCTGTCCACACTCATGGCAGTACTTGCCAATCGTTTTTGTCGAGCAGTTCAGGCACGTCATGGCATTGGCATTTTCGTTATTGACGAACAAATTCGCCATACCTTACAAGGAAGTTAATAATTATTTTCAGCCTCGGAAATTCCAGCTTAGCGTTGGATGCCACGATACGGCACCCAGGCAGGTATCATTTTTTTACAGAGTAGTGCCATGAAAAAAGTGTCCCTCATTTTCTACTGCTGACGTTTCTAGCCTGTCACGACAATGAAACGCCCCGGTCAACGTTAGTGAACATCCGCATTACCAACACCAGTAATTACGACTTCGATAGTCTGTTCGTCAACACAGGCGGGGAACAACACGGGTACGGCACAATTGCGGCAGGTCAAAACAGCGACTACCATCAATTCGTGAAAGCGTATCGCTATGCATATCTTGAAGTTGTGGTTAATGGCGAAAAACACATATATCAACCGATCGATTATGTCGGGGAGGAACTGCTCAACAGCGGAAACTATAGCTTCCAGATCTCGGTTAATATGGCCGCAAATACCTACAAGCGCGTGGAATTAACACTTGCGAAAGACTGAGTCACCGTGTTATGGCCAAGCCAGGTGGGCGTAGCTGTGTCACCGCATTACTTCTGGTGGACATCAACGATGCGACCCACAACTAACTACCGCTGCACCTCCTAACAATAATTCGGCTTTTTTTCACATGAAGCAGAACAACCAGTCGCCACTTAATGGTCACAACTTGAGGAATCGTTCCGCCAGTTAACCTCTTTCCCGGTGGCTTTCATCATTTAATTTTCTATATTCAGAAGTAAAATCTTTTCGTTTTCCAGATAATTTCAATCCTACCATGAAGAAAGAAAGTAATTCAGCTCAGTCCTCGCGGAGAAAATTTCTCAAGCAAACTGCCCTTGCGTCTTCGATCCTGATTGTGCCGAGGCACGTGCTCGGAGGAGTAGGCTTCACCGCCCCAAGTGATCAACTCGTTCTTGCCGCCATTGGTGCCGGTGGGAAAGGTACAAGCGATATCAAAAACGCCTCTGTCAACGGGCGCGAACGTGTTGCTGCCTTGTGTGACGTTGACTTCTCCGGATCCGCTAAAAAATCAGTGGAGAATTTTCCTAAGGCAAAGTTGTACAATGACTATCGGATCATGCTCGAACAGGAAAAAGATATTGATGCTGTGACCATTTCGACACCTGATCACGTTCATGGTCCTGCGGCCGCATTTGCCATGCAGCGCGGCAAACATGTGTACGTCCAGAAGCCAATGACGCACAACATCCGCGAAGCGCGTATGCTCACCGAGATGGCTCGTCAAAAGAAAGTGGTAACGCAGATGGGTAACCAGGGGGGATCCAATCCTCTTCACGCTCTTGTGCAAGGCTGGATCAATTCCGGGAAGGTTGGAAAAATTTCACATGTGCACATCTGGACAAACCGTCCGGTCTGGCCGCAGGGTGGAGCAATGCCTGCACCCGATGAAAGCAAAAAGCCAAAAGACTTGTATTGGGATTTGTGGCTCGGTCCTGCTGAGATGAAACCTTATACTCCTAATCTCCATCCATTCAACTGGCGCGGATGGTGGGATTATGGAACGGGCGCACTTGGAGATGTAGGCTGTCACCTCATCGATATTCCCTTCCGAGCACTCAACCTCAACTATCCAACAGATGCGGAATGTAGCGTGAGCTCTGTTTACTCACAGATGTGGACTCCGGATTATCACCCGGAAGGATGTCCTCCCTCATCATTCATCACATTACACTTTGCTGCCACAGAAAAAAGTAAGTCACCAGTAGAAATGACATGGAGCGATGGTGGTATTCGTCCGTCAAGGCCGGCCATCATTCCTGCAGACATGGATTTCGGTGGAGCGAACAGCGCGAATGGTGTATTGATGATAGGGGAAAAAGGTGTAATCACTACCAACATCAACGACAGCTCCCCGATGATGCCAAAACTTTTCCTTTACGATGGAACAACAGAGTTCGGCCCTGAAACCGGTTCGACCGAAGAGCCGGAATACGGACATCAACGCAAATGGGTTGACGCATGCAAAGCTGGCTTCGGAAGCAAAGAGCATAAAGCGCTAACTTCATCTTTCGACTACGCGGGACCGATGACTGAAACCGTACTCATGGGTAATCTCGCGATCCGCAGTTACATGCTCCGCAAAGAAACAGGAAACAAAGTCGAATACTATGGCCGCAAGAAGTTGCTTTGGGATGGACCAAATATGAAAATCACTAACCTCGAGGAAGCGAACCAATTTGTGGGAAGAACCTACAGAAAGGGGTTTGAAGTTTAGCCAATAGCCCGTGCGTTGAAGCACCAATGATCAATTCCGATAGCTATCGGGATCAATTCTCAAACAGCGTACGGTGAAGAGGAAGATACGACTTTGGAATTTGCAATTTCATTCTTGAATGAAGCTCCAATGATCAAGAGCCAAATCTCAAATAGGTTGTACCAAAAGGACGCAACGTGTTTGGAATTTGGTTTTTGGTCATTAGTGATTTTAACATAGATGCATGAATGATTCCCTGCACGCACGCCCCATTCCCCGCACGCTCTCTTAATTTTCTCTCCGCTCCCTGCCTCTTGGCGTCTTCGTGGTAAACTCACCGACTGGTGACGATTTTTTTCTCCTTCCCTAAAAATCAAAACTATGACAAAGCCAATTGACGCTAAGCTGCACGGTATGTTAGACTACGGATTTGCAGCCATGAACCTGGTAGTGCCTATACTTCTTAAACTACCAGCACAAACCCGAAACATTTATGCGGGACTCGCTGGAACAGTAGCGAGTGTAAATGCAGTAACGGATACCCCGGTGGGCGTAAAGCCCTTGATGTCACTTAAAAACCATCAGAAGGCCGACCTCTCGCTACTCGGCACGATGGCGCTGTTGACGCTTGCAAAACCGATTCGCGAACATAAGCCATCGTTATATTTTCACCTCGGTACGTTCGCTGCTGTGCTGACCCAATATTTGCTTACGGATTTTGATCGGAAAAACGTGATTGAAGAATTGGCAGTGCAGCCATCGTAATTGCCTTAACACATAACCATTCCCGGTGTTGCACTCCGGGAATGGTTGTATCCCTGGAGGACACCATTGGCGTGACCCTCAATGCAAATGCCCAAAATGCATATCTTTGAAGATGCGTACAGCTGTTCTCTTCTTTGTAATTTTAGCCGCCTGTCAGCAAGCACCTCGTGAAACCGTCACTGAATCTCCAACAGAACCCAATGATTCCGTTGTTAAGAAGGCGGCTGCATCAAGTAAAAGCGAGAAATCAGTTTACGAAAAAGAATTAAATCGCATATCCCACGGCTTCGACATGATACACCAAGGCCTGAAGCTTTTCCGGAACAATTTCATGAGCGATACAGCAGCAATAAACGATCAGCATTTTAAGATGTTCCTCGCATTTCAGGAGCGGGCACTAGCAACCCTGAATAACGATATCGGTGAAGATGCCGATATTAATTCGCTCATCTATGCTGACTCTGCGCAATGGACAGAAGCAGGCAAACATTTTCTGCAACGTCTCGAACGCGAAGCACTGATGCTGCGCTTCACTGAAGGAACACCGTACGTGGAAGCAAATCCAGCATTTACGCGGCAATACTTTTACAACCATCTCTCTTCCGCAACGAAAGAGTTCTTCGACCAGTTTGAAGTGGAGGTCATGAACATTTGGGCAGAAGATGCTGGCCTGGTGATTTCGCTCAACGAACTTGCCGCACGGATTGCATTCTGGGATGAATTTATCAGCCGCAACGCACATAACCCTTTCACTCCGCATGCCATCGAGCAGCGCGACACATATCTCTATTACTTCCTGGCCGGTATGGACAACACATGGGCCTTTGATGAGGAGCAGAAGCTGATGCCAGAGTATCGCGATGCTTACAATTTCTATCTGCAGGGGTTCGCTTCTACTAAAAGCGCTGAAGACATCCGGGAATATCTGGCTATCCTGGAAGCGGAGCAATTCAGGAAAACACTTCGGATTGAAGATTTCCTTCAGAAAATCGATGAGCGACAGAAATGATCCGCACGCTCACGTTTGTCTACTCGGCATAATTGTCAGTCCGAATTACAAGTAAACTAGATCGTGAAACACACCCGAAACATTATTCTTCTTTCACTGGTAGTAGCGATATCCTTTTTGTCCATGCGGATCTATTCGATTGAGAACGAAAGGCGCATACTGAAAGAAGATGCCATTGAATTATCACAAGTCAAGTACGGAATCTTCAGTGTAGACGAATGGAAGAAGATTCTGGCAAATATCATCAGCAAGAAAGTAGAAGAACTTAACTTTTCCGGAGAGAACCGAACGGAGATGAGGAAGAAGATCTCCGAGTTCCTGTATAAAGTGATCGATGAATATGAGCAGCGTTATTACGAGCAAAACTCCCGAACCTTTGGCGGCTTTCTGAAAAACCTCGCCACACAAAGCATGGGGGCGTTCAAAGACATCCGCAAGAATGTACCCTACTTCACCGATGAAATCATGAACTTCCTGGATGACCCGAGAAACAAGAAAGCCATACGGGCATACATCATCAATAAGCTCAACGAATATACCGACAACACATTTGCCAAAATCGACTATACCGCACATAATGCTATTTTACAAAAGCAGGGTTACACCACACGTGAAGAAGCAATCAATGGGCTTACGACTCAAATCGCACGTCTAACCGAGGACAGTAAGCCCTACAAAATTGTGATCCTCGTGATGGCACTAACCATAATTACGTCTGTCTTTATCGTGGAAAGCTTTTCGAGATTTCAGTATGTACTATTGATTTCAATCAGTCTGCTGTTACTGTTCACCGGACTGATCTTGCCCATGATCGAAATCGATGCACGCATCTCACGGATGTCATTCACGTTGCTCGGAGAAACAATTTCTTTCAGTGACCAGGTGCTATACTACAAAAGCAAAAGTATTTTGGAAGTCGTCTGGCTTATGTTCAGGCAGTCACGGGCTGATGTGATGATCGTGGGTGTCCTGGTGCTTGCATTTAGTGTGCTTTTTCCGCTGATGAAGCAATTTGCCACACTACTCTTTGTATTTAATGAAAACTTGCGTACAAATGGTATCATGCGCTTTATGGTGTTTAAAACCGGGAAGTGGTCTATGGCCGATGTAATGGTGATCGCAATCTTTATGTCCTACATTGGCTTCTCCGGAATAATAACAGAGCAATTAAAGCAGATCGAGGGCCTCGCAACCTCCGTTGAAATCCTGACAACCAACAAATCAAGTCTACTGACCGGATTCTTTTTCTTCACAGCATTTGCTGTGCTGAGTCTGTGCATCAGTCAGAAAGTAGAAATACAATTCAAGGGTGACGAATAGAGCTGCTGCTGATTCCCACGCAGAGGCTTCGCTCGTGGAAGCTAAACGGTGACCCATACCTCCTCCTTATCAACGAGATTGAAGAAAGTTGATTTGCACGGGAGGTGGAGGAAGGGATAACGTACTTCCGAAAGATATAATCCTTGTGGGTATGCTGACTTCCGGTTGAAAGGAATTTCGGTGCGATGTAAATAATTCGCGAATTGCTCTACACTTATTTTGCGCTTTGCCACGTCAAGGAGTCGGTACAAAATAATCCTTACCATTCCGCTGAGAAAACGATTCGCGGAGATGATGAACTTTATTCGATCGCCCGTCTTATTCACAAACAATTTAACATCCGTCACATGACAGATTGTAGTATTGGGCCTCGATGCCAGGCGATGAAACTGACTGTAGTCACGCTCCAACGGAAGAAGCATCGCAGCCTCTTTCATTTTTATCAAGTCAACTTCACAATTCTGGTAAAAGGAACTGAGTGAATCTAGAAAAGGATCCTTTGTGTGGTGAATAAAGTAGGTGTAGGTGCGCTCGGCAGCACTGAACCGCGCATGGTGTTCACTCGCTACCGGTATAACATCAAATACCGCAATGTCGGGAGGCAGATTTTTATTAAGGCGAAATACCATCTCATCGGTGACTGGCGATTCTAAATCGGCATGAAAAAAATATTGGCTGGCATGAACTCCAGTGTCTGTTCTTCCACAACCCACAACCCCGACTTGTTTCTTCATCACGCTGCATAACGCCTTCTCGACTAAGTTCTGAATGCTTGTATTGTGTGGCAGCCTTTGCCACCCATGATAGTTCCGCCCACAAAAAGCGATGTGAAAAAAGTGGCGGAAACCACCCTTGCCTTGAATAGGTACCTCCGCAACGTTTGCAGCCTTCATCAGGCAATGTTATGTCTTAAAATTTGAAATTTGAAATCAAGAAATGCGAATAGCCCGACATGAAAGAGCCCTGTGGTTAATTCATTAGATAAAATTTGCGTACTGGCAGTCTTACAATGCAGACACGGCAACAACTCGCAAATGGTGAACACCCATCGAAACTTGAATTGTCCATGCGCCTCGCGGGTTTGACTAGAAGTGTGAGGCTACCTCACAGGAACACCCCACCCACGTTCCAGATCCCCATCATTTTCAGTTCGGATAATTTGACAAGTTTACCACTATGTTTAAGCCTGGTTGTCTTTCTTTCCGCGGGCTTATCTGCAGCCGTCTGATTTGCGGTGACGAGTTCACGCTTTTTGAAATCGACAACGTCCGAGCGGAAGAGGTAATGCGAAGCTCGGAGCTTGCTTGCTTTTACCAGAACAATATCGTTGCCTTTCATTTCAAAAATGTAATGATCCTCACCTCTCACCAGCATATAGAAGATATCCAGTTGCCGGTTAGTGATCGCGAGTGAAGGCTTTATATCACGCGTCATCCCTCCTTCGTCAGCCCTGGCAATAAATACATTATTCTGAGCGATCACCGTTCCTCCAACCAAAACCAGAATAATGCGCCCTCTGCTTTCTTGTTCCTCACAACCATCACAACGTGTTTCACGCAGGACTTCCTTTGACTCAAGCACGATCGCAAAATCTTCCTGACTGTCGCGGTCTAGATTACCGGTGGCCTCAGCAATGACAACCCACCCGAACTCTTGTCGGACTTCGGATAACGTTTTATTAAGAAAATCCGGATACAGGTTTTGTGATGGCATGGGCGATAGAAACAGCTGAAAGCAGAAAACGTAAAGCATAAGCGAGCATCGTAACGAAACACTTTTTGTGCGACTGATCAAGCTTGGTTTACTCCTGCGGGCCGGCCTCGAGATAACGCTGACTGACTCAAAAAAGAGTGCTGTCAGTCTCTTATCGTAACGGTTCCCTTATACTCCCTGTTAGAGTAAATCAAAGTATAGAAATACACTCCGGGGGTCTGATTAACGGGGCGCCACTGAAAGTCTCGGTTATTGCTACTGAAGACTTCGCCACCCCAACGATTGTAGATGGAAATGCTTACAAACCTTCCCACGCAATTGTCGACTGGTAAGATGCTCTCAAACTCGCCTGTGCTTTCGTTCATGCGAACCATGGCAAAGTATTCGTTATATGAATCACCATTTGCGCTTATAAAATTAGGGGGAATAAACTCACGATTGCCATTCGTCACGTCACGAATCCGGAAGTCAACGGTCACGGTATCCGCTTTTGTATTCAGGCAACGGTTGTCGTACGCGCGGAAGGTGAACGAATATGTATTCTCGAAAGATCCGTTCTTGAAAATCGAACAATCAGGAAGCCATGCAAACGTTGTGGTTGCGCCACCTGTGCCTGTAACGTCAGCGAAAATATAGCCAACAGGATCAACATTGCCTGTGGCTTCAATCAATTCAATCCGAACAGGATCCTGAGGGCCGGTATCCGCGTCCGTAGCTGAAAGCCCCAGTGAAATCTGCTGTCCTACCAGCACGTCCTGGAAGTTATTTTCGAAGCTAAGCGCTGTATTCGTGTTTGTGACGGTTAGCGTGGGCCTATCGTTATCGGGAGGCAAAACCTTTAATTTGACATGGAGCGTATCGGCCTTATAGATCCGGCATTTGTTCGCTTCATCAGCCACAATGAATTCAAAAGCAAATTCATCATTAGCCTGAACGTTGATCTTTTCACAAAGTAATTTCAAATCGAATGGTGACGTGACTGACGTTGGCCCTGACGCAGTAGGGAAGTTTGCTCCAATACTACTCATTTGAAAGTCGACACCACGGCCACTTAAAACGAGCAGGTCGTTATCAACCTCATCTTTTCCTGTAACTGTGAAATTTATGTGGTCAAAGATTTTGCGTTCAAGCAAATACACTCCGTCAACAATATCATCGGGCACCAGATCCGTTGATATCACCGGGTCTGCATTGCCAGGAAGAATTACGGCTAGGTTAAACTGCACCGTGTCTGCGCCTGAAAATTTACAACCATCCTCATCCTCAACCATGAATTTCAATTCGAAATTCGTCTTCGTCCGAAAATCGTAGACATCACATTGGGTGTCCCAGACAAGATCGACTTCGTAAATACCTGGTGAATTTTCGATTTCGTTAATTGCCATACCCACATTCTCCATGTCAAAGCCATCAGGCACGATGCTCACGAGCAATGGATCATTATCTGCATCCGTTGCCTTGACGCGGAAAACAGCCCGATCGCCCTCATTGAATGGAGCAGGAGCTGTAATTTTACTGACGGGTAATTCAAACTGCGGTTTAGAGTTTAAAGGAGGTTCAACATTAACCGTGATGCGTAAGGTATCGGATAACGGCAAGCTACATGCATCATCCATTGCAATAATTCCAACCTGAAAGATGCCACTTTCGTTTGGAGGACACTGGTCGAAGCAAATGTCGAAAGTTTTCGTCCCATTGTCGGCAGTAAGCACAGCGGTTGATACCTCCGGGAGAATTCCTGACATATCTTTTTTATAACCGATCGGAATAACACGCAGTTTAATCTTCTCCTTAAAATTATCTTCAATTTTTAGCGCATCCGGATCTGAGACAACCACCTGTATGCAACGGTCTGCGTCTGAAACCTGATTGCTGAACGAAACACTCATGTTATCGCGGAAGACGCTGGGTTCGGAAACTTTTTTCCCCAGGATCACAGGCGGCTCTGCTACCGGACACGCGTCCAACACAAGCAACTGGAAATCCCTTCGCACTTCACCAAGGCGCACGCCATTCCGGAATTCTTCACACTTGACCGCAAACACAAAAAGTCCTTGCTGCGAAGGCGTGATTGTTAAAAATCCATCCCGCGTAATGGCAAGGTCGGGTGAGCCGCGCATCACTGCTCCAAGTCCGAACCCTGGTCTCCATGACACGGATGGATAAGGGCTTGGACGCGCCCCCCCGGGCGGAAGCGCATCGTTACTTTTTGTGTTTAACGGTGTTACCAAACTATATACTAACGAATCTCCATCATCATCTACACCGGCAAAATCGACATAATAAAATCTCCGTGGGCATGCATAATCACTAAGGGGTGGAAAAAGCCGTGGTGTTGAATTGTAAAAAGGAACACCGTTTTTAGTTACCGGAGGGAATTCGAGGTAAAACGTCTGTCCGGCATAACGAGTACCACCTGCTTGTGTGTTCTCACTATAGATATTTGTGATCTGATAATTACGGCAGCAGCGTTCCCAGGCGATGTAATATCCTTGTGGATCGGAAAAATTCTGATTCGACAACGTTATGGTAGTCGTATATAAAATACGTCTCGTGCTTAGCTCTCCAATTGTACAGTCGGGCTGCGTGTATTCAACATTACTCCGGCTTGAGAGTGGCAGCGTCACGTCCATCATTACGGCATTGTCCCGCTTCCGAAATATCCGGGCAACAACGCTCTGATCCTCTGCGCCCGGATTGCCGTTAATCTCATCAAAATAGATGATAAGATTAAGCCGGTACTGGTTTCCGGAAATATGAATCAATTCAAATTCACCACCTACAATGTGAGACGCCATCACAGGCAGGGCAAGCACACAGAACAAAATCAAGAATATCCGTTTCATATCGGGCACACAAGGACTCTAAATATAAGAAATGTCGCCAAGGCTTAAAAGATCATTATTGTTTAGCTTTGTCGCTTTATCGAATACGGTACATGCGAAAAGGTGAGATAGTTGAGGATATTTTTGTTGAAACGATGGCCGCAGAGGGCAAATGCGTGGGAAAATTGAACGGTCAGGTTATTTTTTTGACTGGTTGCGCCCCCGGGGATGTCGTGGATGCGCAGCTGACGAAAATTAAAAGTGCCTTTTTGGAAGCTACGGTTACCAAGATTAAGCAGATGTCACCCAACCGGACTAACCCATTTTGCGTGCATTTTGGTTTGTGTGGTGGCTGCTCATGGCAACACATCCAATATGAGACTCAACTCCAATACAAGGAAAAACAGGTAGTCGACAACCTTGAACGGCTCGGTGGCTTAACCCTGCCGCCTGTTTCCGCTATTGTAGGTTCTGCCAAAACACGGTTTTACCGAAATAAACTGGATTACACCTTTTCTTCGGACCGCTGGCTCACGCGAAGTGAACTCGCATTGGCGGGAGGCGAACGACCAGTAGAGCCAGCGTTAGGTTACCATATTCCACGCAAATATGATCGGGTGTTCGATGTGGTGGAATGTCATCTTCAAGCCGATCCATCGAACGGGATCCGCCTTGCGGCACGCGATGAAGCAATTAAGAACTCAATTCCCTTTTTCGACCTTCGAAAGCAGATTGGATTTTTACGTACGCTCACGATCCGCACCGCTAACACGGGCGAAGTGATGGTGATCCTCCAGGTGACGTACGACAAAATGGAATGGACCGAAAGAATTCTGGCGCGGCTTGAAAAGGATTTTCCACAAATCACTTCCTTCAACTATGTTATCAATGGAAAGAAAAACGACACCTTCCACGATCTGAACATAGTTTGCTGGAAAGGGAATCCGTTCATCACGGAAAAAATGCAGAGACCTGATGGCCCCGGACATATTGAATACAGGGTAGGTCCGAAATCTTTTTATCAGACAAACTCAGATCAAGCCTATGAACTGTATCGACTCACCTGGGCATTTGCAAAAATTCAGTCGCACGAACTGGTGTATGATCTTTATACAGGCACCGGAACGATTGCCAATTTCGTAGCTGCTCAGGCTAAAAAAGTTATCGGACTGGAATATGTTGGCGCTGCCATTGAAGATGCAAAAATCAATTCCTCGATCAACAATATTCACAATACCGATTTTTTTGCTGGTGATATCAAAGACCTGCTGAACGATGCATTTTTGAATCAACATGGCAGACCGGATGTAATTATTACCGATCCCCCGCGCGCAGGCATGCACGAAGACGTCACAAGAATGATAGTGAAAGCGAATCCCGAGCGCATCGTTTATGTAAGCTGTAATGCTGCCACCCAGGCACGTGACCTGAAAATACTGACGGAGAAATATGAGATCACTCACGTTCAACCGGTAGATATGTTTCCACATACAATGCACGTGGAAAACATCGTAGCGCTTGTGCGTAAGCCCTAACGGGACTTGTGAGCATCCGTGTTGCACCCGACTATTGATACACGGAAAGTCCACCTCTTAAACGAAAAAAGCTCTCAACAATTGAGAGCTTCTTTAATGCCTGCATTCAAGTCCCTTCAGGGATTCAGGGACCTACTTTTTCTTTCCTTCTGGTTTCATCGTCATCGCTAACTTCACGGCTTCATAGGCATTCACCATTCCGCCAGTTGCACTCAGTTCTTCAAACGGAACGACTTCTTTGGTTCCGGGTTTTGTAACCTTCAAACCGTCAAACTTGCGTGTGGACTGACGCAAAATTTCTTTTACCTGCGTTGCTGATAAGTCAGGAAAATAAGACATGAGCACAGCAGCCACACCGCTTGTTGCCGGGCATGCCATACTGGTACCCTGCAGATCTTCATACGAGTTGTCGGGCGTTGTGGAGTAAATTTGAACGCCCGGGGCAAACAAGTCAACCGATTTTTTCCCGTAGTTAGAAAACGTTCCTACGAAATCTTCATCAGCACCCCAGGATGACGCTCCGATCTCCAGCCAGTTTTTTGCCTGGCCGCCAGCCGCGAAATTTTTGTTAGGGAAGTTAGATTCAAGATCAAGGTTGTCATGATCATTTCCGGCTGCGTGAATCAATAGCACGCCTTTGGACTCCGCATATTTCACCGCTTTGTCTACCGCTTCCTTTCCCGGTGAGAATGCCTTGCCAAAACTCATGTTAATAATTTTCGCGCCATTGTCCGCTGCATAGATAATGGCGTTTGCAACGTCTTTATCGCGTTCGTCACCGTTGGGAACAGCACGTACGGACATGATCTGCACATTGTCGGCAATGCCATTGATTCCTATATTATTTCTTCGGCTGGCACCAATGATTCCCGCTACGTGAGTTCCGTGCTTTGGATCCGGTCCTTCAACATCGTTGTTACCGTAGCCTTTTTCATATAAATTTTTTGGATCATCGCCTACGACTGTTCGCGAATTGAACTCAGTGTTATATCCGTATTCAACAGCCACCCGATAGTGATCATAACCTTCCTTCAATTGCGAGATATAACCTGCAAGCTCATCGAGGAATTGTTTTACTTCAACATCACCTTCAACTCCTTCAAGAATCTTTGTAAGTGTTTGCTTTGCAAAATTCACGGTATCGTTGGTCACGGGAATACTGGCGAGGGACGACTTATAAACAGGCTTTCCGGAAACTCGCTCCAACAGGCTGTCGCAATATTGAATGGTAATAAATGCGTTACCGTAAAGCTGATATTGTTCAGCATATTGGTCGTACTGATCTTTGTTGAATTTGGAATCATTCTCATACTTTGCTTTCACACGCTTCCAGTATTCGTATTCAGCCTTATTCTTTTTGCTGATTGATTTTTCCTCAACACTGTCATACTTCGGACGCAGGCGCGCATACTCACGCGTTACTTCGTATGTATCTTCGTTTACATTGCCACTTTTTCCTCCGATGAAACTCCATCCATGGATGTCATCAACATATCCGTTTTTATCGTCATCGATGCCATTATTCGGAATTTCGTTGCGATTTGTCCAAAGAACGTCTTTAAGATCTTCATGATCGATGTCGATACCTGAATCAATAACAGCCACAACAACCGTTTTTGATGGCTTGCCGTTTAGCAACGTGCGGTACGTTTTCTCCGCGCTTACCCCTTGATAGCGATCTTCCGCTGGGTCTTTGAGAAACCAATCCTTAGGTACGTTTTCTGTTGAGTCCGCTAGGCCCTGGCTATAGACATTTGATATAAACAGAGTGGCGAGAATGGTAAATAGAATACCAGAACCTCTTTTCATAAAATCATTTATTTTGTGCGAATATAGGCGTAGCATAAATTATTCCGGAATTATTTTACATGAAGGGCGTACCCAATTAATAGGGATGCGACTTAAAGGCAAACGCTGAATAGAACCCCTGAAGTTCGCCAGTACACCATCTAATGGGTATTGATTAATCAAAAACATTTATTAAACCTTACGTTGGTGCCATGACACCTTGCAATGAACAGTTAAGCGGCTATTGATAAGCTACATTTGATCATAAATGAAGCGCCTATGATTTTCGTCTTCACAGCCCTGGTAGTGTTCTATACGATCTTATTCAGCTTCGCCAAGAAATGCAACGACACGCCTAAACCGGCATTGAAGTTGAAAACGAAGTACGTTGCAAAATAGTGTGGCGTGCAGCAAGCCATGATCACCTTCAACATTGCGTGTCAATCCAACGAGATGTATTTCTATGGGATAGCGCGTAAACGTAGAACATCATTAAAATCATTTTGTAGTCGATCTTAATAATGGAGGATGAGTACCGAAGGCGGGACTCGAACCTGCCTGCCGCTGCCTGTGGCAGGCGGGACGGTAGGCAGGCCCGCATGTTATTTCAGCCTGCTAAGGAATTCTTTGCCGACACCAGATTTAAGAAACTTCTCACGTTCGCGTGCTAAACTTCGAGTCGGAAGACATTCTGTATAAATAAGGACAAATGGTCTATACGGCTTGGTCGTTTTATTTAAACCGTTATTATGTTGAGAGAATCTTCTGTCAACATTGTCTGTCAATCCAACGTAGATGTATTTTCTATTCAGACTGGATAGCGCGTAAACGTAGAACATCATTAAAATCATTTTGTAGTCGATCTTAATAATGGAGGATGAGTACCGAAGGCGGGACTCGAACCCGCATGTCTTGCGACACACGCCCCTGAAACGTGCGTGTCTACCAATTCCACCACTTCGGCAATTTAGATGAACTTCAATCGGGTGTCTACAATGCCGATGGCTATCGGACCACCACTTCGGCAGAAGTCTCGAGTTTGTAGTTTTCGGTTTGTGGTTTCTGTTCAATCAGCCTTGAAACCCATAAACCAAAAACTACAAACCGCTTAACTTTTCATGTCCCCAGAACTGGATTCGAACCAGCACACCCTTTCGGGCGCTACCACCTCAAAGTAGTGCGTCTACCAATTTCGCCACCTGGGGAGGGTTTTTTCCGTTTTTCAACGGGCGTCAAAGGTAAAAAGGTTTGTTAATTTTACCAACCTTGGGGACAAATTGTCAAAAAATCATACGGTGATATTGGCGGTCGCCCATCAGGTTGCTTAAACTTTCTGCTCATGACATTTACAAATATTCTCCTGGTCGGGATTGGTGGTTTTCTTGGTTCAGTTGCACGGTACTTATCTTCAATTTCAATTGACCAAAGACTAAATTCGACATTTCCGTTTGGGACCTTCACCGTCAACCTCGCTGGCGCTTTCGTCCTGGGATTGATTTATGGCTGGGCGTCCAAATTCACAAGCGATTCATCCGAAGTAAAGTTGTTTTTGATCACTGGCTTCTGCGGAGGCTTTACAACCTTTTCAACGTTTGCATTTGAAAATTTTGACCTCGTTGCCAATCGCATGGCTGCGACCTCGATCATCTATTCGTTATCATCATTAGTCCTCGGAGTTGTTCTCGTATGGATTGGAATCTGGATCACAAGGCAGATGTAAAACCGGTGTTTCGTGACCTTCATGGCCACCTTTGAGCAAGTATATAAACTTGCCTTTTCTAGTGCCTTCCCGATGCTCCCGATGCACTGATTGAGATCTGCGATTCACTTCGCTTTGATCGGGATCTTTAAAATGCCTACTTCTTTTTGATCCAATCTTTCGCCTTCAATGTCTCTCCTAATTTCCAATGACCAGTGACCATTGACTATTAATTGACTGTTGAGCCGAAGATGGGAATTGAACCCACGACCTGCTGATTACGAATCAGCTGCTCTACCCCTGAGCTACCTCGGCATACGCTGATTTTAAGATGGAAATGACCGCTAGCTAAGTTAGATAGCAGAAATGTAATCCCAAAGCCCTAAATTACCCGTCTATTATGCTTTCAAAAAAGTGCAAATATGCAGTTCATGCGTTGGTCCATATGGCAAAAACGCCCCGGGAGCAATTTCTGATTAAGGAAATTTCTGATGCCTGCTGCATTCCGAAGAAGTTCCTGGAGGCAATTCTCCTCGACCTCAAGCATGCGGGAGTGCTGGGAAGTAAGCAGGGAAAAGGTGGTGGGTATTTTCTAAGAAAAGAGCCGTACGAGGTAAACCTTGCCGAAATCGTTCGACTATTTGACGGGGCCATTGCACACGTCCCTTGTGCCACGTACAAATTTTATGAGCGCTGCACCGAATGTGTAGACGAAGAAACCTGTAGCGTGCGCGATGCTTTTCTTCAAGTACGGAATGCCACCGTGGAAATGCTAAAAGCGAATACCCTAGAAGACCTGGTGAAGAAGGAGATGAAGTTGAAGACGAAGAAGAAAAAGGTGTGATGCAAGCTGCACGCTACCAAGCTGCAGGTCCGTTCGTGCGGCTTTAAAGATGTAAGTCCAGATCTCTCATTATACAAATCTGTGCTGCACAAGGCAAGCCCCTGTGCCTGAAGCCCGTAGGGCGTCTTTACAGCATCTATTACGTTCAAACTTAAATATTTCCCGTTTTAATATCTACTAAATCGGTAGTCTTTACTAATATTACCACCGCAGCAGACCAGCCGTAAACTATTTTGTTTTTGCGGCAGTTGTCTATTGAACAACTTGTTAAACCTTAAATACAATTCTATGTCACTCAGATTAGGCGACATTGCTCCTGATTTTACAGCCGAAACAACCGAAGGAACAATTAAATTTCACGAATGGCTCGGCAATGGCTGGGGTATTCTGTTTTCTCACCCTGCCGATTTTACACCGGTATGCACGACCGAACTGGGCTCGATGTCACGGTTGAAACCAGAGTTTACGAAACGAAATGTTAAGATCCTTGCGATCAGCGCTGACCCTCTTGACTCGCATAAAAAATGGATCCACGACATCAACGAAACGCAGAACACGAATGTAGAATATCCGTTGATCGCTGATCCGGAATTTAAAGTGGCGAACCTTTACGGAATGGTGCATCCAAACGTGGACAAGTTCACCGTTCGTTCAGTGTTTATCATCGGGCCCGATAAAAAGATTAAACTGATGATCACCTATCCAGCATCAACAGGAAGAAACTTCAATGAAATCTTACGGGTGATTGACAGTCTTCAGTTAACGGCTAATTACAGTGTGGCGACACCGGCAGACTGGAAGCAAGGCGAAGATGTGATTATTACCGCAGCGGTAAAAGATGAGGAGATTCCTGCCAAATTCCCGAAAGGACATAAGAGAATTAAGCCATACCTGCGGACAACACCGCAACCCAATCTATAGTTTAATGACGAAATACGAATGACGAATGACGAATGCTGTGAAATGCATTTCATTCGTCATTCGTCATTTGTACTTCGTCATTCAGCATTATTTTTTCTGGAAGGCATACACTGCTTCAACCTTAGTCGTCACGGTGAAGCCCATGTCTGTTTCAGTCTCGTCAATTACAGCCTTAAACTTAAGGGTTGTTGCAGTCTGCTCAATTACAGTAGCCTTTTCCGGACCATCAGGAGTATTGATTGTTAACGTGTTACCGCTAAGCGTCCACGTACCATCCGCGAACACGCCTTCGAAAGGAACTTCTTCTGTTTCTGTCTGACCCATCATCGTTGTCTTCAACACGATTGTGTAGCTACCCTCCGTTGTAAAGTTGTTGGGAGTTTCGGTAAATGTTGCAATCATGTTCATGTCCTTACCCGTTCCGGTAAAATCCGCCTTCAGGTTGACACCTTGCGCGCTAGTTGTGGTGGATCCTTTGTAATCAACAGCAGTCATCGTCCATGTTCCAACCATGCCTTTGCTTGTCGGCATTGGATCATCTTCGTCACAGGAAAAAAGAATTACAGCTACACTGAGCAATAATAGTTTCGCAATTTTCATTTGTATTAGTTTTAGTTAGTTGAGCGAGGTGGATAAAAAGCCTCTTGTCCTGGCAGGACTCCTAGAATAGAAATTCTTTTATAGCATCACTGGGGTTGGAGGTCTTTGGATGCAAATAGCAGCTTTCCCGGTTAATATTTTGCGCAATTTCGGCTGTAATCTTACACTCATGAAAAATGACGAGTGACGAATGTGGAATGACGAATGTGAGAAATGGCTAAGTTATGGCATCATTTCGATCTGATTTCCACACACCTCAACCAGCGATTTCCCATCCTCAGTTATTTCAAGGCATCCCTGGAACTTACAACCGCGTAAATTTGATCAAAACCAAGTTTTATGCGGAATGTATTCGTCTTCATTCTTCTTCTATTGGCATTTCCCCTCGGTGTCGGTGCTCAAACAACGTTCAACAGCCTGGAAGAGGTAATCATCCACGCGAAAGCCAATAACCCCGGATTGAAAGTTGAAACCCTCAATCAACAGATCAGTGAACAACGTTTGAAATCGGCATGGTCTGCACTGCTACCAACGGTTCGCGCCTTTGGAACGGTTGATAATAATATTAGTCTTCCTGTACAGCTTGTGCCCGCAGAATTTCTCGGAGGGCAGGAAGGAGAATTTGCAAAGGTGCAGTTTGGAACACAATTCGCCTCAACGTATGGCGCGGAGGCAAACCTCTCGCTCGTCAACGCAGCCAACTGGAAAAACATAAAAGCCAATTCCCTGGCAAAAGAAGCATCGCGCCATCAGTTTGAAGACCGGGCGCTTTCGCTTACCGAACAAGTAATCACCGCATACTACTTTACGTTGTTGAGCAGAGA
>DASWTM010000194.1:0-5470 GCA_036402115.1 Chryseosolibacter sp.
GACGGACATCATTTGGGATTTCCGCATGACCAAAGCTTTCACCTGTGTGCTTGGGGGAAGTGCATTGGCATTGGGCGGTCTTCAAATGCAAACCCTCTTCCGCAACCCCCTTGCCGGACCTGATGTACTTGGCTTGACGTCCGGGGCGAGTCTTGCCGTTTCGCTCGTCTATATGAGTAGCGCAGCCGGTGTCAGTTTGTTCTTCATCGAAAGCCCATGGGCAGTGGCGATCGCCTCGAGCATTGGATGCTTTCTCGTCTTCCTTATTATGCTTGCAGTATCCGGCCGCTTGAAAGACAACGTCTCCCTGCTCATTGTCGGCTTGATGGTGGGAGCAGCAACGTCTTCCATTGTTAGCGTACTTCAATATTTGAGTCGCGCAGAAGATTTGCAAGTGTACATGATCTGGACTTTCGGAAGTTTGTCCAGCATGAGTTGGACCGAGATACGAGTTTTGGCGGTGATTGTTATTATAGGATTGGCAATCGCAATCATCAATGTAAAGGCCCTTAATGTATGGCTGCTCGGAGAGAATTACGCTCAAAGCCTCGGGGTGAATATTAAGCAGTCAAGGTTTCTCGCCATTCTCTCAGCCTCTATTCTAACGGGTGGGGTAACAGCTTTTTGCGGCCCCATTGCATTTGTGGGTTTAGCGGTTCCTCACCTTGTTAAGCTCCTTATTCGAACACACAATCATAAATTGCTTATACCTGCGGTTGCTGTTGGCGGAGCGGTCCTGCTGCTGGCGTGTGATATTCTTGCACAGGTCCCGGGAAGCAGCAGTATTCTTCCTATCAATGCAATTACGGCTCTTGTGGGAGCGCCTGTTGTAATTTGGGTTATCATGCGAAATAAAATCATCCAATAGTGAAAGCGGCTTTAACGACATCAGCGATCAAGATTGGCTACCGGCATGGTAACACAGATAATGTCTTATTCGACAATCTCAATCTTGAATTGGCATCCGGACAACTGGTGTGTTTCATGGGGCCCAACGGCATCGGAAAATCGTCCCTGATTCGAACGCTTGCCGGACTACAAAATCCTTTGGCTGGAGAAATCTTACTTCACCCCGCGGATAGAAATCGGGAGCAACTTATTTCGGTCGTTCTCACGGACAAAATATCGTCAGGCAACATGACAGTTTATGATCTCGTTGCCTTTGGGCGATATCCGTATTTGCGCTGGAGTGTAGACCTGTCTTACGCGGACGAAGAAATCATTCATAGGGCCATCAGTCACGTCCATATTGAATCCCTCAGCAAAACCCCTTTGCATGAATTGAGTGATGGACAAATGCAGATGGCGATGATTGCGCGCGCTATTGCACAAGACACCTCGATCATATTGCTTGATGAGCCAACCGCGCACTTAGACCTCAACAATCGCGTGGAAATTATGCGATTACTGCGCAGGCTTGCCAAATCGACAAACAAAGCAATCCTCGTGGCAACCCATGAACTCGACCTCGCCCTTCAGACAGCAGACTGGATCTGGCTGACCACCCGAGAGAAAAATATTCTATCCGGCATGCCAGAAGACCTGGTACTGGACGGATCGTTCGACAATATTTTCCAGTTCAAAGGATTCGACCTCAAAACGGGGAAAGTCCAGCATTATCCGGATAAAGACATCCGCGTAAGCGTAACAGGTGACGGTCCTGAACTTTTGTGGACCAGAAATGCGCTTGAAAGAAATGGCTTCGAAGTGAGTGAAGAAAAATCTGAACACCACATTTCCCTTGTGAAAAATAAAGGTTCGCTAAGTTGGTTATTGTATACGCCTGCAGGCGAGATTCAGGTCGGGTCTCTACGCGAGGTAATTAAAAACCTGTGATCAAACGTTTGCGGAATAAACCAAGTAAGGAATTCCGCATTATTAAATTACTGGTTTGGCATGCATTTATTAGTTTGCGGGTTCATATAAGAAATCACAACTCATCCATTCCCATGTTTAATCTAGCAGAGCTATTTCCATATAAGTTCGATCCTAAGTACTCAAAACCTGCAGCGTACTTCTCCATGGAGTTTGCAGTAGATCAACCGTTGAAAATATACAGTGGTGGTCTGGGTTTCCTTGCGGGATCACATTTGCGCAGTGCTTACGAGCTGAAGCAAAACCTGATTGGTATCGGTATTCTTTGGAAGAAGGGATATTACGACCAGGAGCGAAATCAGGATCAAACGTTGAAAGTGAGCTTCCGAGACAAAGACTATCATTATCTCACCGATACGAAAATTCTTTTCCCGATCACGATACACGGTGCGAAGGTATTCGTCAAGGCATTTTTGCTGAAGCCAACGGTATTCAACACGGTGCCATTGTTCCTCTTAACTACGGATATTCCAGAGAACGATTATCTCGCGCAGACAATCAGTCACAGACTTTACGATCCGAACGAGACAACACGTATCGCACAATCGATCCTCCTTGGAGCAGGAGGCGCAAAATTACTCGACATCCTCGAACGCGAAACTGAAATTTATCACATGAACGAAGGACACGCATTGCCGTTGTGCTTCTACCTTCTCGATAAATACAAAGACCTCAACGAAGTGAGAAAGCGCGTTGTGTTCACGACCCATACTCCGGAGAAAGCAGGGAATGAAGAACACAGCATGCCGTTATTGAACAACATGTCATTCTTCAATGGCTTAACACCACAGCAAGTTCAGGAGGCATGTGCACCGGAGAATGGAGTTTTGAATTACACACTTGCAGCATTGCGAATGGCGAAACGCGCTAACGGAGTATCACAACTTCACGGTGAAGTGTCGCGCAAAATGTGGAATGGCTACAAAGGAATTTGCGAGATCACTGCTATTACCAACGCTCAAAACAGAACATACTGGAAAGACGAGGCATTAGATCGTGCACTCGCGAATAACGATGACAATGCACTTGTGGCGCGCAAGAAGGAATTGAAAGAAAAACTTTTCAGAGTTGTGGCTAACCAAACTGGAAAGTTGTTCAATCCGAATGTGCTGACGATCGTCTGGGCAAGAAGATTTGCAGCGTACAAGCGGGCAAATCTCATCATGTCAGATTTTAATCGATTTGTAAAGATTGTCAATGACAAGAAGTATCCTGTGCAGATGATCTGGGCAGGAAAACCTTACCCGGAAGATTTCGGTGCAATCAATATCTTCAACGAGATCTACTGGAAGACAAAAGAAATTTCAAACTGCACCGTTGTAACGGGATATGAACTCTGGTTGTCCGGCCACTTGAAGAAAGGTTCTGACCTCTGGCTGAACAATCCAAAACTGTATCATGAAGCATCTGGTACTTCTGGCATGACAGCTGCGATGAACGCTTCCATCAATCTTTCTATTCCTGATGGATGGGTTCCGGAGTTTGCAAAGGATGGTGTTAACTCCTTCCTGATTAAAACTGCGGACGACTCACTCTCGCAGGATGAGAAAGACAGGATCGAGGCAAAGAATCTGCTCGATGTCCTCGAAAACGAAATCATCCCGATGTACTACGAAAAAGCTGAGCAATGGAACAGCATCGTGAAGAATAGCATGCGTGATGTACTTCCATTCTTCGACTCAGGCCGAATGGCGGATGAGTACTATGAGAAGTTATATCACTTCGAATACCAGGAAGAAGTAAAGAGTTCGAAGGCTACGAAGAAGGCTTTGGCCTAAAATACAAAAGTCCAAATACCAAGATCCAAAATCCAAACCGGGACAGCTCGTCCTTGGTATTTGGGTTTTGGATCTTAGCGTTTAAGACTTGTCTAACGCGTGGATACGCTGTAGATTCACGCTTTCAAATTTATCTCCATGAACGAACTGACGTTAACGGAAATCTGGATCTATCCAGTTAAGTCTTTGGGTGGCATACCGTTGACGTCTGCAAAAGTCATGGCCAAGGGACTCGAGTTTGACCGGAGGTGGATGCTGATCGATGAAAACAACATCTTCATGACGCAGCGCATCTACACGCAAATGGCGATGTTCAAGCTTAACCTTTTGGGAAGGAACATTACGGTTGTCAAAAAAAATGCGACAACAAATTCATCTATCAGCTTTTCGGCAGACAGCCCTCCTATCGGTGAAAAAATCCGTGCGAAAATCTGGGACGATGAGGTGGATGTATTTGAGATCGATCAAAAACTTAGCGAGTGGTTTTCAGAGCATCTTGGAATGTCGTGCCGGCTTGTCAATTTCCCAGAACGAAATCCTCGTGCTGTAGATCCGAAGTATAAAGTGAACGATGATCACGTGAACCTTGCGGATGCGTATCCATTTTTACTGATTGGACAAAGCTCGCTGGATGATTTGAATTCGCGTTTGAAAGAACCAGTTCCGATGAATCGGTTCAGACCCAACTTCGTGTTTACGGGCGCACAACCGTTTGACGAAGACACCTGGAGAGAGTTCAAAATCGGAAGCCTTCGATTCGTAGGAGTAAAACCTTGTGCACGTTGTGTACTTACTACAGTGAATCAAGACACGGCCAAAAAAGGAATCGAACCACTAGCCACATTGTCAAAATATCGTAAACGCGACACCAAAGTTCTCTTCGGCCAAAACCTTATTGGACTTGATACAGGGATCGTAAAAGTTGGAGATAAAATTTCGGTTGAGTAAGTCAGCCATGGAAAACCAAAAATTTCAAATGTCAAATTTCAAATTTCAAATTCTTCCATGACTCACCTTTATCTCAAAGCCGTCCACATCATCTTCATTGTCACCTGGTTTGCGGGTCTCTTCTACATGCCCCGCCTCTTGATCTACATGACGGAAGCCCATCAGAAGTCCGAACCGGAAAAATCGATTTTACTCAAACAATTTAAAGTAATGGCTTCGCGATTGTGGTTTGGCATTACGTGGCCATCTGCAATAATCACGTTGATTATGGGAACTTCGATGCTGATCAATCAGCCCGAGTGGTTGCAGAATGGATTCATGCACTTGAAGCTGATGCTGGTTCTCTTTCTTTATGTATATCACTTTTCGCTTCAGCATATCTTTAACCTTTTAAAACGGGATGTGCCAAAATATTCGTCTCAGCAACTGCGCGTTTGGAATGAGGTTGCAACTTTATTCCTCATCAGTATTGTTTTCATCATAGTGCTGAAGGATGCATTCAGCATGCTGTGGGGAATTGCAGGTCTGCTGGTAGTGACGTTTCTAATTATGATGGGAATCCGGTTATATAAAAAATTCAGAAATGGAAAATAGAACATTCAAAGGCCTGTCATTTTCTTTTGCACTTTCTATATGTGTATTTGCGTCAAGCTGTATTGAGAAAAAGGAATCACCGCTGCCGATCTTCGGTGAACGCGAAGTTGTGAATGGCGATACGGTCTATCATAAAATTGGCCCCTTCCGCTTTGTCAACCAGGACAGCCAGGTTGTGACGAACGAAACCTTTAAAGGAAAGATCTATGTCGCAGATTTCTTCTTTACGTCATGCCGCACCATCTGTCCGATCATGAAGACACAAATGCATCGCG
>DASWTM010000195.1:0-4735 GCA_036402115.1 Chryseosolibacter sp.
GGAAGAACAATGTTCCGATCTTATAAATGACGTACAGAACAAGGCCTATAATAAGAAGAAACTTTAGCATGGCTTGTATTTATGTAATAAACTGAAAAACGAAGATAGAGGTTCGAATTATAATAAACTAGACGGGAAAAGAGCGGTTTTATTTTTTAACGCTCCCGCGAAAAATCCGGATCTTCGACAAGACTCCAAGGACACCAAGGAACACCAAAAAATGCATCAATAACTAAGAATCCACTAAAAGAAGCGCTTAGACCGCTGAAGGCTAAAAAAGAAACAGGAGGATTTCTCCCCCTGTCTGTTTTTGCGTTATCGGCTCAGATAGAGATTTCTCTCTGAGTAAATCTTCATAAAGTAGTCGTCCATCAGATCATCGATGAAGTAGATTGCTTCACCTGTCGATTTCATTTCTGGACCGAGCTCCTTATTAACATCCGGGAATTTGCTAAATGAGAATACTGGCTCTTTAATTGCGTATCCCTTCCTGGTCGGATTGAATTTAAAGTCCTTCACTTTCTTCTCTCCCAGCATCACCTTCGTTGCGTAGTTCACATACGGTTCGTCATACGCTTTGCAGATGAACGGAACGGTGCGTGATGCGCGTGGGTTTGCTTCGATGATGTACACTTTATCATTCTTGATGGCGAACTGAATGTTGATCAGCCCGACAGTCTTGAGGGCAAGTGCAATTTTGTGCGTGTAGTTTTCGATCTGCTTGATCACCAGGTCGCCCAGGTTGTATGGAGGCAACACCGCATACGAATCGCCCGAGTGAATTCCCGCAGGTTCAATGTGCTGCATGATTCCGATGATATACACGTCTTCGCCATCGCAGATCGCATCGGCTTCGGCTTCAATGGCACCATCAAGGAAGTGGTCGAGCAATACTTTGTTTTCCGGCAAGTGTTTCCAGATGTCGAGAATGTGGTCTTCGAGTTCCTGCTCGTTGATCACGATCTTCATGCTTTGTCCCCCAAGTACGTATGACGGACGCACCAGCAACGGGAAGCCTATTGTTTTTGAAACCTCAAGCGCTTCGTCTGCATTCGTGGCAACACCGAACTCCGGATATGGAATTCCGAGGTCTTTCAGCAACGTTGAAAAGCTGCCGCGATCTTCGGCCAGGTCGAGTGCTTCAAATGAAGTTCCGATAATTTTGATTCCGTGCTTGTGAAGTTTCTCCGCCAGCTTCAACGCGGTCTGACCACCAAGCTGTACGATCACACCTTCCGGCTTTTCGTGCTCGATGATGTCATACAAATGTTCCCAGAATACCGGTTCAAAGTAAAGCTTGTCAGCGATATCGAAATCCGTTGAAACCGTTTCAGGGTTACAGTTGATCATGATGGTTTCGTACCCGCACTCTTTCGCAGCAAGAACACCGTGAACGCATGAGTAATCGAATTCAATTCCCTGACCGATTCGGTTCGGACCTGAACCCAGCACAACAATTTTCTTTCTATTGGAAACGACCGACTCATTCTCTGAATCGAATGTCGAATAATAATAAGGAGTTTTTGCTTCAAACTCTGCCGCGCATGTATCTACAAGTTTGTAGACACGCTTAATGCCCATGTCTTTTCGCTTCTTATTCACTTCGCTTTCGTAGCACTCAAGCACGTGCGCAATTTGACGGTCGGCATAACCTTTCTCCTTCGCACTCCGCATCAACGATGCCGGAATCGTTTCGATATCATACTTTGCCATCTCCTTCTCGAGCTCTACGAGTTCTTCGATCTGGTTGAGGAACCAGCGGTCGATCTTGGTAAGCTTTTGAATGGTCTTCATTGGAATCCCAAGCTTGATCGCATCGTAAATATGGAATAGACGATTCCAGGTTGGATGTTCGAGACTGTAGAGCAATTCATCTTGCTTTTTCAACTCTTTTCCGTCTGCACCGATACCATTTCTTCTGATCTCCAACGACTGACAGGCTTTCTGCAGCGCTTCCTGGAAATTTCTTCCGATACCCATCGCTTCCCCAACCGACTTCATCTGAAGACCGAGTCTTCTATCTGCACCGTGAAATTTGTCGAAGTTCCAGCGTGGGATTTTTACGATGACATAATCGATAGAAGGTTCGAAGTATGCGGTCGTTGTTCCGGTAACGGCATTTCTAAGTTCGTCAAGGTTGTAACCGATGGCGAGCTTCGCAGCTATTTTCGCGATCGGATATCCGGTAGCTTTTGATGCAAGTGCTGATGAGCGCGACACACGAGGGTTGATCTCGATGCCGATGATCTCATCGTAGTTGTCCGGGTTGAGGGAGAACTGAACGTTACATCCACCGGCAAACTTTCCGATACCATTCATCATTTTGATGGCGAGGTCGCGCATCTTCTGATAGGTGGTGTCTGGAAGTGTCATCGCAGGAGCGACTGTGATCGAGTCTCCTGTGTGAATTCCCATCGGATCAAAGTTCTCGATTGAACAGATGATGATGACGTTTCCAATATTGTCGCGCAGCAATTCGAGCTCGAACTCTTTCCAACCCATGATACTTTGCTCTACAAGCACTTCGTGGATTGGTGAGGCGTGTAATCCCCGGTTGAGTGCTTCATCAAAATCCTCCGGATCGTTGACAAAACCTCCACCCGTTCCACCAAGCGTGTACGATGGACGAATGACCAATGGAAAACCAATTTCCTGCGCGATTTCTTTTCCCTGCAGGAAAGAAGTTGCTGTTGAACCTTTACAAACTCCGACTCCGAGTTCATGCATCTTCAAACGAAACTTCTCGCGATCTTCCGTTGTCTCGATCGCTTTGATGTCAACACCAATAATCTTCACACCATAGTGTTGCCAGATTCCGGCTTTGTCGCAGTCAATGCAAAGGTTAAGCGCAGTTTGTCCGCCCATGGTAGGCAGCACCGCATCAATGTGATGCTTCTCCAGAATTTCGCGAATGCTTTTCTTCGTGAGCGGCTTCAGGTAAACGTGATCAGCCGTCACCTTGTCGGTCATGATGGTAGCGGGATTGGAATTGATCAGCACAACCTCGATTCCTTCTTCCCGAAGAGATCGGGAAGCCTGGGATCCGGCATAATCAAATTCACAAGCTTGACCAATGATAATAGGACCGCTTCCAATAATCAGTACGGAGCGAATACTTCTGTCTCTAGGCATCGTATAACGGGAAAGGGATGAACAAAATTGGGCAAAAATATACCAACGATCGCAGCTTTAACAACAAACGATTAACTTTTTTGCAAACGAATTTTTCCGCAAATAATTCCACCTTAAACAAACTTTTTACGGACGGGGAATTACCGTTTGAAAAACATGGTTTCGCCTTTTTCCGGAATTTCGACAACTTAAGGTTGGTAAATTTCGAAGCCATGAACGTCAACCTGAAGGGGAAGCAGCAACACACCTACGATGCCATTGTCGTTGGCTCCGGGATCAGCGGTGGCTGGGCTGCCAAAGAGCTCTGTGAAAACGGATTGAAAGTGCTGATGCTCGAACGCGGTAAACCTGTTGAACATCCGAATTATCCGACCGCCACAAAAAATCCGTGGGAGTTCCCTTACCGCGGGCGACTGACACCCGAGCAAAAACGTGTGAAGCACATCCAGGCACGTCACTGGTCTTTTCAATCCGACAGCGAGCACTTCTATATTAATGATTTAGAAAACCCCTATGCTGAAACAGCTCGGTTCGACTGGATCCGTGCTGATGTGCTTGGCGGACGATCATTGTTGTGGTCCCGTCAATGCTTGCGCTGGAGTGATCTGGATTTTGAAGCCAACCTGAAGGACGGTCACGGCATCGACTGGCCGATCCGGTACAAGGACATTGCACCGTGGTACAACTATGTAGAAAAGTTTATTGGCGTGAGCGGTAACCGCGATGGAATTGCAGAGCTTCCTGACGGAGAGTTTCAACCACCGATGGAGATGAACTGTGTCGAAAGAGATCTTAAGGAAAAAGTCGCGAAGAATTTTAATGATCGAAGAGTGATCGTTGGCCGCACAGCGAATCTGACGGCACCTGTAAAAGGTCGCGGACTCTGTCAATACAGAAGCCTGTGTCATCGCGGCTGTCCATACGGTGCTTACTTCAGCACAAATGCGAGCACACTACCCGCTGCGTTTGCAACCGGGAATCTCGAACTGAAAACAAATGCGCTTGTCAATCGCGTTATCTATGATGAGAAGATTCAGCGCGCAACCGGAGTGGAAGTGATTGATACTGAAACCAATCAGGTAACTGAATATTTTGCCAAAGTCATGTTCCTGAATGCTGCTACAGTTGCGACCGCTTTCATCCTCCTAAATTCGACTTCGTCAAGATTTCCGAATGGTTTGGGAAACGGAAGTGATCAGGTCGGAAGGAATCTGATGGATCACCACAAGTGCATGGGCCTTGGCGCAACCGTTGAAGGATTTGAAGACCAATACTATGAAGGAAGAAAGCCCATTGGATTTTCGATTCCGCGATTTCGCAACGTGCGCGAACAACGGCCAGACTACCTGCGCGGATTTAACTTGCAAGGCGGGGCTTCACGATCAGGCTGGTCGCGCGGAACCTCAAGTGACAAGATTGGAAAGGAATTAAAAGAGTCAGTCACCACACCGGGCACCTGGAGCATTGGCTTCACCGGATTTGGTGAATGCCTTCCATACGAAGACAATCGCATCACGCTTAACACCGATCAGAAGGATAAGTTCGGACGAAATACGGTGACGATCAACGCAACTTTCCGCGAGAATGAGAAAGCGATGCAAAA
>DASWTM010000196.1:0-5163 GCA_036402115.1 Chryseosolibacter sp.
CAACTCTGTGAAAGAGGCGGTTACAAAAACCGGAGCTGATGTTTCGATTATTTTCGTTCCTCCTGCATTTGCCGCGGATGCTATTATGGAAGCCGCTGAAGCAGGCATTAAGGTCATCGTGGCAATCACGGAAGGAATTCCAGTGAAGGACATGATGGTCGCAAAAAAGTATATTCAGAATAAAGGAATCGTTCTAATTGGTCCGAACTGTCCAGGGGTTATCACTCCGGGTGAGGCAAAGGTTGGTATCATGCCAGGCTTTGTTTTTAAGAAAGGCCGCATTGGAATAGTATCAAAGTCCGGTACCCTTACTTATGAAGCTGCCGATCAAATTGTGAAAGCTGGTCTCGGAGTTTCGACAGCAATTGGAATTGGTGGAGACCCGATCATTGGAACACCAACAAAAGATGCTGTTGAGATGCTGATGAACGACCCTGAAACTGACGCCATCGTGATGATTGGCGAGATTGGTGGTAACTACGAACCTGTTGCAGCCCGATGGATCAAAGAAACCGGAAATAAGAAACCTGTTGTAGGATTTATTGCGGGGCAGACAGCTCCTCCGGGAAGACGCATGGGTCACGCGGGTGCAATCATCGGTGGAGCGGAAGACACAGCGGCTGCTAAGATGAAAATTTTAAGAGAGTGTGGCGTGCATGTCGTGGAGTCTCCAGCAGAAATTGGTGAGACGATGTTGAAGGTGTTGAAGAAATAATAGGCCCAGCCACGAAGGGGTCAAAAGCAGTGATCTGCAGTTTCGGTGTTAAGCTTTTGAATTAGTATTTAGAAGTGCGCATGTTGAAAAAGTATGCGCACTTTTCTTTTGTCTCTACGCGGCTCGCGGATGGGCGGGCGGTGCACGCTACAATTGAATAAATAATATCGAACATTCAACACTCAATATTGAATGTCGAAGTAAAAGTCTAGCCGTGTACGTTTCGGCCTTAATGATATTTCCCACTTCAACATTCGTCATTGGAATGTTGAATGTTCGAAATTCTATTGCATTCTAACTTGGAGCGATGTGCCCAAACTGCATTTACGCTGGTGGCGATGTCCTGATCTCCTCTTCTAATCGTTTGTTAAATTCATCGATTCCTGAAATGACTGTAACATCTTCGGGTGCATTTTCACTGTTGTCGTTTACGAAAAGAACTTCGACAAAAATGCTTCGGAACATGTACATATAGATCGTACGCCCGTCCTTCCATCGTGAGCCCAGGCTAATCCCTCGCTTCTTTATAAAGTTTGCCTGTGATTCAAGACTCAATCGCTTAAAGAAAAATTTCGTTATCATACACTCGTTCCCGTGAAGCATTCCCCATAAAACGCACCAAAGTAAAAAGCCTCAAATTCAATTGAATTCGAGGCTTTTGGCTTGGGTTAAGTTCTCGTTTTGGGATTGAATCCCGATTCAGAGAAGGTGGTTTGCCAGATTTGCAAGCTCGGACCGCTCGCCTTTTTCCAGCGTGATGTGTGCGTAAAGTTCGTTGTCCTTCAATCGATCAATAAGTGTCGATAATCCATTACTCTGCGAATCGAGATAAGGAGTATCGATCTGATAGATGTCGCCCGTGAAAATGATCTTCGTGTTTTCTCCCGCGCGGGTAATGATGGTCTTCACCTCATGCGGTGTAAGGTTTTGGGCTTCGTCAACGATGAAACAAATATTGGACAAGCTTCTTCCGCGGATATATGCCAGTGGTGTGATCACCAACTTTTCCTGATTCACCATCTCGGTGATTTTCGAATACTCTTTATCCGTTTCGCTGTACTGATTCTGAATAAATTTCAAGTTGTCCCAAAGCGGCTCCATGTACGGATTCACTTTCGATTTAATATCCCCCGGCAGGTAGCCGATGTCTTTGTTACTGAGCGGAACAATCGGTCGTGCGAGATAGATCTGTTTGTATTCACGTTTCTGTTCAAGCGCTGCAGCAAGTGCTAACAGTGTCTTACCAGTCCCAGCAACACCCTGAATCGATACCAGCTTAATTTCAGGTTTCAGCGCGGCATGAATCGCAAAAGTCTGTTCTGCGTTACGTGGCTTGACTCCATATACGGAACGCTTCTCAACATGCTCCAGCATTTCATTCAACGGATTGTAGTAAGCCAGTGCCGATTTCTTTCCGCTGCGCAGAATGTAGTAGTGATTTTTAACTACCTCATTCTTCCCAAGTATATCCGTGGGCTGACAATATCCTTTCTCATACAACAGATTGATCACATCCGAGTCAACATCTTCGATGATTGTCTTGCCCGTATAGAGCGAGGAAATATTCTGAACCTTTCCAGTGGTGTAATCTTCTGCCTGTAGCCCGAGTGATTTTGCTTTTAGACGAAGGTTTACGTCCTTCGACACAATGATGACACGCTTGTCTTTTTCTTCCTTCTGTAGTTGAAGAGCGCTGTTGAGAATTCGGTGGTCTGCTTTTACCTCATTGAAGACTTTGTTTGCATCGATGGCACTATGCATGTCCATCAACACTTTGAATTTTCCCTTGCCTTTTCCGTTGATAGGGTTCCACTGGTGGAGGAGTTGGTCTTTGGCAAGTTTGTCGATGAGGCGAATGAACTCGCGGGCCTCAAAGTTTTTAGTGTCGTTTCCTTTTTTGAAGTTGTCCAGTTCTTCAAGAACCGTTATCGGGATACCGACATCATGTTCGTCAAAGTTAAGGATGGAGTTGTGTTCATAAATAATTACAGACGTGTCGAGTACGAAGATCTTCTTCTCCTTCTTGGTGGTTTTAGACATGCTTCACAAAGAACTTGGTTTACGAAATGTAACGAAACGAAAGGAAAGCTTTATAAATTTCCTATGTTTTTTTTGTGTTACGATTTTCCAAACGCAAGGGAATAAAGATCGCCTTTTTCATGAGGTGTGATCTGAAGTACATCTGCGAGCACGAGCAGTACTAACTTTTTTGACGCGTAAAATTTCTTGAGTCCACTTAATTCAATAAATCGCTTGAGCGTTATAGTTGGGTTAGTATCAAGGTATTGCATCAGGAATTTTTCGTGCTCTCCATAGTGAAACCGGATGTCTTTTTTCTTACGGGCGCGCTTGACAATTTCCCGCATCTCACGACTCGCCTTGATACTTTGATCGTTCACGCGGACGTACGATTCTTTTTGTTCGCCTGATAAAAAATAGTGCGGCTTGCGATCACTCTCTTCAATGTCGTAACGAATAATGGCGCGGCCACTTCCTATCGGAATGAATTGCTCGCTGACCGGTAATTTCGGTCTGCACTGTTTTAGCGCCTCACGAACCACATGCGATTCATCCTCAGGAAACTTCAAACCGGGAAGTGTTTTGTCATCGCCAACGCCAAGCAGAAGAACGCCACCGCCTGAGTTTGCGAATGCAATCATCTCGCGAACAATCTTCTCGGGATACGCAGCCTTTCTCTTGAATTCAAGGTGAAAGCCCTCGCCCTGTGCGACAAGCTTTTTCAAATCCTGAACCTGCCGGGGATTATAGGTGGTGGATTCCTGAGGCTTGCGATCGATCAAGGCTTTCTGAGTTTAAGAATTCATCACTTTTTGAAAGGGCTGCAAGCTGCAGGCTTCAAGCTACAAGCCGTTCCTTCCACCGTTCAAGATAATAGTTTCATTGGACTACTCTACTTGAAGCTTGAAGCAATGACGCCCGGCCAGGTGGTTAAGCGCTGCTACTTATATCTTCCCCGGATTTCATCGTCCTCGTCTTCATCTTCATCGGCACCGGGGCGAGGTAGTGTAAACATACTGCTTAGCAGATCCTTGAACTGCAGGCCGGATGAGAGGTTGTGTTTGCTGATGAGGCTGTATTCAGCGAGTCCGTGGAGTGCAAACTCCATCAAAAATAATTTTGTTGCTGTGTCCTGGCCTTTGTGAAAATCCTGAATCAATTCCTGTAGTCCTGGAACTGCACGAATCTTCTTTTCGAATTCAGCTTGCGTCATGTCATGAAGCAGATCGATGGCGTTGCCTTCACCGAACCACTCGGTAATCTTTTTGTATGGGCTTTTCTCTTTCTGCTTTCTAAATTTATCCGGATCAGGAAAATAGTTTACGAATTGTGTACGAATGGCCTTGCCAACAAGGTTCTGCGCGATGATGTTCGGGCCCTCTTGTTCTCCTTCGTATACTAATTCCACTTTTCCGGTAATCGCTGGAATGACTCCGATAAAATCTGAAATACGAATCGCTGTATTTTTTTCTCCATTGATGATACTTCTTCGCTCGGCTGCAGCAACCAGATTTTCAAATGCCGAAATCGTAAGACGTGCCGAAACACCGCTCTTCGCATCAACGTACTCGCTCTTGCGTGCCTCAAATGCGATCTGTTCGATCAGATCTTTTGCGATCTCATTTACAGCAATACTCTTCTGCGCATCTTTCAATCGCGCTTCCTGTTGAGTAATACGCTTTCCGATCTCCAACGATTTCGGATAGTGTGTTATGATCTGACTGTCGATACGATCCTTGAGTGGCGTTACGATGCTTCCGCGGTTCGTGTAATCTTCAGGGTTAGCGGTGAACACAAATTGAATATCCAACGGCAGACGGATCTTAAAGCCACGGATCTGAATATCCCCTTCCTGAAGAATATTGAACAGCGCTACCTGGATCCTTGCTTGCAAATCCGGCAACTCGTTTATCACAAAAATGCAACGGTTAGATCTTGGAATAAGTCCAAAGTGAATTACACGTTCATCCGAATAAGGAAGTTTTAACGATGCTGCTTTGATGGGATCAACATCGCCAATAAGGTCGGCAACTGACACATCGGGTGTTGCCAGTTTTTCAGTATAGCGCTCATCGCGATGAAGCCAACTGATTGGAGTCTGATCACCAAGCTCCTTAATCTTATCTTCACCGAAGCGCGACAGTGGTGCGAAGGGATCATCATTCAAATCCGAGCCTTCAATCACCGGGACATACTCATCTAACAATTGAACCATGAGTCTGGCCAGACGGGTTTTAGCCTGCCCTCGAAGTCCCAGCAAGTTGATGTCGTGTCCAGCGAGGATAGCGCGTTCGAGGTCAGGAATTACCGTTTCCTCATAACCCCAGATTCCCGCGAAGACGGTTTCTTTGTTTTTTAATTTTTGAATGAGATTTTCTCTCAGCTCTTCTTTTATCGAACGGGATTTGTATCCGGATCTTTTAAGTTCG
>DASWTM010000197.1:0-6462 GCA_036402115.1 Chryseosolibacter sp.
GCTGAAAGAATCGGATCATCTTCAAAAAGATATTCGTCTATCCAGTAGGCGGCATAGCCTGGCTCTTTAATGGTTGGGTGAATGTGTTCAGGATTTTGCCTTCCCGGGTAGGCTCCGGGCCTCAGCGTATAGAATGCATATTTCCCATCAGCGCCTGTCTTGATCCATCCGCGAATATAGCCATGACGTCTGGCCCAACCTGTTTCGTTTCCTTTGGTAGGATATTCTCCGGTCTGATCGGTATGGTATATATAGAGTATGACGTCTTTCGCTGGAGTCTTGCCATCCGCTTTGAAGATCGTTCCGGTGACGAGCATCTTCGGACCTCGGTCGTTGAAATCGGGCAACGTATCGACAGCGTTTAATTTTTTGTTGCCATATTCATAAATACCTTCGCAGCCCTCGCAGCCACCGCCAACCTGACGATCCTGCGCACGGGAGGAGCTTAAAGCTAAAAGCATCCCGATCGCTATCGGGAAGCAGAAAGCAGAAACCGTTGCGATAATGGATTTGCCGTGTTGTTGATTGTTGAACATACTTCGATTATTAAACGTGAACTAGGAATGAGTACACTCAAGCTTTCAGCTTTCAGCTTTCTGCTTTCACCTTAATTACGGGTAAATCGGATGAACAAAACCGCGAATCTGACATCCTGTGCAAAATCCTTGACGAACTGCCGGCTTTCGCCTGACCGTGTTTTCTAAAATCCCGTACATTTAGGGAGGGGAAAAGCTGAAAGCAGAAAGCCCGATTTCTTTGACTCGAAGAGTATTCTTACAATCAGGTTATATCTATATGCACTGCACATTGATGATAAGACAACTCAAGCTTTCAGCTTTGAGCTTTCAGCTTTAAGCTTTTATGGACAGGTTCTGGAAATACAAACTCGATCACGTCATCTTCTGGATTGCCACTATCGGCTTCCATATGTTCACGCGATTTCCGCTGGTCCATAAGGCGGGGTTTGGACATTTTGCGCTTGAGATCATCGTAAGAAACGGATTGCTTGCGCTCATTATTTACATCAATCTTTTTATCCTCGTTCCGAAGTTCGCTCAGCCGAGGCGCTGGTTTGCTTACGTAGCTTTTCTCCTCATCGACTTTGCTGTTTATGTTTTTGGTAAGAACGCCCATGACGTCTATCTCAACGGCTACGTGATCGGAGATCCTGAGAAGCAAACGTTTTTCTACAATACCTTTTACAATCTTTCCATCGCATTTTTCTACATGGCGTTCGCGGTGGCGCTTCAGTTAAGTCGTGAATGGTATGAGCAGCGTGAACACATTCGCAAGATTGAAATTGAAAAACTCAATACGGAGCTCGACTACTTGAAGGCGCAGATCAATCCGCACTTTTTGTTTAATTCCATCAATACCATCTATTTTCAGATTGATAAACAAAATTCAAAGGCGCGCGAGACCCTTTCATCGTTTTCAGAAATGCTGCGGTATCAGCTTTATGAATGCAACGGTCACGATGTTGACATTGAGAAGGAGATCGCTTACTTGAAAAATTATGTTGATCTCCAGCGGCATCGCAAGGACGATAATTACAAAATTGTCTTTGAACATCAGGATGTGAAAGGTTTCCGGATTGCGCCATTGTTGCTAATTCCTTTTGTCGAGAATGCTTTCAAACACGTGTCACACTTTCCCAATGGGAATGAGATCAATATCCGGCTTCAACGAGAGAATGGCTCATTTATGATGACGGTGAGGAACACGTGTGATACGGCATCTGTAAAATCATCTTCCGGGAGTGGTATCGGTTTGAAGAATGCGAGCCGAAGGTTGGAGTTACTCTATCCTTCAAGGCACAACCTGACCATTAAAAATGGAGATAAGGCGTTCGAGGTGAGTCTGGAACTTAA
This sequence comes from Chryseosolibacter sp., assembly GCA_036402115.1. GTDB lineage: Bacteria > Bacteroidota > Bacteroidia > Cytophagales > Cyclobacteriaceae > Chryseosolibacter. The sequence continues at coordinate 1,872 of DASWTM010000197.1, forward strand.
ACTGAATTAGGTATGCAATTAAACTGTCTGATTGTTGATGATGAGCCCGTTGCGCGAAAGGGACTTGAAGAGTATGTCAGGGAAGTGGAGTTTTTAAACCTGGTGGGTCAATGTGAAAATGCGTTGAAGGCAACGGCAATGCTAAGTCAGCATCCGGTGGATTTACTTTTCCTCGACATTCAAATGCCGAAGCTGACGGGAATTGATTTTCTGAAAACGCTGAAAAATCCCCCGCTGGTCATTTTTACAACCGCCTACTCTGAATATGCGCTCGAAGGTTATGCACTCGATGTGGTCGATTACCTGATGAAGCCCATCACATTCGAACGTTTTCTAAAGGCCGCGCAAAAAGCATTCGACCTCCATTGTTTGAAGAAGTCAACCGGTAGCGACAAGGTTGCGGAAGATCACTTCTTTGTGAAGTGTGATAGCAAGTTTGAGAAGATTTACTTCAATGAGGTAACCTACATCGAAGGCCTTCAGAATTATGCCGTCATTCACACGCTGACGCGCAAACTGATCACGTACATCACGATGACAAGCCTGGAGCATCAGTTGCCAAAAGAGCAGTTCATGAAGGTTCACAAGTCATACATTGTTTCGATTCCGCAAGTAAAGGCCATTGAAGGCAATGAGATCCTCATGGGACAGGCACGGATTCCCATCAGTCGCACATTGAAGGATGAGGTTGTAAACCACATTCTCGGCAATAAACTTTTCAGGCGCTAGCGGCCTGACGGACGTTGAACTAATCCCGAATAATTTTTGTAGAATTGTTGCTATGACTCCTCAGACAATTCTCTACATCATCATCGCTATATCCGTCATCAGTTACCTTTTTGGTGAATTCCTCGATTACATCAACCTGAAAGCACAACGCACGGATATCCCGGACGACATCGCGACATTTTACGACCGCACCAAATATTTGAAATCGCTGGACTATCACAGAGAATTGTCGCGCTTTGGATTTATCACCTCCGGCTTCAGTTTTTTATTGTCAATGGTGATGCTGATCGCGGGCGGCTTTGGATGGCTTGACTCAATTCTCAGACCGATTATTGGAAATGAAATTTTGCTCGCGCTTGCATTTTTTGGAATACTGGCAATTGCTTCAGATGTCCTAACGATACCATTCCAACTTTACTCTGTATTTATAATAGAAGAGAAATACGGATTTAACAAGACTACACTAAAAACATTCTTTCTCGACAAGATCAAAGGATATCTGCTCGGAGCAATCATCGGAGCTCCGTTGCTGGCGCTGCTGATCTATCTCATTCAGGCGATCGGTCCGTCTTTCTGGATCTGGTTTGCAATGATAGCAGCGGCATTCATTTTCTTTATGAACATGTTTTACACATCGCTGATCTTGCCGTTGTTCAACAAACTCACTCCATTACCTGACGGTGAATTAAAGACCGCCATCGAAGCCTTCTCTGCCAAAGTCAAATTTCCACTCGATAATATTTTTGTCATCGATGGTTCGAAGCGCTCAAACAAAGCAAATGCTTTCTTTTCAGGTATAGGCAAGAAGAAAAAGATCGTGTTGTACGATACCCTGATCCAGCGGCATACAACGGAAGAGCTGGTGGCCGTTCTTGCCCACGAGGTTGGACATTTTAAAAAGAAGCACATCGTCTGGGGGTTTGTTCTGTCGATCATCCAGGTATTCTTCATGTTATTTGTGCTTTCGCTGATGGTGTACAACGAAAATCTTTCGCTCGCGCTGGGTGGCACACAACAGGCTATCCATCTCAACCTGATTGCCTTCACCATCCTGTTTGCACCGATTTCAGGAATCACGGGCTTGTTCATGAGTATGTATAGTCGCAAAAACGAATTCGAAGCCGATGCCTATGCGCGTGAGACTTACAGTGGCCCGGCACTGGCCGAAGCGTTGAAACGATTGTCTGTTGATTCGCTGAGCAATCTTTATCCACATCCATGGTATGTGTTCTTCCATTATTCGCACCCGCCTTTGTTGACGAGATTGGAGGCGATCATGTCGCGTTCGAATAAGGCTTAAAGCCGGATAACGTGTCACTAAATGATTTGTCCGGCTTGAATCTTCAGGTGAGCGTTAGCGCTTTATTTTGCCAGGATGATTTCAGGAAAAGCCTGCTGCCAGGTATATTCTTTGGCGCTCCTGGTTAGGTAGATATTTCAAAAGCAACTTAATGTATGTCAAAGAAGGAAATATTAGTTAAGGCAAACGCAGCTGTAGTGCAAGGTGACAATGAGAAATTCCTCGAATTCTGCAATGAAGATGTCGTGTGGAACTTCGTAGGGGAAAGGGTACTTCGAGGCAAGCAGCAGGTACGCGAGTACATGAGAGAGAATTACACTGAACCGCCAAAGTTCACTGTCACGAACCTGATAGAAGAAGGAGATTTTTTGACAGCGCTTGGAACGATCACTACGAGGGACAAAAACGGAAGAGAAGTCCGGCATATGTACTGCGATGTATGGCGATTTAAAAACGATAAGATGGATGAATTGACGGCATTCGTTATTGAGAGCGAGAACACGTGAGGCAATGAGATAAATTATTAGCAGCAAAACCCCATCAAACAAAAAGTTGCTTGATATGTTTATGAGCTTTCTTTTCCGCGGATGTGATCTACAAAAAGCTGGATAATTACTGTCGCTTTCTTATTCAGGGTAACCCTCCAGGTTGTAACTCAGTATGAACACAACATCCCTCAATTAGGATACAAATGTCGATTGTCAGAAGATGATTTTTACAAAAAAAATTAGTCTATGACAAAACAGAAAAACACATCTCCTAAAGTATGGTTTTTAACAGGGTCATCACGCGGGTTCGGACGGGTCTGGGCAACGGCTGCGCTGGAGCGCGGTGATCAGGTGGTCGCTACGGCTCGTAACCTGGAAAGTATTAATGACCTTAAGGAAAAGTACGGCTCAAATGTGCTGACGTTACAGCTTGATGTAACAAACAAAGCACAGGTGAACGATGTCGTGCAACGCGCTCACGCGCATTTCGGGCGTATCGATGTCGTGGTAAACAATGCCGCATATTCGCTGGTGGGAACGATTGAAGAAGCAGATACCGATGAGGTTAGGGCTATGTATGAAACAAATATCTTCGGAACGCTTCATGTGATTAAAGCTGCGCTACCACTCCTGAGGAAACAAGGAGGTGGACACATCATCGGAGTTTCGAGTAATGTTGGACACATTACGTTGCCGGTCATCGGTTATTATTGTTCGTCCAAATGGGCGTTTGAAGCGATACATGAAAGCCTGGCCGAAGAAATTAAAGCTTTTGGTATTAACGTTACGCTCATTGAGCCAGGCGCCTATGCAACGGAGTTTGGAAGTCCGCAATCATTGAAGTTTGCGCAAAGCCTTGACATCTACAAAGACTTTACTGCTGATTTCTTTAATGTGCTGAAGAGTATGGAGCGAGGAGACCCAGCAGCTACGCCAGATGCATTATTCAGCGTTGTTGATGCGGATCAACCACCCTTGCGATTGTTTCTTGGCAGTCATAATCTTCCGCAGGTTCGCAAAGTTTATGCAGAACGGTTAGCAACCTGGGAAGCCTGGGACGAGATTGCTGTGGCCGCTCAGAAATAAGTGAACTGACGGCTTAACAAAATGGTTGTAGTAAAAGAATAAATCGAACGTTCGAAGCAGCATGACACAAAAGCAAAATGCACCGTTGAAGTTTTCTTCATTGTCAGAGGCGCACAGGGTGATGGGATTACCTCAGCCAAAGCATCCCCTCATCAGTTTGATCAATAGTTCAAACGGTGACACGCAGTTTCAGCAGCGCCCTGGTACGCACACGCTGAATTTTTACAAGATCGCATACAAGCCAAACAATCCCGGAAGATTACGTTACGGGCAAGGTTACTATGATTTTGATGGGGGAGGGCTGCTATTCGCAGCACCCAACCAGGTGATCGGGAATCACAATGAAGCAGGCAATCCGGTAGGAACCTGCTCATTGTATACGCTCCTGGTGCATCCTGATTTTTTGCTACACCATTCGCTCGCCAAAAAGATAAAGCAGTATGGATTCTTTTCGTATTCCGCCAACGAGGCACTGCACTTGTCGGACGAAGAAAAACAGACGATCATTTCTATTTTCCAGATGATTGAAAAAGAACTGGACAGTCGCATCGATGACTATAGCCAGGACGTTGTGATCGCCCAGCTCGAACTGTTGCTGAACTACGCCAATCGTTTTTACAAACGTCAGTTCATAACGCGGAAGAATGCTAACAGCGAACTCCTCCAGAAGCTTGAAGACATCCTTGACAATTATTTCTCCGGTGATGTTGGCGGCCGCGGAACGCCTACCGTGCAGTCCCTTGCTGATCAGCTGAACGTATCGCCAAGCTACCTGAGTGATATGCTCCGCGCCCTTACCGGCAAAAATGCGCAGCAACACATCCATGACAAGCTGATTGAAAAGGCAAAAGAAATGTTATCGACAACAACCTTGTCCGTTAGCGAAGTTGCTTTTTCGCTCGGCTTTGAATACTCCCAATCCTTCAGCAAACTTTTCAAAACGAAAACTAAACTTTCCCCTCTTCAGTTTAGGCAGTCGTTTAATTAG
>DASWTM010000198.1:0-76623 GCA_036402115.1 Chryseosolibacter sp.
ACCGTATTTTCATTGACTAACGATGATCTTTATGCGCATGTTCACGACATTCTGAATTACATTGACGAACCGTTCGCAGACTCCTCGGCTATCAATGTTTTTATTCTAAGTAAAGAAACGCGGAAGCATGCCACTGTTGCACTGTCCGGTGATGGCGCGGATGAGTTGCTTGCAGGATATAATAAGCATGCTGCTTTTTATCAAATGCTTCACCCAGGATTGAAAGAAAACACGGCAAGTGCGCTGTTGCCATTGCTGAAGTTCCTCCCACAATCCCGGAATAATCCACTTACAAATAAGGTACGACAACTGGTCCGCTTTGGAGAAGGAAAGAAATTGTCACCTGCCGAACGCTATTGGCGATGGGCATCCTTCGCGGATGAAAACGATGCTTCGGATTTATTGAACACATCGATCGACCGTAATTTCCAGTCGGAATATTTCGCGAGGAAGAATTCACTGATCAAAAATATCCCGAACAACTATACCCTGAACGACATCCTGCTGGCCGATGTCAACATGGTTTTACCAAACGACATGCTAACAAAAGTTGATCTGATGAGCATGGCGCAAGGACTCGAAGTCCGGGTTCCGTTCCTCGACTTCAATGTTGTCAATTTCATTTTCTCTCTACCTGACGATTACAAAATCAACTCCTCCCTTCGCAAGCGCGTGTTGCAGGAAGCATTCCGGGATCTTCTTCCGAAAGAATTGTACAATCGTCCAAAGAAAGGCTTTGAGGTACCGTTGCTGAAATGGCTTCGTAAGGAGATGAAGTCGTTGATCACCGATGACCTTCTCTCGAAGAAATTCATCGAAGAACAAAATATTTTCAATTACGCGGAGATCGAAAAGCTGAAAAAACAGTTGTTCTCCAACAATCCGGGAGATGTGCATGCGAGGATATGGGGATTGATTGTGTTTCAGTGGTGGTGGAGAAAGACAATTTAATTTAAGATTTTAGATTCGAGATTTAAGATTTGGGAGCGGTTGTAGTGATAACATTTTACGTTGCGAATACACTTTATCGTTGACGAAGAAGTTGAATAAACCCTGTCCAAAAATCTAAAATCAAAAATCTCAAATCTAAAATCTTTTCTATATGAAAACGCTTTTACGAATCGAAGAACTCTTCCAACTCCTGCTCTGCCTCTACCTCAACACGTTTCTTCCCTTTTCCTGGTGGTGGTATTGGGTCTGGTTCCTCTCGCCTGATGTCAGTTTCATTGGCTATGGGGTAAACACAAAAGTCGGAGCGTTCACATACAATCTGTTACATCACAAAGGGCTTGGCATCGCTCTATATATTATAGGTCTTTTTCTCGCTAACCCTGAACTTCAGTTTGCAGGTTTGGTGTTATTTGGGCACAGTAGCTTTGACAGGATGCTTGGGTATGGCTTGAAGTACACAGATGATTTTAAGCATACGCATTTGGGATGGATCGGAGACAAAAGCACCAATAACCAATAATCAAAAATCAAATAATACCAAATGCAAAGGCAGTAACGCCAACAATACCGTACACCATTTGAGATTTGATCATTGGTTATTAGTGCTTAATTGGACGAGCAACTTAAACGAAGCCGAAATTTTAACATAAGTTTAGAAATGGAAAATAAACTGTACATAAAAAATATGGTTTGCGACCGGTGCAAGCTTGTCGTTGGACAGGAACTTGACAAGGCAGGGATTTCATATTCGAAGATAGAAATGGGGGAAGTTGATCTTAACGGTTCGCCTTCGTCAGATGCAATCCAAAATTTTTCCAAGAATATAACGGCACTTGGTTTTGAAATTATTGAAGACAAAACCGCGCGGCTTGTTTCGTCTGTAAAGGCTGCCGTGCTCGAGTTTGTTCGTAACCCTTCGCAAAAATCACGTAAGCTGAAATTTTCATCGTATCTGGCGGATAAACTAAACAAAGACTACAACTACATCAGTAATCTCTTTTCAGAACTCGAAGGCACAACGATTGAACAGTATCTCATCCATCAAAAAATCGAACGCGTGAAAGAATTGCTTGTTTACGATGAACTGAATCTGAGCGAAGTTGCTCACCAACTTGGCTACAGCAGTGTGCAGCATCTTTCCAACCAGTTTAAAAAAATCACCGGATTGACACCCACTCACTTTAAAAATCTAGGGAACCGGAAGCGGACTTCGCTCGACAAAGTCTGAAATTTTATACAACGATTTTTATTTCACGATCGGTATCAAACCGCGTAGACCCATGTCGATGACAGCTTCACCTGCTAACGGTTCAAATTTGTTGTCAGGTGTGACTTCAATCCACTCAAAGCTATTGTTGATCGATAGAGAAAGCGTGATGCCGATATTCTGCGCTTGATTCGATGAGATCACCAAAGGTTCACTAAATTTTCCGGTGACGACACACGACCCAATCGGGATTGGTGATGTTGACGCTAAAGGATTTGGAACGGTCGTAGCACCTGCGGGTGCCTGTCCTTGAATAACGCCTATTGGTGATTCAAATGCCCAATATCCCTGCTTTTTGTTTCCGTTTATTGTTACTTGCGCGTCTTTCACCTTGAACTGTGAAATGAAAGTATTGTATCCTACGAAGGAGGCAATGGTTCCTGCGATGGTGGTTCCGCTCGCAAGCACATCAATATCATAATTTTGATAAGCCAAGGATACACGGATATATTCATAGGTGCCGGGCGCGATGTCATTGACAGGTATTGAAAGAAACTCTTCTCCCTCAGCTGCAATGATGGATTTCCCGAAGTCGATCGCTTTTTCTCCGCCCGCAGTAGTCTCGGAATTCAGATACAAGACTTCTCCATTGCCCAATGGGGTTATCGGTGTAGGGACTAGCTCTATATAATGAGCACTGATCGATTGAAAACGGGGTGACTGTGCTCCGTGTCCTTGTGGAATTGTGGAAGGCCGACCAAAATTATCCAACCGAACTTGTTGATTATCCAACTTGAATGAAAAAGTCAGGAGCGCACTAGACGTTGTTCCTTCGTCAGCACATGAGGTCAAAACCATGAAACCGATAAGCGCGAGAAATGTGATCAATTTCATTTAACAACACGATTAAAAATCAGCTCCTCAAAATACATCATTTATGAAATTGCCATTACTACTGGCTAAGGAGGGGCGGGCCTTTAAATCGAATTTCAGAATTTTATTCTACGATATACTCGTATGATAAAATATTAATCTAGCATTAAACAATATCGATTAATAGAATTCTGCAAAACCCGAATTCTTTGAAAAAATCGCAATTACATATCGTTTTCGGTTAAAAATCGGCCGTTACTACAACGTTTCCGTTAATTTTTTGTGAAATGTGGTTTAATTTTTACCCTATTGTGTCGAAAATAGTACTCGAAACAGACACAAATAGGTAAAATTTTAACCACCTTTAACTAAACGACTATGAAGAAAGCACTTGTACCCTTTATTCTGCTTCTGGCAGTAAGTGTGCTGGCTCTGATCATTCCCGCGGTTCCTGGCCCAATCGTCACAGAGGGCATTAACTCCGGGGATGTTGCATGGATGCTGGCAGCAACCGCGCTTGTATTATTAATGACCCCTGGCCTCGCGTATTTCTACGGAGGAATGATCGACACAAAAAACATCATCTCTACGATGCTGCAAAGCTTCATCGCTATGGGGGTGATCAGTGTGTTGTGGATTGTAGTGGGGTTCAGCCTGGCATTCGGTGAATCAAAAGGAGGATTCATCGGTGACCCAACCACATTCTTTATGTTCCAGAACGTATTGGATGGCAAACCTTGGTCACTTGCTCCCACCATCCCGCTTGTACTATTCGCATTCTTCCAGCTGAAGTTCGCGATCATCACACCTGCGTTGATCACGGGTACTTTCGCTGAGCGAATCAAATTCAAGTCTTACATCATCTTCCTTGTTCTTTTCTCCCTATTAGTATATGCCCCACTCGCACACTGGACATGGCACCCTGAAGGATTTCTATTCAAAATGGGTGTTCTTGACTTTGCTGGCGGAACAGTTGTACATATGTCAGCCGGTTTCGCAGCGCTTGCAGCGGCAATCTTCCTCAGAAACAAATCTGAAGAGAAGGTAGCTATCGCACCCGCTAACATTCCTTTCGTACTTCTCGGAACTGGCTTGCTCTGGTTCGGATGGTTCGGTTTCAACGCAGGTAGTGCGCTGGGTGCTGGTCCATTGGCTGCCTCTGCTTTCGCTACTACTAACACAGCTTCTGCGGCCGCAGGTCTTTGCTGGGTGTTGTTTGACTCCGTGAGAGGCAAAAAGCCGTCTGCACTTGGATTCTGTATCGGTGCCGTTGTAGGCCTTGTGGCAATCACACCTGCTGCGGGGTTTGTAACGATTCCTTCAAGCTTGTTCATCGGAACCGTAGCAGCGTTGATCAGCAACCTGGTTGTTAACTGGAAAGCTAAGACTTCTCTTGAAGATACACTGGACGTATTCCCTTGCCACGGTGTAGGTGGATTAGTCGGAATGGTTATGACTGGCCTTTTAGCCAACACGGCAGTAAATGGTGCCAACACAACAGGTAACGGTCTGTTTTTCGGTGAAACAACACTGTTCACAGCACACATGATCGCACTTGTAATTGTAGTTGCCTATACCTTCATCGGATCGATGATCATCCTGAAAATCACAGACCTTATTTCTCCGCTGAAAGTTTCTGCTGAAGATAAGAAAGTTGGTCAGGACTACAGCCAGCATGGTGAAAACCTGGTGCCTTTCGATCTGGCAACAGCAAAAGAAGCTCTTTGATACCTATAACTGAAAATGAAAAGTCCCGTGCGAAAAACACGGGACTCTTCGAAACAGATCACTAAAGCATCCCGGGGAATTGCGACACCCACCGGGAATACTCTAGCTTATTGTTAATTAAAACACGAACAAAAATATGAAAACTATAAATATATGCAGCGGACTTTTACTCAGTGCAGTGCTGATTTCTACCAACGGTTTTAGCCAGGAGCAGCTTTATGCTTCTGCTGAAACAACACCAAAAGACGGAACAGTGACAACGCCTGCAGGCGAAGAGAAGAAAGACGAAGAAGCGAAGACATTTACTTTATCCGGAACAATCGACACCTACTTCCGCTCTTCATTCGGTACTATGAATCCTTACATGGGTAACTACGGACCGTCAACGTCATTCGCAGATCTGAAAGGTTTCGGCCTTGGTATGGCAAACCTTGTGGCGAGCTACTCTGGAGAGAAGGCAGGTTTCACGGCTGATCTCGTGTTCGGTCCACGCGGCCAGGCTGCTGTGTTCGGAACGGCTTCCGGCCAGGCGGTGATCAATCAAATGTTTGCTTTCTACAAGTTGTCTGATAAAGTAACGATCAACCTGGGACAGTTCAATACTTTCCTTGGATATGAAGTGATTTCACCTGCTGTGAATTTCCACTACTCAACTTCTTACCTGTTCTCATGGGGTCCATTCAACCACACAGGAGCACGTGCAGACTTTGATTTGGGTGGAGGACTGGTTGCAAAACTTGCCATCATGAACCCAACTGACATTGTGGAATTCAACCCAGTGAACACTTACACGCTTGGCGGACAACTTGGTCACACTAGCGACAAAGGTGGTATCTGGTTGAATGTTCTGTACGGTGATCAGGATGGAAAACTCGATTCAAAAGATGACGCATACGTTCGTGATGAGAACGGAAGCATCGTTCTTGATGAAGATGGCAATCCACTCTACATCACTTCTGCAGGTTCGCTTTTTCAGGTTGACGTAACCACAGGCTGGAACTTAAGCGAAAAATTTTACCTGGGATTCAACACGTCAATGCAATCTGTTGCTGCCGGAGAATCTTTCATCTCTGAGGGTAGCCTGCAGGATGCTTCGGGTGATGCATCAACCTTTACCGGATTTGCAATCTATCCTAAAGTAACATTGTCAGAAAGCTTTGCACTTGGACTTCGCGCTGAATACCTGAGTGTAACGAACGGTCACCTTGGAATTTTCGGGACGGATGCCGATGGAAAAGGAAGTGTAACCGAATTGACGTTGTCAGGAAATTACAAAGTGGGAGGATTGACATTCATCCCTGAATTCAGAATTGACAAAACTTCTGAGGATTCTTTCATCGATGCAGACGGAAAAGCAACAGACATGATGCCTAGTCTGACGCTGGCTGCTGTATATAAGTTTTAAGACGCACAAACGCTACAACCAAAAAAATAACTAAACATTCCTTATGTCAAAAACAAAAACAAAACTCGAGTACATCTGGCTTGATGGTTACAAACCAACCCAAAGCCTGAGAAGCAAAACCAAAATCGTCAGAGATTTCAACGGCACCCTGGATGATTGTCCGGTATGGTCGTTCGATGGAAGCTCTACCGAACAGGCTCCCGGAGGTTCTTCAGATTGCTTGCTGCAACCTGTTGCTCTCTTCCCAGATCCTGACAGAAAATCTGCGTTCCTGGTAATGTGCGAAGTGTTGAGCCCTGATGGAACGGCACACCCTTCCAATGGTCGCGCTACCATCGATGACGATGACAACGACTTCTGGTTTGGCTTCGAACAAGAATATTTTCTCTGGAATCCGGAAACGAATAAGCCCCTTGGTTTCCCGAAGGATGGTTACCCGGCTCCACAAGGTCCTTACTATTGTTCTGTCGGTGCGAAGAACGCTTTCGGCCGGAACATTGTAGAAGAACACCTTGACATTTGCCTGGCTGCCGGAATCAATGTTGAAGGTATCAACGCGGAGGTGGCAACCGGTCAGTGGGAGTTCCAGGTATTCGCGAAAGGTGCAAAGGCAGCCGGTGACCAGGTGTGGATTGCTCGTTACCTTCTCGAAAGAACCGCAGAAAAATATAACGTTGCTATTAACTGGCATTGCAAGCCGTTGGGTGCTACAGACTGGAACGGTTCCGGTATGCACGCCAACTTCTCTAATTCACTTTTAAGAAATGCAGGGTCGAAAGAGGTCTACGACACCGTGTGTAAAGCATTCTCTCCAGTAGTGAAGGAGCACATTGCCGTGTATGGTGCAGACAATCATTTACGCTTGACGGGTAAACACGAGACCCAGTCAATCGACAAGTTCTCATACGGAGTTTCCGATCGCGGAGCTTCGATACGTATCCCGATTGCCACGGTTGAAAATGGCTGGAAAGGCTGGCTTGAAGACAGACGTCCGAACTCTGCAGCAGATCCTTACAAGGTTGCTGCCCGGATCATCAAGACAGTGAAGACTGTTCCGGCTTATGCCACGGTAAACGGACGTTAAAGATAGGCGTCTGGTTGTTTAGTGGAAGTCAGGTGGAAACGCCTGGCTTCTTTTTTTTACGCTAGTTTTATTCGGGAATAACATGAACTTTATATTACTTTGATAAAAATAATTCTCGACACGATCTATGATCCATCCTCATACCGAGCTTCGGTTTATCAGCGATAAAATCGGGCACGGAGTGGTAGCCACTAAGTTCATCCCGAAAGGAACAATCACCTGGGCACTCGACAAACTCGACAGAATCTTTACTCCGAAGCAGGTCAAGGAAATGGGACCAATGTATCAGGATACGATGGACAAGTACTCCTATCGAAACCCAGACGGAAATCATGTCTTCTGTTGGGATAACGCGCGCTTTGTCAACCACAGCTCGAACTCGAACTGCATTACAACGGCTTACGATTTTGAAATCGCTATTCGCGATATCCATCCAGGCGAAGAGCTAACAGATGATTATGGCTACCTGAATCTCGAAGAGCCATTTGAGGTACTTCCAGAGCCTGGATCTGATCGGAACGTGATCTACCCGGACGACCTGCTTCGCTTCTACCCTATCTGGGATGAGAAATTGTTAAGTGCATTTCCGGAATTACTTAACGTTGAACAACCACTGTTTGAAATCCTTTCAAAAGAAAATCAGGATAGAGCAAAAAGCATTGCTCTCGGTCAAAAGAAAATGGACTCCATCCTGAATTGTTATTACCTCAACGGCTCGGCCGTAAATGGCAAGCCGCATGTTGAGTTGAAAGTCAGATCACCGAAGGTGGTTTATCCTTATTGAAAATGTGCTAAGGTGTTAAAGTGCTAATGTGTTAAGGTGTTAATGTTCGTTGCCGGTCCTTGTGTCCACGATCTTAAACACCGTAACACATTAGCACATTAGCACTTTAACACATTAACACCTTAACACACATTTCACTGCGCTTCAACCACCTTTGTCCCGATAAACCTCAGCAAGTCTTCCTCAACTTTCTCAGGGTCGTGCCACAGGTTTCGGCTGAAGACGTAGAACGATCCCCAGTTCTTTTGTTCCAGTAGTGAAGGCACGTAAGCGAACGAATCCTTGACAGAAAGACTGTTAAAATAATTTGCGTCATCCGTTCGAACGATGCCCAAGTACTGGCCGTTGTTTTTGAAGTAGAGATCGGCTAGCGGCATCGTGTCTGTTTCGAACTGAAGACTGCTGAACTTCTCTTCGCCCCACTTCTTCAACTTACTGTTCAGGTACCACGTTGGCTGCTGACGGACTTTTGATTCCACTTTCGGTCTAAACTTCTGCTGATGGACGTCACGTGCAAACTCAAGGTATTTCTTGAGAAGTTTAGGACCTTCATTCTTGATGTCGTCTGTCCGCAATTCTTCCGGATCAATACTGCACACCAGAATTATTTTCTCGCGTGCACGGGTAACGGCAACGTTCAAACGGTTTTCACCACCAGCCATGCTGAGACTTCCGAAGTGCATGCTCACTTTCTTACGCTTGTCTGCAGCGTAACCAACTGAGAAAATGATGATGTCTTTCTCATCGCCCTGCACATTTTCGATATTCTTGACAAACAACGTTGATGGAATGGTCAGACCTGACTGTGTGAACATGTCTTCCATAAGATCCATAATGAGTTGCTGCTGCGGAGCGTTGAAGGTGACGATACCAATTTCCTTAGCAGGGAACATTCGCACCAACTCAATCACTCGCTGTACAACGGTCACCGCTTCTACAGCGTTGACATTATTCTCCCACACGCCATCGACCTTCACGTATTCGATTCCCGGCTCCTGCAGGTTGAGAATTGTGCGGTCTGGAAGAAGTTGAAGTCTTCCTTCGTAGAAATTTCTGTTCGAGAAATCGATAAGATCCATCGATCTGCTCCGATAGTGTCCTTGCAGATGAACGGTCGGCAGATAGCGTTCCACCAGCGCCAGCAACGAATCTACTTCTACGTCCGGATGATCGAGTTCATCATCCCAACGAATCTGGTAGAGTTCACTTGGCTTGAGCTGCATGTCATCGCCCGCTACAAGTACTTGCTTGCCGCGATACATTGCCGGAATACCTCGTTCGGAGAAACACTGCGATGCTTCATCAAAAATGACCAAGTCAAACATCTCCTTCATTGGAAAAATTGCCGATACTGATTCGGGCGATGCCATCCAGCAAGGAAGAACGTTGAAAATTTCATCTTCAAAATCAGTGATCGCTTTTCGCATCGACCAGATTTTTTTCTTCTTCGTAAGCTGATGATACAAGTCGCGATAGGTTACGCGATTGTTCAACCTGTTGTACTCGACACGATCATACACACGCTCACGTGCGCGGAGCAACAGGATGTCCGTGCTCAAGGTTTGCTTCTCTTCCACCAATCGGGCGAGTTCCAGTTGCTGTTCCTGCATCTTACGGGAAGACACCGAACGCAAGTCGGGATATTTGGCTTCGATGTGCTCAATCCAGGCAAGGCGCAAACTGTTTTGCAGCAGCTCCTCCTGCTTTTCAATATTCCACCCTGCACTTTCGAAAAGCCGATGGATGACATTTCGATCCGCCTCCGTCAAACTTTCGCGCAGGCGATCGAATTCGCTAAGGCTGTCAAAATCCTTGCGCAAGGATTTCAGGTAATCCTTTTCCTGCGAAGGTTCCGCGATCAGGTGACGCAGCTGAAACGGTGTCAAATATTTCAGCCACTCTTGTTTTTTTTCAGGAATAGCGGCCACCTTTCCGAGACACTGTTTCATCAGCTCGATAAAGTCCGTGCGCTTGAGCATCGCAGGATTGATTGCTTTTCTGACTTCACGCAAGGAATTGAAGATCAATTTTGCGCGTATCGCAAGTTTTTGTCTCGTAAACCACGTCTTCAGCTGCGACTGATCATAATCCTGCGGCATCTCGACCAACCAGTTTTTTTTGCGGATAGCCGTAAGGTGGTGCTCAAGATTCAAACGGTTGTCAAGTTTCGACTCTAACGTTTGCAGACCCGCACCGGTATGAGGCAGTTTGTTGACGCTGAGAATTCGATTCAGGAAAAACTTCTCTTTCGAAAACATTTTCCACTTCAGGAACGTGAAGGGGTTCTTTCGCGCATCCATCCGGTGCGCCAATACCTCCTGCACTTTCACAAGCTGCTCCATCGACAAGGTTGTCTCAGGGCCGGGATCGTCAAAGCAGTTCATTACAACCCGTTCAAGGTTCGAGAACCAAAGCAGACTTGTCTCGTCATCCGTTTCTTGCACCATAGAAACAAAGTAATGGTAGACGATGTCGTTCTTTAGCAACGCCAGCATTCCAAGAATTTCATCTTGTCGCGCAAGCAGGCTATCCCCTTCTTCAATATTCAATTCGTGATTGATGAGATTACGAAAATCTTGCTGGAGTTGTCGCTGGTACTTTGGAATATCCGAGACGACTGACTCGAGTTCTTTCAATTCGGGGAAGCCGAACGTAGAAAACGATTTCCGTTCTTTCCAGAGATAGCCGTCCGCACCAAACGAAACTTCATAGCCAACATACTGGCGAAGCTTGCGCAGGAATTCCGGAAGAAGCGGGAAAGTAAAGTTTTGATACTCCTGGCGGATATTGATGGTATCACCATGAAGATCAGACGTCAGGTAAAGTTCTTTGATGCTCGAGCCGCACTCCTTATCATCAAACAAGGCACGCTTGAAGTTTTCAAGATCTTCACTGATCTGATCGATCGAACGACATACCTGGAAGAATCTGCGTTCCGTCTGTATGAGATCAACACTTCTGTTTTGTGCTTTATAGTTGTCAATGTTATCGATCTGACGCGCGGCCTTTGCAAAGACAGTTTTGCGATCATTCCGAAAATCATGAACAAGACCGATGAAGTCACCCAGGTCTTTCGAACGCAGGCGATTATAAACAACATCCAATGCCGCACGTTTCTGACATACGAGCAATGCCCTCTTCCCCGAAGCGATTGCATCGGCCATCAGGTTGCAGATCAATTGTGATTTACCAGTTCCCGGAGGACCTTGCACAACAATTGACTGGCCATTCTTGATTGCACGAATTGCATTTTCCTGGTACGCATCAAGATTGAATGGTGTATAGATCTTCTCTTCTTTCACCGCAGGTAAACCGTGCTTTGGTTTCTCTACGTGTTCGACATTTTTCTCAACGAAAAATTCTTCCAGGTCCTTAACGGTACTGTTCTCAATGAGATTAAGATAATCTGGAACGAGTTGTGATCCGGCCTGCGGAAAAATTCCCAGCACGGCTTCCGGGAACAATTTCAATTCGCCATTGCGGTGATCCTTCTCAAACTCATCCTTTTTGTACTGCTTGAACGTGATCAGCTCATCGCGGAAATTATCAGCGTTGAAATTCAACTCGACTTTTTCCTTCAACAGTTGATAAAGCTGCGTTCTAAAAACCGTGCTGTCGACCGCGAAATCTTCGAAGTTCGTTTCAAGCAAGTCCTCCTCTAGCTTTACCTTATTATAAAATGAGTACGCGAGTAAAAATGATTTATTGAATGTTACTCCTGCCTGTGGGCGAGGGTGCAGAAACCATGAATTGTTTTCCTGGACGATCGTAACCGGGAAGTACAAGAGAGGACATCGCACAGCAGTGCCATCAGAAAATTTTCCGCGTACAAACGGCCATCCTACATGAAGGTCATAGGAGCCGCGCTCTTCAAACAGAAAATGATCGGTGCGCTGAAGCTTCTTCAGTTTCTTACTGACCTCATTGTTTGCTTCAAGACGAGAATCGAGTACCTGGCAAAGTTTTACATTGCGGGAATTAATTAACCCACGGATCACTTCGAAAGAAGGTAAGCCGTTGAGGTGACTTGTTTCATGCAAATCCATCAACTGATCTTGCGACAAACGCAGCAATAATAATGAGCGGTTGTTGCCAGACAAATTGGTTAATCTGCGCAGGTAGGTGCGCAGGATGCTTTTCATTGAATCGTTCACAGAAAAAAAAGTTATGTAAAATCTCTCGCTATTCCTGCACTTTTAAATATGGGATAATTTTCACGATGTCGTCCGTCTTCAGCGTGTTAAGATTTTTTATTTCGTCCACCGATTTGAAATCGCCATGTTGAAAGCGCCACGCAATAACCATTTTTGCAATTGATTTCGAGATGTAAGGATGCGCAGACATTTCGGATTCTGTGGCTGTATTCAGATTTATTTTTTTCGGTTTGAAATCGTGTTTAATAAATGCGCGTTTTTTTAAACGATTTACAACTGCGCTATCCAATCCATAGATTTCTGATAATTGGTTCAAACTCACAAAACCACCCAACCCAGACCTGAACCTCACAATACGTTCTGCAAGTTTTGTTCCTATGCCGTATACGGACTTTAACGTTGAAGTGTCAGCTTCATTGATGTCGAAGGAGGCAAGGCGGGGTTTAGCACTTTGAACAGCAGGTTTTTGGAGTTGTTTCGCTGATTGCTCGTTGCGAAGCTGCGGAATCGCAACATAGTTTTTAAGCGAATTGAACAGAGTGGAGTCCATTCCGTAGATTTTTTGAAGGTCGCCCGGGGTGTTGAATTTTCCACCTTTTTGGCGATAACTCACCACACGTTTGGCGAGAAACTCAGGAAAACCGAGTTTTACCATATCTTCCTCGGATACAGCGTTTGGATTAAATGCAAACAATTGCCGCTTCCGGGTGTCAATAACATTGTGTCTGAGCGTCTCCACCTCCTGCGTGTCCCACAACACCCTAAGGCTATCTAACTTCCTGCGATCATGACTGTAATCTATCTCACGATTTGAAATCCACAGGCGTGTTAACGGCTCGATTGAAATGATAATAATAATGAGTGGAAGCAGAATGATAAATCCGTTCGCTTCACGCCCGGAAAATCCGAGCAATGTGCGAATCCATTTTCGAAGGAAATGCATAGGGTCCGGTTAAAAATACGAGCATCTCAAGTGGACCCGGAGAAAATTAATCGATTCCACGCAGAAAACGCTTCCTGCCCGCAGATTTTTCAAAAGCCTTTATCCTGTTAACAATTGGGAGCAGCCAGAAACTTATTTGGGGCTTTAACCGTAATGGTATGAGCTGACGGAAGACGGAGAAACTGGTTATTTAGAGCAATTCTAAATTAAATAATACCTGACTTTTCTCATAGTTGTTTTTTGGTCAGCGCGTAATTTTGTGGTTCGATGACATCAAATTTCAAGCTTTTAGCCCTTACTTATAAGACCGCGCCCCTACAGGTTCGTGAGCAGGTTTCGCTGAATGAGCTAGCAACCAAGCAGTTATTCCGTTTTATACGGGAATATGCCCAGGCGACCGAAGTTTTGATCGTGTCAACCTGTAACCGGACTGAAATTTATTATTGCGCAACCGAAGACTTATCCACTCAGATATTCAAAGGCCTCGCCCTCATCAAGAATCCGGATGCTGGCTTTGAACAGCATTTTGCCTCGTACAACGGACTGGCTGCTGTTCAGCACTTGTTCGAAGTAGGGATCGGTTTGGATGCACAAGTGATTGGGGATCTGCAGATTTCCGGGCAAGTAAAAAATGCCTATCAATGGAGTGCTGACGAAGGCATGGCTGGTCCGTACCTCCACCGTCTGATGCACACGATCTTCTTTGCGAACAAACGTGTTGTTCAGGAAACCGCTTTCCGCGATGGAGCCGCTTCCATTTCATATGCAGCGAAAGAACTTGCTGAAGATCTCACTGTTGGAGTCCGTTCTCCAAAAGCACTAGTAGTTGGTGTTGGTGAAATCGGGCAAGATGTTTGCCTGAATCTTGTTGACTCGAACTTTAAAGACGTAACGATCGTCAACCGCACCGTTGAAAAGGCGGAGAAGCTTGCGCAAAAGTGTGGTTTCAAATTCAAAGGCATTGAATCACTGAACGAAGAGCTTGCAAAAGCGGACGTCATCATTAGTTCTGTGTCTGGTAATGAGCCGTTAATCACGAAAGAACTTGTGAAGGGACTCAGTATTCTTTCACACAAATACTTTATCGACTTGTCGATCCCAAGGAGTGTCGAACCTTCTGTTGAAGAAGTTGCCGGTGCCATCGTCTACAACATTGACGACCTTGAAGAAAAAACAAACGAAGCCGTTGAAAAAAGAAGGGCAGCGATTCCAAAAGTTGTTGCGATCATCAACGAAGCTATCGCTGAATTTGAAGACTGGTCAAAGGAGATGATCGTGTCACCTACGATCCAGAAGCTGAAAACTCAGCTCGAACAAATTCGCAAAGAGGAGCTTGCACGCTTCCTGAAGAATGCCAAGCCAGAAGAAGCAGCAAAGCTTGAAGAAATGAGCCGCTCCATGATGCAGAAGATTTTGAAGTACCCTGTGCTTCAATTGAAGGCTGCCTGTAAACGCGGTGATGCGGAGTCTTTGACAGAACTCTTGCACGAGTTGTTTAACCTCGAAAAAGTAAGCGAGAAGAAATAAGATACAACATAAGTTTTCCGAGGAATGGGAGCGAAAATCCAAATAGAGCAGTTCTGTTTGGATTTCTTGTTTTCGGGCGGAGCGTGGTCACGAGGGGCTCCACCCCTCGTGTTGTTATTTCGCCCTTTCAGGGCTTTGAGATGGCGACCGGGCTTGATGAGATGAAAGCTTATGGAGAAACTTAAGCCACGAATGAGGCGCAATCATTTCGCGAGGGGTCGGGCTCCTAGCGACTAGTAGTTCTCACTTGTCGGAGTCTTCGCCTGGAAGAGAGATCCAAATGTTTAAGAATGGAGCTTTGATTCAAGCTTCCTCGAGTTGCAAGCCTACCCTTTCAACTTGGAAGGGCTGACACCAAATCTTTTTGAAAAGGCCGTAGCAAAGTGGTTTGGATTCTTGTATCCGACCTCGCGCGAAACTTCGTTGACGAATTTTCCGCCATCGTGAAGCAGACGATACGCGTGATCCATTTTCAAATCGAAAAGAAAGTCGAAGATGGTTTGACCGAATTGGAGTTTGAAATTCTTTTTGAGTTTGAATTCGTTAATGCCGAAATGTAGTGCGATGGACTTGAGTGAATGGTCGTCACAAAAATGTGCAGACAGGTATCGCTTAACCTCTTCCATCAACTGCTGATCAGACTTTTTTAACCCGCGACACTCCGGAATTTCGTTGATCTCGCGGTAATGCTGCAATTGAAGAGTAACGAGCTCGATCACTTTTGCTTCGAGAAAAAGCTTTCGAAGATTACCCGTCAGCTGACAGTGTAGAATGGAGTGAATGACATCGTTTGTACTTCGGCAGACGATGCTTCCACCGCTATAAACCACTTCCTGCTTAAAAATTTTCTCCTGCAACTCAGCAGACCATCGCTCAGACGCACAGAGGAGCGATGTCAGATAAGGTAATCCAAATTCAACGTGGGCGAGTCGTACCTCTTTTTCAAACATCAGCTCATATTCTTCTCCAGGAACAAACATATAGTGATGCGTTCGAGGCTTCAGTACAGCAGAGGAAATACCGGCATCATCAAAATTCCCACTGACGGAACCGGTGATGGGCAGGCATAAATGAAGGGAGCGAGAAAGAAGCGCATCGTTGACAGCGATCTTGCAATCGCGATCAAACTGGGTTGTAATCTCATTGATACGAACGTCACCGCAGGTAATACTCTTCTCGTGAAACGATCCGATGTCCGTATGGTAAGCCTTTCTTTCCAGAAAATCATACGTGCTGTCAGGAGCATTGATCGTATTTAATTCGCAAGCAAGTTCCTGATACTGAATTTCAAGCGTGGGGGTTGTCATTGAATCCGTTATGCGTACGAAATGCTCCTTTTAACGAAGGCCTCACGATAAGGTTTCCGCGTTCCATCAGCAAAAGCGATATATGTTAAAGAGAGTTTTTAAAGTGATCGGCATTGCATTAGGTGTTTTGGTTGCCATTGTTGCCATTTTTTATGCAAAGGTCTATTTCAGCACGGAAAGCCGGATGAATCAGGTCTTTACTGTAAGTCCACAAGTGTTAAAGTTTAATCCAGGTGATTCAGCGCTACTCGCCTCTGGAGAGCGAATGATGACTACAAAAGGATGCAACGACTGTCATGGTGCTGATCTTGGCGGTAAAGTTTTTATCGATGATCCTGCACTTGGCTTGCTCGTGGCCAGAAACCTCACAAAAGGTAAAGGAGGGTTGCCCCAAGACCATAACACAACGGATTGGGTACTCGCGCTTAAGCATGGTATCCGCAGAGATGGCAAGCCGCTGCTGTTTATGCCATCACATGAATATACACTCCTGTCAGAACAAGATATGACAGCCCTCATCGCCTATTGCTCGCAACTGCCAAACGTTGATCGCGAGCTTCCGGAAAGCAACCTCGGGCCAGTGGGAAGAGTGCTGACAGACCTCGGCAAACTTCCGCTTCTGCCTGCAGAAATGATCGATCATGATCGCGTATTGGTGAAAGAAGTAAAAGAAGAAGTTTCTGTTGAATTCGGGAAATACCTTTCCATTGCTTGCCAAGGCTGTCACCGTGAAACGATGAAAGGTGGTGAACCGGTTGCTCCTGGCTTCCCTGTCGTTGCTGATATCAGCGCAAGCGGGAATCCAGGCAAGTGGACAGACGACCAATTCATCCAAACCCTGCGCACGGGAACAACTCCCGAGGGTAAAGTCTTAAAGCCAAACGAAATGCCGTGGACGATGACAAAAGCGTATTCCGATGTTGAGTTGAAGGCGCTGCACTTGTACTTGAACAGTTTGTAGACGGCCTTTGTCCACAGTCGACAGTCCACGGTCCACAGAAATGCATTCCGTGGACTGTCGACAGTGGACTGTGGACATTTTTATTTTTTACCTGTAACATTCTTTCCCTACCTTCGACCAATACTTTAACGCGTAGGCTACTCTTTGCGGCTTGGCTACTCACTGTCGAGCGGAGACTGCTAACCGTGAACTTTTCCCCGTGACTGGCGAAGAAAAACGATTCATCGATCTGATAAAGGAGCATCAGGGCCTGGTGCATAAGGTCTGCATCATGTACGAGCATGATCAGGACGCACGCAATGATTTATTTCAGGAAATCGTCCTCCAGCTTTGGAAATCGTTTCACACGTTTCGCGGGGAGGCAAAGATCTCAACGTGGATGTATCGAATTGCACTAAACACTGCGATCTCGGGTTATCGCAAAAACACCCGTCATGTAAAAACCGAAGACCTTCAGGATTTTCATTTCAACATCTCCGAAAGCAATTCGGGTGTTGAACAGGAAGAAGAGCTGCAGAAATTGCAATGGGCAATCCGCCAGCTCTCGGAAATCGAACGCGCGATGATTATGATGGCGCTGGAAGAAGTGCCCTATGAAGAAATCGCAGAAACGATTGGAATCACACAAAACAACGTGCGTGTTCGGATGAACCGCATTCGGGAGAAATTACGAAAACTTATGTTTGCCGACAGCCATGGAACTAGATGAACTTAAGGACTTATGGAAAAAGAGCGATGCTGTTTTCCAGCCCAAGGCTGAAGACGAGCTCGCATCCATGCTGAGGGGCAATAGTAAGTCTATTGTTAACAAGCTGAAGAGAAGTGTATGGATTGAGTTGACATTTACACTTGTCTCAGGAATTGTATTGCTTGTTTATGCATTAACACTTCCAAGCGGGGCCGCAAAATGGACGTTTGTGTCGATCCTCGCGATGTTTGTTGCTTACTCCTTTTATTATGTGAAAAAGCTAATGCTGCTGAAGAGCTTCAATTCGTCAGAGGGAAATCTTCGAGTGGCGTTGGAAAATTTAACGGGAAGTCTGTCAGGGTATTTGAAGTTTTATAAGCGGAGCTATACTATTCTTTACCCGGTCTATTTCTGCCTTGCGCTTCTCTTTGGCGCCATTGAGCGAGGGCTAGAAAACTTTCTTGTGTTCCTGTCTCAACCAAAGACCATTGCCTATCTCGTGGGCTTTGCCGCCATCTTCTATTTTGGAAGTACCTGGCTTGTCAATTGGGTATTGAAAAAACTTTACGGCAACTACCTCGAAAAGCTCAAGCTGCTTTTAAAAGATCTGAACTCGTAAAAAGAGCGAATCGATGCTGAAGAAAAACCAAATGCAGGGTTAACGCGGAGGATCGTAATGCAACAGCGGGGCTCCACAGGGAGAATCGAGATCGAAGTGCATCTTGCTCATGGAGCATCACAAACGCAAAGGTCGCTGCGAGCCCGTAGTCGCGCTAACGCTTGGATTAAGTTTGGATACTTATCATCGGACGAACACCCGGGACAAAACTGATTATAACATCATCTCCGTGCATGCTCCGCGCTTCTCCGTGTGCTCCGCGGTTTGGATTTTGGATTCTGATTCTTGAAATGTCCCTCATGGTATGAACATCTTGTTCTGCGCCAGGCATCCACACAACAACCGATAAACCCCCGCTATGTTTTCTTTCGAGTGATCGTTCTTCAGCGCGCGCAGAATTCGCTGTGCCAATGTTCCCTCGGTAAGGATTACCTCGATTTCGTGATTGGTTTTACCTATTGAATCTGTTCCAATACGAACTAAGCGTTCGAAAATGTGTTGCCACAACTCGCGCACCGTTGCCTTCTTGTCTGGGTATCCGAACACTTTCAAATAGTCTTCGTTCTCAATTACAACCTCCTGGCCCTTCTCGGTTGTTTGATCAAGAAGCTGCGCCAGCGTTTCAGTTTTCCATTTCATCTGCGCTTCGATATCAAGAAATTTCTCTGATACGAAACACTTTATCGTTTCGACAACCAGTTTCACAACAGAAAGGTCTGCTGCCGGACACTCCTGGATATCCATGATCCTGATCTCTATGGATCCACGGTCAAAGCGCGGAATTGCTCCACGGGAGTTGACCCAGATCGGGTTCAAGTCATCATTCGGATCAAATGGTTTGATGTCTGCTTTGATTTTTTCGTAAATCGTGTTGATGTAATTCCGCTTGGAAAAAACCGCCTCAGGAATTACTCTTCCAGTGATCGATGGAAGTTTGCTCTGATTTGTCTTGTAATAATTCATGCGCGTGTCGAGTGCTCCGGTAAATTTTCCATCAAGAATTGGCGAGCTTGCACATAAACCCGGCAGTATCGGCAGAATCAAACGGATTGCAGCATGAAGTTTGGCGAATTCTTCATCGTCATAGAATGGGAGATTCAAGTGCGTACTTTGGAGGTTGGACCAACCATGGCCCCGGCAATCGAAAATCGAATTATAAATTGCATATACCTCATTGTTATCGTGTGGCCAGAGTTTCGTTTCCGTCTGCGGATTCATGAACGGGTGTGCTGCAGAGGGCATCAGCATCGCGTTCCACGTTCCGAGCAATGCGTTGATACGTTCGATGTTTTCCGCCAAAGCGTGTTCTAATCCATTGAGGTTATTTTCTGGTTTGGTGGATTTCAATTCGACCACATGCAACACGAGTTCATTCGACCACGTAACCATGCCATTCTCATAATCGCTACCGTAATTACCAAGAACTTGTTTTAGCAATTCATCGGTAATTGGTTTTACGTCCAGGGTGGTGCGGTCTACGAGCATGTACTCCAGCTCAATACCGTATCCCTGAAATAAATGAAGGCGTGGGGGTTGTTGTGTCATTTGTCGGCTTTGATCTTGTTGAGGAAAACATCCATAATGGTTGAATACAATTTCTCTTTCAGAATCTTGTCTTCAATCCCGGAATCAATATTCGGATTATCGTTGATCTCTATTACATAAAATTTTCCGTCCACCTCTTTCATATCAACACCGTACAGACTTTTTCCGATGAGAGATGTTGCCTTCAACGCTGTCTTCAACAATCCGGAAGGCGCCTGATCGACTGGCACGCATTCCACATCACCATCCTGCATTTGTTTACCATTCCAATTCACGATTTGCCAGTGTTCAGCGGCCATAAAATATTTACATACAAAGAGCACCTGTCCATCTACGATCCCTACGCGCCAGTCAAATGGTGTTGGCAAGAATTCCTGCGCAACGATTAGCTCCGACTTTTGAAACATCGCATTGCAGACCTGTTTGTATTCCTCGGCATCATTGATTTTGAAAACGCCTTTGCTGAAGGCTCCGTCAGGTTGTTTCAGAATGAAGGGATATTTTAATTTATCCGGGAGAGTTTTGTAATTCTCCTTGCTGACCACATAGGACTTCGGTGTGAGAATTTTATTCGCATTAAGCAATTCATATAAATACACTTTGTTGGTGCACTTCAAAATAGAATCCGCGTCATCAATCACCACCAGTCCGAGTGATTGCGCTTTTTTTGCAAACCGGAATGTGTGGTGATTTACGTAAGTTGTTTCACGGATGAATAGCGCATCGTACTGAATCAGTTCCCCGAAATCGTTCTTTGTGATGACTTCCACATTAAAACCAGCCGCATCTCCTGCTTTGACAAACTTCTGTATGGCTTTCTCATCGGATGGTGGATTCGAGTCTTCCGGATTAACAAGAATTGCCAGGTCGTATTTTTTCTTATCGGGTTTGACATCACGCTTACGCTGGAGGTACGACTCAACCGAAGTTCGCAACAGCTCGCGATCGTCAGCAGGAATTTCTCCAAGGCTTACCGGCTTAATGCTTTGCAGCACCCATTTGTTTTTCTTTGAAAAGGTAGCACACAAACAAGGAGCTTGAACATATTGGAACAGCTGTTTTGCAAGCTTGTCTAGTTCTTCATTTTGTGTTGTGCCAAAATAAATATCGAATTCAACGCGATCACGTTTTTCATTTTTGAATGAGTTTTGAATCAGGTCATCGAAGTCCTGAGAGTCTTCCCGGAGAATGGAAGGAAATCGTAGATCTTGGATTGTTGAAATTCCTGGTAACACCTTGTGGTTCCGTGCCTCCGCGAGCAACGAAACATAATAGCCAAGACTCTGGTACTGGTACGATTTGCAGAGGTTGATCACCTTCAAACCTTTAAACTGCTGATAGGTTTCTGCAGAAATGTATTTAGCCGGACTCACAACCTCTGCGTCATAGAGATTGAATTGCCAATGATCTGGATTTTCAACAATGATCAGTTTTTGCATTCGCTGAACATTAATACCATATATCGAAAACGGTAATCAAACGTTCTTACTTTTTTGGCTCGATAATCAACAGGTTTGCATCATACGTCACAATGCCGAGCATAATGCTGTTGATCAATCGTACGAAGGGAACACTGTACACTTGTCCTTTTCCCAGCGGATTCGGTTCCATCGGGTCTGCAATTGACACTCTATTCCTGTCTTCATCGTAACCTGTGATAACAACGAAGTGTCCCGAAGGTTCTCCTTTAATACTATCGTAGATATCAAATTGGGGTATCTCCCGGGCTGTGCCGTACAAGTAGGTAGCGCTCAATCCACAAAGAATCGGTACTGACCTTTTGAGATAGCCTTTAATCAATTCTTCATCGAGATCCGCGTAACGAAGTTCTCCGCCCGACTCAAGGAATTTGATGTACGCCTGCGATGCTACCTGCAGCTTCTTTCTCCGGTATTTGAATTCCATTTGCTCTTTCAAAAAAGAAACGATTTTTTTTGAAGGATGCTTGAACCATGTGGGGTCGAAAATGTTGAGGTTGTACGTATAAATCTGGGCCTTGTATCCGCGCTTTAAGGCGTGGTTGCCTAACATGACGGCAAGTGTTCCTCCATTCTTTAGGCTTTTAACTTCTTTGATTACTTGCTTGATGGGGATGTCATCTTTATAGTAACGGTAAAGCGCCTGCAATGATGTTGGCCCACAAGTAACCTCATCGGGTTGAGCCAAAATATCGAAGCTTAAGGCAAGCTCTTTCTTCATGAAGGGGTAACGATTTCAGATAAATATAAACTTAAATTAATGGGATAACAATTCCACCTTGAATCAAAAATCAGGATATTGGAGCGTTATTAATTTACTATGAAAAAAATTCTTTCGCTCCTCATTGTTCTCGGCATTTCCTTCAACTCGTTTGGCTGGGGCGCAACAGGTCATCGCGTGACGGGTCATATCGCAACGAAGTACCTCAACAAAAAAGCGAAGAAAGTTCTTGAGCAACTTTTGAAAGGGCAGTCACTCGCCATCGCAAGTACATGGATGGATGAAATCAAATCGGATTCAACGTATGATTACATGTCGGACTGGCATTGGGTGACGATACCTTATGGACTGACTTACGAGCAAGCTGAGAAAAATAAGAATGGCGATATTATTCAAACTATCAACCGTATCATCAACGAATTAAAAACTAAAAAGCTCTCAGAAGCAGAACAGGTTCAACGCATCAAGATCCTCATCCACCTTGTCGGTGATGTTCATCAGCCTTTGCATGTTGGTGGCAAGAATGATAAGGGGGGAAACGATGTCAAAGTTATGTGGTTCCGCGCTGACAGCAACCTGCACCGCGTGTGGGACAGCGACATCATTGACGACACAAGACTAAGCTATACTGAACTAGCTGAGTCATTAGACACTCCGACCGAAGCCGAGGTTAAAACATGGCAGAGTGGAAATGTCTTGGTTTGGGCGAAGGAAAGTCAATCCTATGCTGAGCAAGTTTACGATACCGGTAATGGAAGACTGGGATACCGCTATTCTTACCTCTATTATCATATCATTCGCCACCGCTTGCTACAGGCTGGAGTTCGGCTTGCTGGCGTATTGAATGACATTTACGGCAAATAACTGACACTATGAGAAGACTTCATCTTACTCTTTTTCTCCTTCTGTTTGCTTGCATAAGCCTTTGGGCGCAAGAGCAGACTTACGCTGAGAAGCTTGGTTTTCCAAAAGGATCGAAGGTTTTGATTTTGCATGTCGATGATGTTGGCATGTCATGGGATTCGAATGAAGGAGCCATCAACGCAATAGAGAAAGGTGTAGCGACTTCCCTCAGTGTAATGATGCCGTGTCCGTGGGTTCCGGGATTTTTGCACTACTTGAAGAATCATCCGAACACAGACGCAGGTCTCCACCTTACGCTGACATCTGAATGGAAAGACTACCGCTGGGGTCCCCTCAAAGGCAAGCCGGCTGTTCCAGGATTAGTGGATAGCGAAGGCGCACTGTGGCCATCCGTTGAAGAAGTGATGAAGCACGCCTCCGCAGATGAAGTGGAGCAGGAAATCAGGGCTCAGCTTGAACGCGCTCGTCAAGCCGGTTTTGAACCGACACATCTTGATTCCCACATGGGTACGTTGTTCGCAACACCTGAGTTCATGCAGCGCTATCTTAAAGTAGGAATCGAAAATAAGATTCCAGTTATGTTTCCGGGCGGACATAACACGATGATCAGTCGACAAATGAATATGACAGGAGAATTACGCGCGCAGCTTTCACAGACTGCTCAGCTGTTATGGAATGCGGGGCTGCCTGTGCTGGACGACCTGCACAACGTAAGCTACGCATTCGACTACCCAACCGACAGCATTGTGTCCGATGCTGAACTACAGAAAATCGCAACCCAAAACTATATCAAAACTATTGGCGAATTGAAGCCTGGGCTGACCATGGTAATTATGCACTGTACGCAGACATCTGAAATCTTTCCAAAAATCAGTGACTCAGGAAAAATCAGAAGGGCCGACATGCTTGCAATGATGGATCCCGAGTTCAAACAATTTCTCCAGCGCGAAAAAGTCGTTCTCACCACTTGGAAGGAACTAAAACAAAAAAGGGCTAACCTGAAGTAAGCCCTTCTTGATTATGTGGATCTGGATTACTTTGATCCATCAGATTTCCTGGTATACACGTAACGAAAACGCTGCGCATTGGCGTCTGCACTTTCAGACGGCTGAAGTGTCATCGTGTTATCATCAAAACGAATTTTGTATTCAGTCACATCTCCACCGGTGGCACTTTCCAGGTAGATGACATTTTGAACTTCATTCAATTTGAATGTACCGCTGTCAATTTGTTCATTTTCAGCATAGCTGATGTATTTGTTCTCACGCGTAAACTCAAAAGAACGGTTAATTCCAACGGTGTCGGTGTTTGTGATATCCTTTGAGCCTCTGAAGATTCCAGTTACCTCCCATTCGCCAACTACTTTCTCAATATTTTTAGTTGGCGTTTCGTTGTTGATAGGGATATCTTTTTTATCCTTAATAGAATAGCCCTTTTTATCCTGGCCTTGGTCCTTATCTTCTCGCTGCGCATTTGCCTCATGCGACATACTCGTACAAATGAACGCGAAAAGGATGATATAAATAATCTTGAACATAGTTTTACTTTTATAAGTAAACAGCCAAAAGCCGTGCCTTCGCACAAATTATTCGGCTAAATGAGGTTTTGTTTTATGGCCGTTTCGATAGTGTAAAATTATACCCGTAATAATTTTCACAATACCGGCATAACTATTTTGCCTTTCACCCAAACCAAAATCTATGGCGATCAATATTGATTCATCTACAAAAACGCTTACTCTTGGCGAACTCCAACAAAAATTAATTAGCTGCGCAATTGCATGCGAAAGCTGCGAGACCGCGTGTCTCAACGAAGACAACATCACCTTACTTGCAAGATGCATTGAGCTGACCCGGGATTGTGCGGATATCTGCATGCTCGGGTCGAGAATTGTTCAGCGGGAAAGCGAAATCGAAGAAGATTTCCGCAAGCTCGTTGTGAGTATGTGCACGATGTGCGCGGAAGAGTGCCGGAAGCATAATCATGACCACTGCAGAACCTGTGCGGAGGAATGCGAAGCATGTGCGGAAGCATGCCAGAGTTAAAAGGGAAGGCAAAAATGCCTTCTCTTTTTCCTATAGTCTTTCTCACCAGTATCCAAAAAAAATAAACCCTACGCGACTTTAAATCGCTATCAAACTCTGCAAACGTAGTCTGCTCGCAATTTGGCCTGTTACCAGACGAGAATTGGCTGAATCTTACATCCAACTAATACAAGACTGCTCTCTTTGTTCCTCATGAAAACAAGCTAACTTTGTGGTTCTAACCTCACCCCATGACCACCTTCCCCAAAGGCCTGATGCTGCTCATGATGCTTGCGATTGCGCCCGTGGTTGCATGGAGCCAGGGAAGCGCTGCTGACAGCCTTGAGCAAACCCTTATGCAGGCTGAAGGTCATGCAAGGGTCGATGTACTGAATCGACTTGTTTACGAATACATTTCAGTCGACAATGCAAAAGTCGTCCGCTACAGTGATGAAGCGCTAAAACTAGCCAGGCAACTCAAGTACGTGAAGGGCGAAGGGATTGCATATGCCTATCGTGGCGTATATGACTACATGTCGGGCGAGTTTAGGAAGGCACACGATGATCTGCATCGTGCGCTTGCGCTTTCAACGGAAGCTCGCGACACGAATACGGTAGGATACGCCTACTTACAACTTGGCACCTGCGGACTCGAAGAAGTCAACACCGACTCGGCCTACATCTACTTCACTAAAGCAAAACAGGTCTTTAACGACAGCACTAACCCGGAGTCGCTTTCGAAAGTCTATCGGAACATGAGCGCACTTTTCGGCCAGCGTTTTCAACCGGACTCACAACAATATTACCTGCAGAAAGCAATCGCAATTCGAAGATTGCTTCCTGATAAGTCGTGGCTCATCGATGCGTTGGCTTTGCAGGCCAATCTCAAGGTGACTTCCGGAGATTTAGTAACTGCTGATGGGCTACTCCGTGAGGCTGATGAACTTCTTAAGCGCTACCCTAACGACCTTGAAAATTTGAATGACGTAAGACACATTCGCGCGTTAATGCTTTTCCAACAGGGGAAATTTGAAGAAGCCGTTGTGCTGTTCGACTCTGCGCGAAATTATTATTGGCGCCTTTCACATTTTCGTAAATACATTACCCTACTGACGGACCTGGGAAAAATTTTCTCCGACCGCGGAGAGTACGAACTCGCGCTGAACAACCTCTATGAGGCACTCCGTCTGAGTCAAGCTAAGGGTTACGAAACAGAAACGTACATTATTCGAACCCGGATCGGCTGGGTAAATTTCCACCTTGGTGATCTTCAGCAAGCTCTCCGCCTAGCAAACGAATCGCTCAATTCAAGACCAAGCAAATTGCTGATTGGTGATTTATCGAAAACACTCACCCTCAAAGGAGTTGTGCTGACCGATCTGAACCAGTTTGCTGAGGCACGCGTTTGTCTCGATTCGGTGAAAACGATTTACCAAAAAGCCGGCAATCTGCACGGGCTCAGTGAAACATTTATGAATTTTGGCACGCTGGAGGCGAAACTTTCCAATTATTCCCGTGCACTTGAATTATACCAAGAGAGCATTGCGTTAGCCGAGCAAGTGAATTATCTCTATGGAAAGGCATGGTCAAATTGGGGGATCGGAGATATCTATTTCCGCATGAAAAACTATTCGAAAGCATCGAGCTTCCTTGATCGCTCAGAGGCAGCCTCCAGACGGATCGGAGCCAACGAAATTTTGATCCGCAATTACAAGACCCGGAGAGATCTTCTTACCGCACAGGGAAGGTTTAAGGAAGCGCTGGAATATTCGGTGATGGCAAGCAGCCTCGAAGATTCAATTCATAAGACCGACCTTGCCCGAAGGTTTGTTAATCTCGAAAAAGTGCAGGCCATAGAAGAGCGTGACCGGAACATTGAAGTGCTCCAGAAAGATAAGCAACTGGCTGAAGACAAGATTGCGCTGCAAGAGTCACGGATTCGTCAACAGTATATTCTGATCGTAGCTGGTCTCATAAGCATCGGCCTGCTGGCAACATTGGTTTTTATTTACTATCGCTTCTACTCGCGAATCCGATCCTTGAACGTGATGATCACTGAAAAAAACAGGCGCATCGAGGCTCAATCCCATACTTTGCAGGAGGTAAACCAGGAACTGAACAGATTATACTTTGAAGTTTCTGAACAGAATGAAGAAATCCAGGCCCAGGCAAATAAGCTAGTTGCCAGTAATCGAAGCATCACGGATCTTAACCGGGACCTTGAAAAGTTGATTAGTGAAAAAACAGTTGAGTTAAGAAAGACCAATGAAGAACTTGTTAAGTATAATAATGAATTGCTTCAATTCTCATACACGGTATCGCATAACCTCCGCGGACCGGTAGCGCGAGTGCTCGGACTTTCTTCGCTGTTGCAGAACGAGCAGGATGTGGCCCAGGCTAAACAGTGGGTGACACTGATTTCAAAAACAGCCTTGGAGCTTGATACCATCATTAAAGACCTTGGGAAAATTCTTGAACTCCGTCACGAGCCCCAGCGCTTCCGCGAAACAATTGAAATTGCGGATGAGTGGAGGCAAAGCGTGAGCTTACTCCAAGATAGTCTTCGTGGCGATGAACAAATTATCTCCGATTTCCAATCGTTGCCCGAGTTGACAACGGTCCGACCAATGCTGCAGAGTATTCTTTACAATCTGCTGAGCAACGCCATAAAATTCCGGTCCCCCGACAGATCGTTAGTTGTCCGCGCCACTAGTAGGGCAGTCGATTCGAAAGCGATCATTGAAGTAGTGGACAATGGACTGGGCTTCAATACTGAGCAGCATAAAGACAAAATCTTCAGGTTGTACACGCGCTTTCATTCACATGTCGAAGGAAGAGGCCTTGGACTTTACCTTATCAAATCACAGGTTGACGTGCTCCATGGAGAAGTTGAAGTGCAGTCACAACCTGGGGTAGGAACACGTTTCCGCATCATTCTCCCCATCATCAAAGACGAGGTTAACCTCCTCGCTAAAGCATAAGGAGCGTCCGAACTTCATTTTCTGAAAGTGGCTTTGATAAATAAACATCAGCGCCAAGGGCAAGGACACGCTTTCGTTCTTCCTCGGTGACAGAGGAACTCAGCACTACGAGCGTGGAATGTGGTGCAGCATATTTTTGTTTATACGCCTCGATAAACTGGAAGCCATTCATATTCGGCATATCCAAGTCAACAAAGATGAAATGCGGACTGAGTCCATCGGACAACTGCTGCATGGCTTCATTTCCATCATAGGCAGAATGCACTTCGCAATCAGCGCCACTGACTTCAAAAATTTTTGTGCTCAGGAAATGGAAGATTCGTTCATCATCTACGAGTAAAACTTTTTTCATCAGGATGGTTTTTTTTAATCCAAGGCAGCGATTGAGCCTGGAACGTATAATCGATTTTGAAATGGTAGTCCCGACAGGAATCGAACCTGTATCAAAAGTTTAGGAAACTTCTATTCTATCCATTGAACTACGGGACCTGGGAGGAAACAAAATTAAGATTGAAAAAATGAATTTTGGTTTCCGGGCAAATTTAATGATTTAACATTACGATTCAACTGCAGCGGAGTCTTTCCAGTTGTCGGAATAATACGACTGATCTTGCTGAATATAGTGGGGATAGATCGTCATATGTTTCTTGCGAACCTGATCAAACAGGACGGCCTTCAGCTGATCGATGTTCTCCTTTGCAGTTGCCGAGATGAAGACGATATGTTCGAACCCGTGCTCGCGGTAAAAACCTTTCATCTCTTCTAGATTTGCGTCAGGATGTTGCTGCAGATAAAGGTCAATTTTATTCAAAACAAGAATTGTTGGCCGATCACCTGCACCGATCTCGCCCAACGTGCGCTTAACAACTTCAATCTGGTTGTCATGGAACGGATGGGCAACATCAACCACGTGTACAAGAATGTCAGCTTCCCGTACTTCGTCAAGTGTTGACTTGAAAGATTCGATCAAGTGATGTGGCAGCTTGCGGATAAATCCAACGGTATCAGAAAGCAAAAAAGGTATATCCCCGACCGACACTTTACGAACGGTAGCGTCTACGGTTGCAAAAAGCTTATTCTCCGCCAGCACATCTGACTTTGAAAGTAGGTTCATGAGGGTCGACTTTCCAACATTGGTATACCCTACCAGCGCAGCACGCACAATATTTGAACGGCTTTTTCGCTGAGTTGCCCGCTGCTTCTCAATCTTCTCAAGCTTGTCTTTTAGTATCGTAATCTGATAGCGAATGTTTCGTCTGTCCGTTTCAATTTCGCGTTCCCCGGCACCACCGCGTGTTCCAGTTCCACCGCGCTGACGTTCAAGGTGAGTCCACATCCGCGTCAACCGCGGAAGCAAGTATTGATATCGGGCCAGTTCAACTTGTGTTCGTGCTTGCGCAGTCTGGGCGCGCCACAGGAAAATGTCGAGGATTAACAAACTGCGGTCGTAAATTCTCACTTTTAGTTCTTCCCGTTCTTTTGGGTTCAGCTCTTTCTCAAGATTTCGCAGCTGAGACGCACTCAGGTCACTGTCAAAAATAACATGCTTTACACCGTTGCTGAAGACGAAATTTTTTATCTCTTCGAGTTTCCCTTTTCCAATAAAGGTCCGCGAATCGGGCTGGGAAAGATTTTGGATGAAATGACGTAACGTGCGGATGCCAGCGGTCTCAGCGAGAAACTCCAATTCATCAAGGTGTTCTTGAGTTTCAGCCGTTTGCTGATTATTTCCTAAAGCTACAAGCACAGCTGTATTAGAGTTTTCTGTCATAAAAAGTTCAAATGGCACAATGTAACGTTCAAATGTGAGACAAGGTTTCCATTTTCGGGTTACTTTACATTATATTTGAGGTATTTATATTCACAATTTGGCAGTCTAACGCCTCTATTGACCATTTATCGAAGGGTGGTCAATGATTTGAAGTGCAGCTGCCAAAACAGGAAGCCCAATGAAAGTCGCCATCGTCCTAAACACGTCTTGGAATATTTACAATTTCCGGTTGAATTTTGTCCGCGAGCTAATCAAGCACGGCCACGAGGTGCATACGATTGCCCCGGCCGATGATTACACGCAATATCTGGTGAAAGAAGGGTGCATTCATCACCGCATCAAGATGGATAGTCGGGGCGCCAATCCAATTAAGGACTCAGCGCTAATCGCAGAACTGCTCATGACCTACCGGAAAGTTCGACCTGACGTTATCCTGCATTACACCATTAAACCTAACGTTTACGGCACCTTAGCGGCAGCGATACTCGGCATCCCTGTAATTAACAATGTTTGCGGACTAGGCACTGTATTTCTTAAAAAGAATCTTGTTTCCGCGTTTGCGATGTTTTTGTATCGGATCAGTTTTCGTTTTGCAAGAAAGGTTTTCTTCCAGAACCCCGAAGACAAAAAACTATTCATCGACAAAGGGATCGTTTCATCCCGCACGGCCGATCTTGTTCCTGGCTCAGGCATTGACTTGCGGCATTTTCAGCCCATGGAATTTAAACGAAATGAGAAGTTTACATTTCTACTGATTTCCCGGCTGATCACCGATAAAGGAATTCTCGAATACATTGAGGCTATAAAAAAGTTAAAGGCGGAAGGATTAAATGCAAAGTTTCAGATCCTTGGCGCAAAGGATCCGGAACACAAGCGCGGAATTAAACTCGATGTAATCAACGAATGGATTCAGTCTGATACTGTTGAATACCTGGGCACAACTAATGACGTTCGCACGCATATCGATCGTGCAGATTGTATTGTCCTTCCATCCTATCGCGAAGGTACACCGCGGACTTTGCTGGAAGCCGCCAGTTCAAGCAAACCAATCATTGCTACCAATGTCCCGGGCTGCAACCATGTAGTGGTTAATAACTACAATGGGTTGCTTTGTAAACTCAAAGACGCGGACGACCTGGCGCTAAAAATGAAGGAGATCTCCTTATATGATGACTCTACACTGCAAGTTTTTGGACGCAACGGACGGTCGAAAATGGAAGCTGAGTACGATGAATCTTTGGTTATAAACAAGTATCTTCACGCCTTGAAAGAAATTCAAAAGGCATCTTAATCAGTCACGATTCATGCAAATAAAAGAAACCGGTATTGAAGGACTGGTTGAAGTCATTCCCTCTATTTTCAAGGACGACCGGGGATGGTTTTACGAGTTTTATAATAAAAACACCTTTGACCTGGCTGGTATCAGCTATACGTTCGTGCAGGAAAATACTTCGTTTTCAAAGAAGGGTGTGATACGAGGTCTCCACATGCAGACGGCTCCGCACGCTCAAGGAAAGCTAGTGACAGTTCTTCAGGGAAAAGTTGTCGATATCGTTGTCGACCTCAGGCCGGCATCCAAGACCTTCGGAAAGGTATACTATCAAGAGCTGGACAGCGAGAAACGCAATATGCTCATGGTGCCTGAGGGGTTCGCGCATGGCTTTGCAGCGCTGGAGGACTCCCTGTTTTTTTACAAGTGCACAAACTTCTATAACAAGGCCGCGGAAACAGGTATTGTCTGGAATGATCCAACATTAAATATTCAGTGGCCCTTCACCAGTCCGATTGTATCCGAGAAAGATCAGGTACTTCCTACCCTTGAAGAATTACTCAAAAAATGAGTAATTTCAGCAAACTGAATTTTGTGAAAGTTCACCTCTTCTTTTTTTTCGTTGTCGTGAGTACCCTTCTGTGCTCTTGCAGTTCGTACAAGCAAAACACAATGTTCCGCGCTGGAGACAACTCCAAAATCTCGCAAGAGAAAGCAATTGCTGAATCAAATTATGTCATCAAGAAAAACGATCTTCTTCAACTGGAAGTGTATACCAATCAGGGTGACAAGATTATTGATCCAAATTTCGAATCATTTAAAGATTCCCCAAACCAATCCGGGCTCAAGGTTGAACCGCCTAAGTATCTGGTCGATAATAATGGCGTAGCCAAGCTGCCTTTGCTTAATGAGGTAAAGCTTGAGGGTCTGACTGTCCGGGCAGCGGAAGACCTGTTACAAAAAGAATATGCAAAACAATATCAGCAACCGTTTGTAATGCTCAGCGTAACCAATAGACGCGTTACTGTGCTGGGCGCGCCAGGTGGTAAGGTTATTCCGCTTCTCGATGAGAACGTCCGATTGACAGAAGTACTCGCGCTGGCAGGCGGCATTGGCCTTGAGGGCAAAGCAACCAATATTCGTGTGCTCCGCGGTAACCAGATTTTCCTGGCAAACCTAAGCACCCTAGATGGTTACTTAAGCGATGATATGCTGATCCAGTCCGGAGACATAATTTACGTTGAGCAGATACGAAGGCCGTTCCTCGAGGCACTCAGAAGTTATGGGCCAGTATTCAGCGTACTTACCAGTCTGGCTGCGGTAACGGTCGTCATCATCAATTCAAACCGCGAAAATTCAAATTGATTGGAGCACCCGAACACGATATCAAACGCCCCGGAGGCGATCGATTTCAAGAAGCTTGGAATGATCATCACAGCCAACTGGCTTGGGATACTGTTGATCTTCCTCGCGGTGAATGCAGCTGCTTATTTGGTCATTCGGTACACTAAAGATGTTTATGAGTCACAGTCTCAGCTGAAGCTTGAATTTAAAAGTGAAGCTTCCGATTTGGGGATCGCTAACATGATCAATGACGAGAATGTAAATGGAATCGCAGGCGAGATCGAAATCATCCGCTCGGAGCTTTTCTTAGACAGGGTCATTGACTATTCTAATTTCGAAGTGGTCTATTATAGCAGAGGCCGTGTGCTTGATAATGATTTGTTCATCAGCGGTCCGGTCCGGGTAATCGAATATAATAAAGACAACTCACTGTACGATGTGCCAATTTCCTTCGAGGCTGTTGGCGCAAACGATTTTATTCTACAGGTGCCTGGCCGAGAAGAAGTGCGCGGCAAGTTTGGAAAAAAAGTCGCGTTACTCGACCTCGAAATGGTGCTGGAGAAAAATCCTGATTTTAAGAAGGGTGATGAAATCGGATACTACTTCGTTATTAATAGTCGCCAGGCGATGCTTGAGTATCTCAGTAAGAATCTGTCGGTAGAGCCGCTGAACTTCAATGCAAACACCATCCGTTTATCGTTTAAAGATAACAATGCTATGAAAGCGCGTGCGGTATTAAACCGCATAGACAGCTTATACGTGCAATACAGCAACGAACAGAAAAACCTTGCCAACAAACAGAAAATAGACTGGCTCGTCAACGAGTTGAGTCAGCTGGAGAAAAAGATGGAGGCTCATGAAGAGTACTTTAAGAAATTCGCGCTTCAAAATAAGAGCAACAATCTGGAAATTGATTTTCGCACCACGGTAGACGCCATCAACAAAATTGACTCTCAACGATATGAGTTAACGAAACGGATCACAGAAGTAAACCGGTTTATCGAAGATCTTCAAAAGAAGGGTGGGAAACCTTCCTTTGCCATCCGTCAGTATTTACCGCAAAACACTAATCTGAGCATTGATGAGTTGCAGCGTCTTGAGATTGAACGTGAACGCCTGAAACTATCCTACCAGGAGGTGAGTTTCGCCTATCGGCAAAAACAAAGGCAAGTAGATAATGCGCGGGCCAGTGTCCTCGAACAGGTTAATGGCGTCCGCGGTGCCTGGATCAAGAGCCTGGAAGAGCTCAATAACCGCAAAGCTCAGCTTGAGACAGCTTTCGCAACCCTTCCGGACAAGTCGACAGAATTTTCAAAAAATCAGCGATTTTACAAAGTGTATGAAGAGTCGTATCTGCTCCTCATGCAGTCGAAAGCTGAATTTGAAATCGCACAGGCCGGTAGTATCCCTGACTTTAAGATTCTTTCGCCTGCGAGCTTGCCGATTACGCCTATTTCACCAAAGAAACTAATGATTGCCGGTGTCGGTCTTGTGGCAAGCATCGTTCTGATCTTTGTGTTTGTTGGGATCCTCTACATTGTCAATAATAAGATCACAAGTCTCTCAGAACTGGAGAGAATTGAACGCGCACCGCTGCTTGGAGCTGTCCCATTGTCACGCCACGGTGCTAACGGAGGACTGCATATCCTCGATTATCCTAAGTCAGTCGTCAGCGAATCAATCCGAACACTTCGCACCAACCTTGATTTTTTCCAGGTGACAGCAAAGCACAAAGTGATTGCAGTTTCGTCCAGTATCTCAGGCGAAGGCAAGTCATTTATTGCCATGAACCTCGGAGGTGTAATCGCGCTTTCTAAAAAACGTGTCGTACTGATTGACCTCGACATGCGAAAAGCGAAAGTTGAGCTTCCTGTTGAACCCACAGACGGAACACGCGGAATGAGTACGATTTTGATCAAACGAAATACCTGGCAAGAGTGCGTGATGAAAACATCGTTGGAAAATTTCGATGTTATCCCTTCAGGGCCTCACCCACCAAACCCCTCAGAATTGTTGCTGAATGGTGAGTTCACGGACTTGCTTGAAGACTTGAAAAGTCAATATGATTTTATAATTATAGACACTCCACCAGTGGGACTTGTCACTGACGGTATTATGGCGATGAAACGCGCGGATATTTCTGTGTACGTGTTCCGTGCCAACTATTCCAAAAAAGACTTCCTGATGACACTCAGGCGTATCATCACAATGAATAAGTTTACGAACATTACCACCGTACTCAATGCTGTCCCTGGACCATCCAAGAGTTACGGCTACGGCTATTACGAAGAAAATGGTAGTGATAAGCTAAAGTCAATTTTTAAAGTCGGTGTTTAACTGGTTTAGAAAAGAAAACACATTTGAGAATCCACTCACCGTTGACATGCATTCTCACCTGCTTCCGCAGTTGGACGATGGCGTGCAGTCGTTTGAAGATGCGCTCGCTATCATCAGTCAACTCAAGGCATTTGGCTATAAAAAAATAATCACCACTCCGCACATCATCGCGGATACGTACAAAAATTCTCCCGACACGATTCTCCCAAGGCTCGCTGAATTAAACGCTTACCTTCAACGGGAGAATGCAGACATAAAAATTGAGGCAGCTGCCGAATACTACCTTGACGAAGCGTTGATGCAAAAGGTCACGGCTCACGAACAACTGCTTACCTTTGGAAAAAAATATCTTCTGTTTGAGACGAATTTTCTCAATGAGCCGATGTTTCTGAAAGAGTTCATCTTTTCTGCTACTACACAGGGATATCGTCTTATCCTCGCACATCCCGAGCGCTACATTTTTTTGCAGCACGATATAAAAAAGGCGCAAGACCTTCTGGATCGAGGCGTTCTGTTCCAGGTAAACCTCATCTCCCTGACAGGCTATTATTCGCGCGAGGCAAAAAAATTGGCTGAAAGACTGATTGCAAACGGACACGTACATTTTCTCGGAACGGATTGTCACACCCTTCAGCAAACGTCACTTATCAGGAAATCCTTTCGATCCAACTATTTCAAAAAGGCTTTATCGCTACCTTTACTTAATAACACACTGTTATGATTGCAGTTACAGGCGCTAACGGTTTACTCGGAAGCTACATCGTCAGACGACTTCTTCACGAGAAGAGAGATGTTGTCGCGCTGAAACGTGCTACCAGCGATACTTCACTGCTTACGGATGTGGCGTCAAGTATTCGATGGATAAATGCGGACGTAACTAATCCTGTTCAATTGGAAGATGCGTTCAACCATGTAAGCGTGGTGATTCATGCCGCTGCAATTGTATCCTTCAATCCTCGCCTTGCAAAGAAAATGTTTGAGGTTAACGTCACGGGTACACGCAACGTAGTGAATGCCTGCCTGACTGCCGGTGTTAAAAAACTCATTCACATAAGTTCTGTTGCCGCCTTGGGTAGGCTAAAGGGTGATACTCATATCGATGAAAATCACAAGTGGATTGACAATCCTATGAACACCACGTATGCGGAAACAAAATACCTCGCAGAGCTGGAAGTTTTCCGCGGCCACGAAGAAGGTTTGAATAGTGTGCTGGTAAATCCTTCGGTAATTCTTGCTGCCGCAGACTGGGCGAAAAGCAGCGCAAAGCTTTTTAAGTACGTGTGGGACGAACGCAAATTCTACACCGACAAAAACATGAATTTCGTGGACGCGCGTGATGTTGCTGAAGCGGTCGTCAAACTTGTCGACATTAATGCACCGGGTGAACGTTTTATCCTGAACGCAACGAATCTGGATCTCAAAGAATTCTTTAAAAAGGTCGCCACACAATTCAATAAAAAAGCTCCCTCCGTTAAGGTGAATCAGTTTATGCTTGAGCTTATTTCGCGTGTCGAAGCAGTGCGATCGTGGGTCAGCAAGAGTGAACCGCTAATCACCAGGGAAACCGCGCGGATGGCTGGAAGCAACTTCGTCTATAGCAATAAAAAAGTCAGAAAACAACTTAATTTCGAGTTTCAATCGATTGACGACACAATCAAATGGTGTTGCGAATACTACATTGCACGCGCGAACGCTAAAAAATGAGATAAA
The DNA here is from genome assembly GCA_036402115.1 of Chryseosolibacter sp. Classification (GTDB taxonomy): domain Bacteria; phylum Bacteroidota; class Bacteroidia; order Cytophagales; family Cyclobacteriaceae; genus Chryseosolibacter. Next base: position 36,277 of record DASWTM010000198.1, read on the forward strand.
TCCATTTACCTTTACGGCAGATTTACCTATTTTAGGAAAACCAATTAGCCAATGGCGAGAGAATTTCGTAAACGAGAAGAGGAAAACGAGCTGATAAAACGATTTGAAGACCACCTTCGCAAAAAGAAAGTAGAATTTTTTGATCTTGACGCCTACGAAGAAATTATAGAGTATTATATGATGCGCGGAAAACATACACGCGCACTGCAGGCCGTCAATCAGGCAATCAATCAGTATCCTTTTTCAACCGAGTTAATCACCATCAAAGCACAAATCCTGACCAATCTCGAGGATTACGATCAGGCGCTTCTGCTATTGGATCACGCTCACTCACTGCAGCCAAACGATCCTGAAATTTTTATCACGCGTGGTTCCATACTTTCGCTTCAGGGAAAATTCTCTGACGCCATCGAGAACTACGAGCTTGCCCTGACACTCGCTGAAGACAAGGATGAAGTCTATTACAACATCGGCCTTGCCAAGCAAAGTATGGACGATTACAAGGGAGCAATTGAAGCGTACAAGAATGCAATTGAAGTGAACATCAGTCACGATGGCGCGTTGTATGAACTCGCCTATTGTCTTGATCTAACGGGTCAGCTTGAAAGCAGCGTTTCGTATTACCAAAAGTTTATTGATGAAGATCCCTACTCGGCAGCAGCGTGGTATAACATGGGGATCGTCTATAACAAATTAGAAAAATACGAAGAGGCATTGCACGCATACGACTATGCGATTACGATAGACGAGAATTTCGCGTCTGCCTATTTCAACATGGGTAATACCTACATGAATCAGTTGCAATACACAAAAGCTCTTGATTCATTTAAGAAGACGGTTGAACTGGAGGGGCCGAGTCCTGAAGTTTATTGTTGCATCGGGGCCGCATACGAGAGCCTGGAGCAGTATGAACTGGGCCTAAAATATTTTCAGAAAGCCACGAAGCTCGACACACTGTATGATGAGGCTTGGTATGGTGCGGGAGCATGTTTAGAGAAACTGGAGAAATGGCACCAGGCTTTACATTTTTATAACAAGGCCTTAAAGATCCACACCGAAAATGCTGAATACTGGAAAGCGGTGGCGCATGCCGAGTTTAAAATTGGAAATACTATTTCCTGCCTTGACGCCTACGAGGAAGCCAGCAAACTCGATCCGGAAGATAAAGAAATATGGCTGAACTGGTCATTTGTTTACTATGAGCAGGGGGATTATTCAAAAGCTACCGATATTCTTGCCGAAGGATTTGACACGATTCCTGACGATGCCGAACTGTTTTACAGGATGACGGTTTACCTCATTGAAGGAGGCAAATTCAAAGAAGCCTTTAATTATCTGGAAAATGCGTTAATTTTGGACTTTGATGGTCACTCAGCCCTCTTCGATTTTTTCCCCAAGATCGAGACCCAAAAGGCGCTGCATAAGATCATCGAACAGTTTAGAAAAGAAAACCATTAATGAATTACGACCTAAAAAATTTGCCTGAGCGTACTAGCAAGCCCAGACAATATGGTTTTACCATGGCCATGGATAAGGGCCTCAGTGTCAGAGAAGCCGAGGATTTTGTTAGCAATTGTGCCGACCATGTCGACATCGTTAAGCTCGGTTGGGCCACTTCCTTCGTCACACCTAAGCTGAAAGATAAATTAAGAGTGTATAAAGATGCGGGTCTTCCCGTGTACTTTGGGGGTACCTTGTTCGAGGCTTTTGTCATTCGTGATCAGTTTGACGAATACCGAAAAATTCTCGACAAGTTCGACATGTCATTCGCAGAAGTGTCCGATGGCTCAATCGACCTCGATCATGACAAAAAGTGCGATTACATTACCAAACTTTCTGACCAGGTAACCGTTCTGTCTGAAGTAGGTTCAAAAGATGCGGATAAGATTATTCCACCGTACATGTGGATTGAACTGATGCAAAAGGAGCTTGATGCAGGCGCGTGGAAAGTAATCGGTGAAGCACGTGAAGGAGGAAATGTCGGACTCTTTCGTTCAACCGGTGAAGTACGCTCCGGTCTCGTGCAGGAAATTCTCACTAAAATTCCATTCGAAAAAATAATCTGGGAAGCCCCTCAGAAGGCGCAGCAAGTTTGGTTCATCAAATTGCTTGGGGCCAACGTTAACCTCGGGAACATTGCTCCGGAAGAAATCATTCCGCTTGAAACAATCCGACTTGGATTGCGAGGCGATACATTCTTACATTTCCTGGGGATCGAAAAAAAGAAAAACAACTCTGCTCCACCATTTGAAGTTGATTAATTATCGACTGGCGGATGAACCGACTGTTTAACGTCCGACATCTCCCGTTAACGCAAAATTTCACTACTCATTATCAAATGATTACGTGTTTTGAGCGGAAAAATTCCAGCCCGTTATTCAATGTCATTAGTGCTTTGAAATCCAATGCAGGTTGACTACATTTTGGCCCTTTTAAAGCATTAAGAACCAAACAGATCCTCAGATTTTCTGCCAGTTTGTAGTGGCGAAAACGAATTGAAGTGGGAATAAATTGAAGTTAGCAGAAAGAAAACCAAAAATCTGAACATGGAAAAAGTATTCGGACTGATAGGGCAAACCGTTAGTCACTCGTTCTCTAAACAATATTTTGATGAAAAATTTTTCCGCGAAGGACTCCGCGATCATCATTACGAATTGTTCCCCTTGAAGAATATTAAAGAGATTGAGACACTGATTAAGGATACAAAGGGGCTTACTGGTCTTAATGTAACACTCCCGTATAAAGAACAAGTGATCAATTTTCTCGATGAAGTTGACCCCGTAGCTAAAAGTATTGGCGCTGTTAACGTCATCAAGTTTAAGGATGGCAAGCGGAAAGGCTTCAATACAGACTCGGATGCATTTTATGAAACACTTGAGAAGTGGCTTCCGAAAGACCGCAAGTTTCAAGCCCTCGTACTTGGTTCTGGCGGCTCGTCAAAAGCCGTTCAGGTTGCACTTCAGAAATTAGGTGTTGAATTCAAAGTAGTATCGCGAGAAGCGAAAAAAGGAACACTTACTTACGCTGATCTCGAAAAAGATCCAAAAGTTATCGCTAACTCGAAGCTCGTTATCAATACAACGCCACTGGGCATGCATCCGAACACAGAAGCGATGCCTCCAATTGATTTTGAAGAAATTGGCGCTGACCACTTTGTTTATGACCTGATCTACAACCCGGCACGAACCCAGTTCTTGCAAAAAGCAGAGATCCATGGCGCCAAGATCAAGAACGGCCTGGAAATGCTGCACGTGCAGGCGGAGAAGTCCTGGAAGATATGGAATAACTAAAATTTTAGATTCCAGATTTCTGATTTAAGATTTAGGACCACGCACAAACCATTGTTCAGGACGTAGCGTCACACCTGAAAACTTTTTGCATCCTTTCTGTTGTTAGTGACATACTGCTGTCACTAGCCTATTAGATTTTTGATTGTTGGATTCGTTCCACGCTTACAACACAGATGTTGAAAAGCCTGCCAAAATCTAAAATCTGAAATCTAAAATCTTAAATTGACAATATGGAATTTCAACTAACCAGCGAATACGTACCTACAGGCGACCAGCCGAAAGCTATTGAGCAATTAGTCGCTGGAGTTAATGATGGTGAACCGCACCAGACTTTGCTTGGGGTGACGGGATCCGGCAAGACTTTTACAGTCGCCAATGTAATCGCGCAGGTTAACAAACCAACGCTGGTACTGAGTCATAACAAAACACTCGCTGCCCAACTTTACGGAGAATTCAAACAGTTTTTTCCGAACAATGCGGTCGAGTACTTCATTTCTTACTACGATTACTATCAACCGGAAGCATTCATCCCCTCATCGAATCTTTACATCGAAAAAGATCTTTCGATCAATGAAGAGATCGAGAAATTGAGATTGAGTGCAACCTCATCCCTGCTTACCGGCAGACGCGATGTAATTGTTGTCGCTTCTGTTTCGTGTATTTATGGTATCGGAAACCCCGATGAGTTTGGAAAGAATGTGATCAAGCTGAAGGTGGGCGAAATGGTGGCAAGAAACAGGCTACTGTTCGCGTTGGTCGATATCCTATACCATCGGACCGAAGTTGAATTCAAACGTGGTACATTTCGCGTTAAAGGTGATACGGTTGATATATTTCTCGCGTACGCGGATTATGCCGTCAGAATTTATTTCTATGGCGATGAAATCGAGTCCATTCAACGCATTGACCCAATCTCTGGAAAGAAACTGAGCGATGAGAAAGTGGTGACTATTTTTCCGGCAAACCTCTTCGTGACTGGAAAGGACTCACTGCATGTGGCGATGAAAGAGATTCAGGATGACATGGTACGACAGGTTGGATATTTTGAATCCGAACTTCGCCACCTTGAAGCCAAGCGGTTGAAGGAACGTACCGAGTTCGATCTTGAGATGATGCGTGAACTTGGCTACTGCTCAGGTATCGAGAACTACTCACGGTATTTTGACCGCAGACAACCCGGGGCAAGACCCTTCTGCCTGATCGACTATTTCCCGGATGATTTCCTGATGGTAATTGATGAGAGTCACGTCACCGTTCCACAGGTACGGGCGATGTGGGGTGGTGACCGATCCCGGAAAGTAAACCTCGTTGACTTCGGATTTCGCCTACCCTCAGCGTTGGATAACAGACCACTCACATTCAATGAATTCGAAGCATTGTTGAACCAGGTGATCTATGTCAGTGCGACACCAAGCGAATATGAATTGCGTAAGTCAGAAGGAATTGTTGTCGAACAATTGATTCGACCTACCGGCTTGCTTGATCCCCAGATCGATGTTCGTCCGAGCAAGAACCAAATCGATGATTTGCTTGAAGAGATCGATGAACGCGTGAAAAAGAAAGAGCGTGTTCTGGTGACTACCCTCACCAAGAGAATGGCTGAAGAGCTGACGAAGTTTATGGAACGTGCGGGTATCAAGTGTCGATACATTCACTCGGAAGTCCATACGCTTGAACGCGTGGAAATTCTGCGGGAATTACGCCTCGGTGTCTACGATGTTCTGGTTGGTGTGAACTTACTTCGCGAAGGGCTTGACTTACCGGAAGTGTCTCTTGTAGCAATTCTCGATGCAGATAAAGAGGGATTCCTTCGAAACCAAAGGTCGTTGGTGCAAACGATAGGCCGTGCTGCACGAAACGAGAACGGCCGCGTGATCATGTATGCGGATACAGTGACGGAGTCCATGCAGGTGGCCATCGAAGAAACGAATCGCAGGCGTTCCGTGCAGGAAGAATACAACAAGAAGCACGGCATTGTACCGAAGACTGTTCTCAAGTCCAAAGACTCCATCTTAGGTCAAACTAAGGTTGCCGACTCTAAGAAAGGAAAGCGGGCATACATCGAAGAGGAAGAGGCTACCCTTGCTGCGGATCCCGTGGTGGCATACCTCAGCAAAGACGAATTGCAGAAGATGGCGGAACGGACACGAAAAGCTATGGAAAAAGCTGCGAAAGAACTCGAGTTCATGGAAGCTGCAAAACTCCGGGACGAGTACACGGCATTGCAGAAGCTCATTGCTGAGAAATAGGCGTCATGCATGGAATAGCTGACGGAATAGTTTTTTAACAACTATGTAAAGATTTGTAATTTCCCGGCCGTGAACAAGCTTGCACTTTTCGTTTTGTTTTTTGTATCAACTACGGCTTGTGTCTCACAATCTAAAAACGACCTTTTGATTGGCGTTCAGACCGATCTTATAAAAACAAACAACACCGCCTATTTTCAACGTTTTCAATTCGGAGCGGAAGGGAATTACTTCCTTCACAAAAAATTCAGTGCCACCGGTGGAATTGAGTACTGGTCTGGTAGCAGGCAATTAAGCCTAACGACCGGAGCGCGCTGGTATCCTATTGAGGACGCGTTCTTTCGCTTTCGTGGATTGCTTGGAGCCAACGACTTTGCGATTGGTGGCGGTTGGTCAATGCCTGTGAAAACAACAAATCTGAGGTTTGAAGCACTAAGCGATTTCTACTTCGCAGGACATATAGCGATACGAGCCGGATTTACCTACACGTTTCCGTTATAGGCTTTTTGTGTAATCTGAAAACTCCAGTGAGCATGGCGACACTATCAGCTATCATTCCAGGCAACAGGAGGAACAAACAATAGAGGAGATAGTCGATATTAATTGTGTGATTCCGCTGCTACATGCTCGTAGATTTTTCTTGAGACTTCGGCCATGGCATTAATGCCCGCATCTTCGTCTTCAAGCTCTTTTGACAAGAGTACCAGCACATATTTATTACCATCCGGAAGAATCACAATTCCCGAATCGTGGCGTACCCCGGTAATGTTTCCGGTTTTGTGGGCGACCTTCACGTCAGCGGGCAGCAACGCTGGAATGATCTCGTTGAACTTCTGGTCCAGAAGAATGTTTTCCATTCTCTCACAGAATGCAGCGGTAATGAATTGTCGTTGGGCAATTCCTTCAAACAAAACCATGAGATCATATGCTGTCGTAACGTTATTCATTCCTTTTTCATAGGCTTTGCTGTCTTCGACACCACGGAGCACTTTTGTATTATAGATGCCGAGGCTTTTCAATGTCTCGGTAACCTCTTTCGCATCTACCAACTCAATGATCATATTTGTGGCAAGGTTACTGCTGGAAATAATCATGTCATACACCAATTGATCCACAGTACGTTTTGACCCAAGATGTTTGTACAACTCCTGTTCACTGTCATCAGCAGATGAAAGGGCAAAGGCGCTGCTATCGACAATACTTTTGAATTCGTTCTTGAGGATGAGTGAATCGTTTAGTGCAAACTTTCCCTGATGTACCTGATTGAACACCTCGATCATCACGGGCGTTTTCATTGTACTGGCGGCATGGAAGATCTCATGCTCATGAATAAAAAGTGTCTCTCCTGTTTGTAAGTTTTTAAACGCAACAGCAAATATCCCTTTCTGTTTCGCAAAAATCTCATTTACGTCCTTCATCAGTTGTGGGTCATCTTTAGGTTGGCATGAAACGATTGTTATACTGAGGAGCAGAAAAAACTTTTTCATAGCAGTGAAGATAGCCACAACCCGGGGACAAAAAAAAGGCTTCCGAAACACGGAAGCCAAATCGTATAGGTAATAACGTCAGAGACTATTTCGCACCAAAGCGTTTTGCCACTTCGTTCCAGTTCACCACGTTCCAGAAAGCTGTAATGTAATCAGGTCTTCTGTTTTGGTAGTTGAGGTAATAGGCGTGTTCCCATACATCAAGTCCAAGGATCGGTGTCCCCTTTGCTTCCGCCACATCCATCAATGGATTGTCCTGGTTTGGAGTTGACGTAATTTGCAATTTGCCACTTGCATCCTTGATGAGCCATGCCCAGCCTGATCCAAAGCGACCTGTTGCTGCTGCAGCAAATTTTGTTTTGAATTCATCGAAGCTTGTAAACGCAGCGTTGATAGCATCGGACAACGCACCGGAAGGTTTACCTCCTGCGTTCGGAGCAAGAACTGTCCAGAACAGTGAATGATTATAATGACCGCCTCCATTGTTTCTCACGGCTGCAGGATACTTGGAAATGTTCTTGCAAATATCTTCGATGCTTAACTTTTCTGCATCTGTGCCGGCAACAGCGTTGTTAAGATTTGTAACGTATGTGTTGTGGTGTTTGCCATGGTGAATCTCCATGGTACGGGCATCAATATGTGGCTCAAGAGCATTGAATGCATAAGGGAGAGCTGGAAGCGTAAATGCCATAGGAATTATGATTTATGGTTTAACATTGTTTTTCGAAGTCGTCAAATATACAACCCTAATCGAGTTGAGAAAATTCAATTTAGCAGCTGTTTAAAGAAAATTAACTCAGGTTGGCGAAGTCGCGCTATGACCGAAGGCGGGCAAAAAATTCGTCAATCAGGCTTTTGGCTTCGGAGCCGTTAATCCCTTTCGACACTTGCGTCTTTGGATGCAGAAGCGGGGTTGAAACCAGCGAAAATCCGCGTTGCAAATCGCTCGCACCGTAAACCAGCTTTTGCAGCTGTACCCAATGCAGTGCTCCGGCACACATCACGCATGGCTCAAGTGTGACGTAGAGGGTACACTCGTTCAGGTATTTTGAGCCGAGATAATTGGCTGCTGCGGTAACTGCAAGCATCTCGGCATGCGCGGTCGCATCGGTAAGTTTTTCCGTCTGATTGTGGGCGCGGGCAATAATTTTATTTTTGCACACGACAACAGCACCCACCGGTATTTCCTGGATATCAAAAGCCTTACGTGCTTCCTTCAAGGCTTCACGCATAAAAAACTCATCGGTATACAATTCCATGATGGCTATCCCGCGCGGGACGTGGTTTCAAGGTTAAATAAGGTTAAAACTTTTGGAAAAACGAAACATTGAAACGTCCAACCAGTTTAACCCCAAAAATACTAATCTGCATCGCTCATGAAGTTCTTTACAACGCTGTTCCTACTCGCACTTTCGTTTTCCCTCGGTGCACAAACGCAAAGTTCACCAGAAGCCAATAGCGAATTCAACAATGCAAGCGAACTGTCCAATTGGAAGTGGCTGCATCAAACCGAAGGCTGGCCTAACAAAGTACGAAGTCAGACCGTAAAGGATGGCAACCTGATTCTGCAGATGGGTACCTCCGGATGGTTCGCAGACAAAAATGCTCCCTTCCTGTATAAAGAAATCGCTGGCGACTTTGACGTCCGTGCACGGGTAAGAGCATCGGGCGTAAACAATCCAATTTCAGAAACGCAGTGGTCCCTGGGCGGATTAATGGTAAGGGTACCAAAGAAGACTGGCAAAGATCAATGGAAACCAAAAGAAGAAAACTGGATGTTCATGACCACTGGTGTGGCTGAAGAACCCGGCAAGCAAGTCATCGAAACGAAATACACACTCAACAGTAAATCAAATCTGAAATTGCGCGATGCCAAAGCGGAGTGGATAACCCTGCGGATCACGCGTGTCGGAAATGCGTTCATCATGATGTACAAGTATGACAACGACAAAACGTGGAATGTTCATGATCGTTTCTACCTCGTAGATTGGCCACCCGTACTCCAGGTTGGCCTCAATGGGTATACAAATAGCTATGCAGTACCTGGAAATATTTCGTGGGGAGATCCATTCAAATTTAATAACGAAAGCTTTGATCATCTTGGCAAGCCCGATTTTGTACTCACCGTTGACTTTGTGCACTTCGCAAAACCGAATGTGAATTATGATGTTTCCGGGAACCCAGGCAGGCAATGGCTCAATCAGGTCTATGCCAATCGACTCGTGGATTATTCGGTGTCAAACAGTGAGGTGTTGGAGTTGCTCGGTGATTAAATCTCAATTGATGAGCGGATCTTTCCCTCAGCGTTAAGCTTGAGCGGAGTGCTTTAAATTGTTATTTCACCTTAACGGATTCCATCATCAGCTTCGCAGTTCCCTCCCACTCCTGGCGATCACGTCTCGGACAGTTGAATGAGAACACGAGGGTCTGGCCTTCTTTGATGTAGTACTGGATGTATGAATATTTGAGGATGGGCTCGCGTTGCCCTTCTTTCTCGCGACTGCCGTTGACGCGTGACTCAAATTCAAAGAAGATAAATTTCTTGCCCTTCCGTTCAACAATACCTTCATTGATCATTTCGACCCGGTCAAATAGATTGGCGATGCCGGCTTTGAAAAAACGCTGCGCCAACTCCAGGTCTTTTTCCGTCCACCGCGTGGCAGAAATATTGACGCTGAAATCGATTGAGCGCTCCTGATTGGTAAAGGCGCCAAGTGGTGCACGAACGGATGGATAACGCTCCGTAAAGTCGAGCTGGTCCATCGGCCGCCAGTCCTGAGGAATGGAAGCTGTAATTCCCTCGGCCACTTTTGTCTTCACAAGTTTAGGTTGGTCGAAGGAGATAAAAAGAACAGAAATAATCAGGATCAGCAAGCGGGACATTAGTCTTGGGATTTATTTAAATAACGGTCAAAATCATGAATTATTGAAGGGCAGAATAAATCATAAAGCCGCCAAAATTCGCCCGATCTATTAATAATTTTCGGTTAAATTCGCGGCTAACTTATTTCCGGAGATTCTTCTTCGTTCCCTACTGCTTACGCGAGCCACAGAACGTTGAAAAGTTTTCAATAAAACGTGCAAAAATAATAATTATATCATGTTACGAAGCCACACATGCGGTGAATTGAGATTATCAGATGTTGGAAAACAAGCGACCCTCAGCGGCTGGGTTCAGCGGAGCCGTGATAAAGGAAGCGTTTTGTGGATCGACCTTCGTGACCGCTATGGAATTACCCAGTTGATCTTTGAAGAAGGCAAGACACCTGCAGCGTTGCTCCAACAGGCCAGATCGGTCGGCCGTGAGTTCGTTATCCAGGCGGAAGGTGCCGTTGTTGAACGTCTCTCCAAAAACGATAAGATTCCGACAGGCGAGATTGAACTCAAGGTGACGAAACTGACCATTCTTAACTCCGCAAAAATTCCACCCTTTACCATCGAAGATGAAACGGATGGTGGTGACGAGCTTCGTATGAAATATCGTTACCTCGACTTGCGGAGAACACCAGTCCGCGAGAGTTTGCAACTTCGTCATAAGATGGCGCAGCAGACCCGTGCCTACCTCGACAGCCAGAACTTTATTGAGGTTGAAACACCGGTGCTGATCAAATCAACTCCAGAAGGCGCACGGGATTTCGTGGTACCGTCACGCATTCATCACGGTGAATTTTACGCGCTTCCGCAATCCCCACAAACTTTCAAGCAATTGCTAATGGTATCAGGATTCGACCGCTATTATCAGATCGTGAAATGTTTCCGCGATGAAGATTTGCGCGCAGACCGTCAGCCGGAATTTACACAGATCGACTGCGAGATGGCATTCGTCACACAAGAAGACATTCTCAATACATTCGAAGGGTTGATCCGCCACCTGTTCAAAACGGTGAAAGGTCTTGACTTTGCATCGGTACCACGCATGAATTACGATGAGGCTATGCGTCTCTACGGTTCAGACAAGCCCGATACTCGCTTCGACATGAAGTTTGTCGAGATAACACCGTTGACCAAAGGAAAAAACTTCCCTGTTTTTGAAAGTGCACAAATCGTGGTGGGGATTAACGCCAAGGGATGCTCTGAATATACGCGTAAGCAAATCGATGAACTCACGGAATACGTGAAGCGTCCACAGGTTGGAGCAAAGGGTTTGGTGTACGTTCAGTACCGAACCGATGGGACAATTAAATCTTCCGTTGATAAATTCTATTCGGCTGACGATTTAAAGCAGTGGGCGGAAAAATTCGGAGCACAGCCCGGAGACTTGATGCTCATTCTGGCCGGTGAAACAGATGCAACCCGTAAACATCTGAACGAATTGCGACTGCTCATGGGCGAAAAACTCGGCCTGCGCGATAAAAATAAATTCTCATCCTTGTGGGTAACGGATTTTCCTTTGCTCGAATGGAACGAAGAAACAAAGCGCTATCACGCCATGCACCATCCGTTCACGTCACCAAAGCCTGATGATATCAAATTGCTTGATACCGATCCTGGCAAAGTCAGAGCAAATGCCTACGACATGGTGATCAACGGAACAGAAGTTGGCGGTGGTTCCATCCGTATCCATGACAGGCCAACCCAGCAGATGATGTTCAACCACCTCGGCTTTACAGAGGAAGAAGCCAAGAAGCAATTTGGTTTCCTCATGGAAGCTTTTGAGTTCGGTGCTCCACCACACGGAGGAATTGCGTTCGGCTTTGATCGTCTTTGCTCAATCTTTGGTGGCGCTGATTCAATCCGGGACTTCATTGCGTTTCCGAAAAATAACGCAGGGAAAGATGTCATGATCGACTCTCCATCACCTATCGCGCAAGAGCAACTGGATGAACTCGCCCTGGCGATCAAACAAACCAAGAAGTGATTGATATAACCGATCATGGCAAGCAAGGATCTTTTTTCGAGTCAGTCAAAAGCTTACGCTGCGTTCCGACCGACTTATCCTGCTGACCTCTATCAGTTTATCTTTCGACACACGCAAAACTTTGATTGTGCATGGGACTGCGCTACCGGCAATGGCCAGGTAGCACGAGATCTTAGCCTGAGATTTAAAAAGGTATTCGCAACCGATATAAGCCAGCAACAGCTTGACGAGGCATTCCGCGCAGAAAACATTGAATACTCGATATCAAAAGCTGAACGCACGAGCTTTGCCGCAAAGCAGTTTGATCTTATCACGGTTGGGCAGGCCCTGCATTGGATAAATACAGACGAGTTTTATAAAGAAGTAAAGCGAGTGGGAAGGCACGGTGCTACCCTTGCTGTATGGGGTTATTCTTTGCTAACAATAACCGAACCGCTGGACATACGGTTTAGTGAATTCTACTTCAATACCGTAGGCAAATACTGGGATGCAGCGAGAAAGTTGGTGGAGAATAAGTATTCGACTATAGACTTTCCTTTTAACAATCGCATCGAGCATGAGTTCGAAATCAAAGTAGAATGGAATTTGGAACAATTTGCAGGTTATCTCACATCATGGTCATCCACGCAAAAATTCATTAATGTCGAACGGCAAAATCCGGTTCCCGATTTTATTCAATCGATAAGACAGTATTGGGATGAAGGGGAGATAAAAACGGTTAGGTTCCCTCTCTTTGTAAAAGTCGGAAAGATTTGACGGGCAACTAATCCAAGTTCAAAAACCATACATGTCTCACAGAACAATGCGTTTGGTTTCGGCATTGTATTTTTGATCTTTGTGCCATGCGCTACTTCGCTCTTTTACTGTTTCTCACTTTCCCAATTGTTGCCTTTCTTCCCGCACCGCAAGAAACCTATGATATTATTCTCCGCGGAGGTATGGTTTACGATGGCTCCGGGTCAGACGGGTTTGTTGGCGATGTGGCACTTCAAAGTGACACCATTGCCGCACTCGGAAACCTTACTGACGCGAAAGGCAGGATTGAAATCGATGCGCGCGGACTTATTGTTGCGCCAGGGTTCATTAACATGCTGAGCTGGTCAGAAAAGACATTGTTAATGGATGGTCGTTCCATGAGTGATATCAAACAAGGAGTAACGACCGAGATCTTCGGTGAAGGATTTTCCCCGGGGCCTGTGAAAAGAAAGCTCACAAAACCGGTCGATAGTCTGTGGACCACCCTGGACGGATACTTTAAGTACCTCATCAAAAAAGGCATTAGCCCAAACGTTGGTTCATTTGTTGGGGCGACAACCATTCGCATGCATGAATTGGAGCAAGCGAATCGTGCACCGACACCCGTTGAATTGAAACGCATGCAGGCACTCGTTGCGCAGGCCATGCGTGAAGGCGCTCTCGGCCTGGGTTCATCCTTGATCTACGCACCTGCGAACTATGCGAAGACGGAAGAATTGATAGCACTTTGTAAAGTGGTTTCCGCGCATGGAGGAATGTACATCACACACATGCGCAGCGAGGGAGATTTTATTCTGCCTGCGATCAATGAGACGATCCGTATTGCAAAGGAAGCTGATGTTCCAGCAGAGATCTATCATCTGAAAATAAACCTCGAGCGGAACTGGAACAAGATCGACACCGTCATTTCAAAAATTGACAGCGCACGCCAGGCCGGAATTAAGCTTACAGCAAATATGTATCCCTACAGTGCAAGCGGTACTGGTCTGACTTCGCGTCTGCCGACCTGGTTGCTCGAAGGTGGCGCGAGAGAAATGCGTAAACGGTTAAGAAATGCGTCCGTCCGAAAGCGAGTGCTGTTTGAAATGGAAAAAGGGATCCCATATAAAAACTCCGATCCATCATCGGTGATGTTGATGGGCTTTCGTCTAGACTCCTTAAATGCGCTTTACAAAGGAAAAAAGCTTAGTGAGGCGGCAAAGATTCATGGGAAGAGCGCTGATGAGACCACGCTCGATCTCATCATTAAAGATAAATCTCCTATTGAGGCTATCTATTATTTACAGTCGGAGGCGAACGTCAGAAAGATTGCACAGCTCCCCTACGTCAGCTTTGGCTCAGATGCGGGCTCCATGGCGACCTCAGAAAAATTTGAAAAATGGGGTGCTCATCCCCGGGCGTACGGCACATTTGCCAGAATACTGGGAAGATATGTACGCGATGAGAAGATTATTACACTGGAAGATGCGATACGCAGGCTAACTTCCTTGCCGGCTTCGAATTTGAAAATTCAGAAGCGTGGGAGACTGATGAAAGGCTACTTTGCAGATGTAGTGGTTTTCGATTTAAATGCAATAAAAGACCACGCGACTTTTGAGAACCCTCACCAATATGCAAGCGGAATGCACCATGTATTTATCAATGGCGTTCACGTTCTGGCTAATGGCGAACATACACAAGCCATGCCGGGACGCATAGTCAGGGGGCCAGGGTACACGCCTTGAAGTTGCGGTTTTGGGGTATGTAAGAAATACACATCGATTGGGAAATTTCAGTCTTTGTTTCATGATTTTTTGAGGTATCTTTATTTTTCGAAGGAGCCCCAAATCCATGCTGCGGAAGTTTTCTTACCTGACTTTCATTTTGCTTGTTTTGAGCATCTCCAGCTATGCCCAAAATTCCAAGGCGTTTATTGATAAAGGCGATAAGTTTTTCGCGCGCAAAGACTACGAAAATGCATTGACGAATTACCTGGAAGCAAGCAAGGCGCTGCCTGATGACCCGGCTGTAAATTTCCGAGTAGGCCTTTGCTATCTTCACACGGAAAAAAAAGGCAGATCACTCGCTTATCTCGAAAAAGCCTACACCGCCAAGGCTGACGTTGATCAGGATATTGACTACCATCTGGGCCTGGCCTACCAGAGTGCGCATCAATTTGAAAAAGCAATTCAGCATCTCCAGGAGTTTAAGAAGAAAAACAAACGTCTGGCTGAGATTGCCGATCATAAGATATTCGAATGTAAAATCGGTGATTCGCTCTCCCATCATCCTGCCTATGTGGAAATCGAGAATCTCGGACCGGTCATTAATACCAGTTTCCACGACTACTCGCCCCTTGTAAAAGATAACGGCAACACACTTATTTTTACCTCCAACCGCACAGAAGACATGGTCATGAAAAGTGGCCTGGTGTTCGAAGATATTTACATTACCCATCGTGCGGAATCAGGTTGGACTAAACCTGACAAGATCAGCGAGAATATCAATAATAAGTACAACGATGCCGCGGCTTCCCTCTCGCCTGATGGAAAAACATTATTCCTTTATTATGAAGAAGGTGCGGGCGACATTTATACATCGCGGCTCGAAGATGGAACGTGGACCAAGCCCGAACCGCTTAACAAAAACATTAACAGTCCGCTCTATTGGGAGACATCGGCTTGCATTTCATCTGATGGCAAAAAACTTTATTTTACCAGCAACAGACCCGGAGGACAAGGAGAACTCGATATTTATGTAAGCGAACTCGACAAAAACGGAGCGTGGGGAAAAGCTGTCAATCTGGGCCCATCTGTAAATACAGCTTTCAATGAAGATTCTCCATTCATTCACCATGATGGAAAAACATTATTCTTCTCGTCAGACGGACATCCATCGATGGGAAGCAATGATATTTTCAGAACCGAGTTGGTCGATGGGAAATGGACTGCGCCACAGAACCTTGGATTCCCGATCAACTCAATTGAATATGATGGCTTCTTTACCTTGTCTGAAGACAAGAAAACCGGATATTATTCTGCGTTACGCGAAGATGGATATGGTGATGCGGATATTTATCGCGTGAAGTTTTTAGAGCCTCCTCCGAAGCCCGAGCCGGTAATTGTTGCTGCTGAACCTGCGCCCGATACCACTTCAGTCAGGCCCGAAGATTTCGTTGACCCGATCATTCAACTTCATCGTGACATGAAGATTGTGACGGTGTTAAAAGGCAAAGTAATCGATGAGGTTTCAGCGACCCCGATTGGTGCAATTATCACGCTGGTCGACAATGAAACGCAAAACGTGATCACAAAGATCACATCCAATCCACAAACTGGTGATTTTGAACTCGTCATTCCTCATGGTGGAAACTACGGTGTTTCCACTGAAAAGGATGGCTACCTCTTCAACTCAATAAACTTCAATCTGCCGCAGTTCGCAGAGTACCAGGAAATCGACACCCACATTTTGATGGTTAAGGCAGAGGTTGGTTCAAAGGTTGTGCTGAAGAATATTTTCTTTGATGTGGGGAAGGCAGACCTGAAAAACGAATCGATTGCCGAGTTAGAGAAGATGAAAATGCTTCTGGAGGCAAGCCCCTACCTGAAGATCCAGATTAATGGTCACACGGACAACACCGGTAACGATGCAACAAACATGGCGTTGTCCCTGAAGCGCGCTGAAGCTGTTGTTCAATATCTGATTTCGAAAGGCATTGACAGTGGTCGCGTGGCAGCAAAAGGTTTTGGATCACAACGTCCGTTGGTTTCCAACGATGATGAGCAAGAGGGACGTGAGCTCAACCGGAGAACCGAGGTTGAAATTATCGAGGCTACGGCCCATTAATCACCAGTCACATCATAGACGACAAGTTCCGACAACTTAACGCTTGTAGTTGAATCCTTTTTCAACGGCCGAAGACTGACAGTATATATATCATGCGGGAGTTGGAACTTCCACACGAGTTCCGGGCGCCAATGCTTGCGATTCAGCGGAATTTCCACGACCTCTATATACTTATTGTTTAGGTATAATTCTGCCAAAACTATTTCGTCTGATTCTGGCGCAGGCGCAGCACCGCGCAAAACGAAACCGATTCCTTCAAACTCAAAATCGAGGCGATCAGTTAGCGTAGCATCAGCCAGATTCCGTATCTCCTTTGGATAATGGCCTTCAAAGCTTCGTTCGAGCTTCGCGGGTGATGGTGTTTGGCGTGCAATCACAATCTGATCCTTGGTTATTCTCCCTTTAGCGTTCTCAACCATTGACAACGCTTGCCGAAAGGTAATATCGCATGCATCTGCTAGACTCAAGGTGGAGTGATGGAACGGAAGTGCTTCGATCTCATCTATTCCCTGTTTCCACTGTACTGGAATTTTCTCGTAACCATTCATGACGCCAAGGATCCCGGCAACTGTCGCAACGTTGCCATCACCGCGATTCATAGCCTTGATAATCTGAAGCGTTTTGTCGAAGTCACCTTCCCCGTACAGCAGAGCAAGGGTAATGTAGGAAGCATTGATTTTTGCATCCGCATCCTCTTCTCCGATCAGGCGTTCCGGGCAGCCGAACTTTTTTGACCATTTCCGTTGAAATTGTGCAAGGGCACGATCCCACGCATATGGATATTGATGATATTGCTCGACTGCGTACTTCACGGTCTGGAAGAAATTACTCTTTGAAGGAATGGCATGTAGTGCCTCTTCAATAATATTTTGGGGACTGTTTGAGACAAAAGCTAGTGAGTAAAGCGTGGCCACATACAATCCGCCATAGTAGCCATCTCCGTAGCTCATCAGGTGACCAACTTTTTGGCTAAGCTGAGCTGCTGACTGCGGTAAGCCCGGAAACATCAACCCTATAAAATCGGCATGAG
Organism: Chryseosolibacter sp.; assembly: GCA_036402115.1. Classification (GTDB taxonomy): domain Bacteria; phylum Bacteroidota; class Bacteroidia; order Cytophagales; family Cyclobacteriaceae; genus Chryseosolibacter. The sequence continues at coordinate 53,769 of DASWTM010000198.1, forward strand.
CAAGAAAATCGCTGTCGTCAGCATGCGGGTTGTTTAGCCAATAGCCTGAACGTTGCGGACTCATTCCTTTTTGCAAATTGTAGCGCGCTGACCGGCATCCATGATTTACATCATATGTTGCCAGCAAGTAACTTTCCGCGAGCTTCTTCGGTGTCACTTCAACACCGAATTCGCGAATGGCTTCGAGAAACGTCAAGTCGATATAAACGTCATCATAAGCATCAGGATCGGAATTAAACGTTGAAAGCTGATAGCCATCGCTCCATTGTACATTTTCACCGATACCGCTTTCACGCGAGGCAGATGCCTGCACTTCAGTAGCGTACGTTACACCGATGACCTGGCCCGTCCACCCACCTTTGATTTTATCATAAAGCGCGGAACGGCTCAAGAGATGCTTGTCGCGCCCGGACTTGTGAAAGGGCTGCCAGGAGACTACCAGGAAAATCGATAAAAAAACAAATTTCATATGCTACTGGACAAGCCGCTAAAAAACGCGCGCCAGCCGAAGCAGCAATACGCCTTATGTAAGATTAGGCAGCATCAGTTTAAAGACAGTGCTTTCACCGGGTCGCGAGTCAACCGATATTGATCCGCTGAGTTTGTCCAGTGTCTCCTTGACAATGTAAAGTCCGAGCCCCGCACCTTCACTGCGCTCCGTAGCACGGTAAAACATATCGAAGACTTTTCCGAGAAACTCATCCGGTATGCCGATTCCATTGTCCCGGAAAACGATACTAAGATTCGCCTCATCGATGTGGCACAATACTTCAATAAAGCAGCGTTCCTTCTTTTCATCGCGATACTTGATCGCATTAGACACCAGGTTATTAAAAATTACCGCGAGCCTTGCCTGATCCTGCCAAAGTTCCGCAGTCGCGTCAATCTTAATTGTCTTGGTAATCAACTCAGATCCCGGCAGGTACATTAGTTTTTCAAAACTTTCGTCAAGCAACCGATGCAGGTCAATCTTTTCTTTCTTGACGTCTGTACGCGCATTTTTCGAATAGTCAAGTATTTCTTTTAAGGTCTCATCAAGCTTGTCGATACTGTGATTCATCATTGAAAAATACGGCTTGAGATCAGTTTGAGGACTATCACTTTCTAGCTCTACCAGTTTAAGGAGTCCAAGCAAAGACATTAAAGGTGCACGAAGATTGTGTGACACGCTGTAGACAAAACTGTCGAGCTCGCGATTGATCTTTTTGAGCTCTTCATTTTGCATCCGGAGCGTTTGTTCGTTGTTTCGTCTATGCCATTCCAGCGAACGCTGCTTCAGTGCGTTTTGTATTGCTGACGGCAGTCGAACAAGATTTGACTTTAAGACATAATCATCAGCACCTTGCTTCAGGCAGCTAACTGCAAACTCTTCTGAAACAGTGCCGGTTACCAGAATAAATGGAATATTGAGGCTGGCGGACTGACAGATCGAAAGTGCTTCAAGCGAATTGAACTGAGGAAGCCCGTGGTCGGATAACACAACATCCGGCTTGAAAGAATTGAGCGCCTGCACAAACTCGTCTTTTGTATCAACACGCTTTCCGACAAAATCCAATTTCTGCTTGGTTAGTATTCTCTCGATCAAACCAACGTCCTCTGGAATATCTTCAAGCATTAAAATCTTTAGTGTCTCGTTCATGGGCGTCTTAGGAAAATCTATTTAGGTGGTTGATTAAGCAAGAGCCAAAAAAAGCCGATCTCCGAAATGGCTTTTGCAAACTTGTCAAAGTCAACGGGTTTAACAATGTATGCGTTTACGCCTAACTTATACGACTCAACGATATCCTTCTCTTCTTTGGAAGACGTTAACACTACTACAGGAATTATTTTTTTACGGTCATCACTCTTTAATTTTCGCAGCACCTCGATACCATCTACCTTCGGCATTTTAAGATCGAGCAGAATGACCTTGGGGATGCTGGTCATTTTCTCGGAGAAGAGATAGTTCAACGCTTCCTCCCCATCCAATAAGTGTAAAAGATTGTTGGCAAGATTATGCTTCTTCAAAGCTCGAATGGTCAATCCTGCATCATCAAGGTTATCTTCCACGAGGAGAATTTCAACTGCGTTAGTGTTTTCCATTGTTTGTTGGTATAGAGAAATGAAATGTTGCACCTTCGTTTAGAACGGCATTTGCCCATACCCGTCCATGATGTTTTTCAACAACGCGCTTCACAATGGCAAGACCCACACCGGTACCGGAAAAATCCTGAATACGGTGAAGGCGTTGAAAGACACCAAAAAGCTTAGACACATACTGCATGTCAAAGCCCACACCGTTGTCGCTTACAACGTATTCAATTTCATCTTCAGAGGCGATCGAAAAAACTTCAATACGCGGGTTTTCAGTTTTGCCAGTGTACTTAATGGCGTTCGATAACAAATTAACCCATACTTGTTTTATCATGTCAATGTCTACCGGAGCTGAATCAAGTTGACTGATTCTGATTTCGATTGAGCGGCCACGGTGATCGTCAAGAAGTTCTTTTTTTACTGAATTTACAAGGGAAGTCATGTCAACATTCGTTCGCTGCAGTTCTTTTCTTCCAAGGCGCGCAAATTCAAGCAGGTCATCGATCAGTTTTCCCATTCTGCGCGCATTATTAACGATCACGTTGATAACGCGTTCACCTTCTGCATCGAGCTTGGTACCATAATCTTCCTGCAAAATTCGCGCGTAACCATCCACGGATCGCAGCGGGGCACGAAGATCATGTGATACTGAATAGGTAAAGGCTTCCAGCTCGCGATTAAGATTTTTGATTTCCATCTCCGCTTTTTTCCTGTCCGTATTGTCAATGGTAATCGTTCGGCTCTTAATGTATCTTCCTTGTTCATCTTTTATGGCAATGGCACTTAACGAGATTGGAAGTAATGCGCCATTCTTTCCAACGAGTGTCATCTCAAGATCACGCACCATGCCAGTATCCTTAAACTTTGCGAACTCCTCTTCGAATACTGGGTGGCTTTCCTCCGCCAGCAGTTCAGGAAATCTCACTCTACCAACAATTTCTTCGCGCTTATAACCCAGCCAGTTGCATAGGGTGTTATTTACATTCACAACCACTCCTCGATGGTCGAGGGAATGATATCCACAGGGTGCGTTGTTATACAGGTCTTCAATTTCATTCAGAGCGAGGTTAAGTTGCATCTCACTCTCAATCCGAGCTTTGAGATTAACATTGATCGCATAGAATGTGACGAGCAGGATTAAGGTGATAGCTACGAGAAGATAGATGAACGTGCGATTAAAACTCATTATACCGTGGTCATTGCGGGCAGATCTGACCGCAAGCAACCGGTGCTCCTCCTCCTGAAACTGCGCGACAGCCTGTCTGACCGAATCGAGTAAAAATTTTCCTTGTAAGGTCGAATTCAATTTAATCGCCTCATCAAAGCCCCGCTCCCGGGTTCTTACCGCTGTTTCACAAAACGTTGCCAATCGAAGTACGAGCGAATTCAACTGGGTTACTTTTGCTTGCTGTTTCGAATTGTCAGCGGTAATATCTGTCAATGCTTTCACCTCTTCTGTAATGGCATTCTTTGCACGATTAAACGTAAGAAGAAACGTATCGTTCCCGGTAATAGCGAACCCACGCTGTCCCAATTCCATATTGGTGGCGAGGCTGAGCACTCGTTCAGATTGGAGTAGTACATCCAGCGTGTGCGCAACGCTATCGCTATTGGCCACAAGTCTTGACTTATTTTCCAACGACAAATAAGCCAGCGAAAATAAAATAAGCAGTGCAGCCACGACCCCCGCAATAATCCGCTTGTTAAAATAGAACTTCAACATGTTTTTTCGAACCGGAACCTTACGGAACCAAATACATTTTTAATCTAACAATCTTAAAAATTCCGGAATGGTATTTTCCGAAATGGGATGGGCTGGTGATAAAGTTAAAAATATGTACCCGCATTTAGAATTCTTTTTCGACAAATTTTGATCGTTCTCCACTAAACAAAATGAAAAATTCAGTGTTTAACGCAACCTTTTAAGCGTAGAAATAAATCCTTTCTGTGGGGAAATATTCAACAGCGAAAAATAAAGTTTGCAGCAGTAGATGCGAAAACACGTTTCAGAAGCATACTGGCAGGCAAATTGAAAACGCTGTAGCGAATTAGCAAACGTTATGAGCGCAACAATGAAGGCAAAAACATTTCAAAATCTTTTAAAACGGATCGGTAACGGACTCACTATGCTCCGGAAGCAGCGGGGCTACGAAAATATATCCGACTTTACGAAAGATCATAATCTTCCAATGATTCAATATTGGAGAATCGAGAAGGGCAAAGCAAATGTCACCCTAAAAAGTCTCGCAAAGCTTCTCGCTATTCATAACCTGCAGCCAGAAGATTTTTTCTGTTGGCTGAAAGATACACTCTGATTTTTACCCTCCTCCCAACCGTTGGCCGGACACATCGGTCATCATACCGGATAATACACCCACTGCACCCCTAACTTTTATCCGGCCAGCATTCATAAATGTTTTCCAACTTACATTTACCCCGATTTGAAGTAAATGTGAAATTGACCTTGTGCTGATGACTTCACCAAACCTAAATTTTATCACGGACCAGTCGCAGATCCTCAAATGCCTTACTGAAAGCCTTCACAGAGGAAATGTTGTAGGGATCACTTCTGAGGCGGCTGGGCATACACTATTCCTCACAGCCGTAGAGAACATTTTTGAAAGCGGAATTACGCGCGAGAAAATGATTGTTTTGAAAAAATTCGACATCCACGGTATTGTGCACGAAAACAATTGCATTCCGCTGAAGCAGATTGATCGTGTGGAATCCTATCAAACCCTGTACAAGGACAGCCTTCGCAAAACTTTTCGAACGATCGTCAGTGAAAACGAAGCCAATACAAAGATCAGGCGACTTGAAAGCTTCATTTCCAGTCACGACCTGAGACTCATCCTGATTAAGTTGATTGACACGCCACAGCGCGTGCGGCTTTTAGTTTCCGGACGCCAGGCAGATCCTATCGAAGGTTTCGTAAAAGATATCGATCAACGATTTGAAAAACTTGTCGTGCAAGTTGGTTCAAACAGCCAGCTGAAGAAAGAAATTAAAATCGGTCAAATTGAAAGCCTGCAATTTGATTCGTTTTTCAGTTTTAAGGGAAGTCTTTCCAAAACTTTCATTGTACAGGAATCACCGCTTAAACTGAGCAAGGCTCAGTAACTCGCTTCAAGCGTATGGTTTACCGATGCATTTGATGAAATGAAATTCGGGAGCTCGATTGTGAAGAGCGTTCCCTGTCCCACTTTCGACTGAATGGAGATTTTACCTCCAAGCTTATCGATGGCTTCTTTAACAATATACAGCCCGAGTCCGGCACCTTTGTTTTTTTCCGTTCCACGAAAAAACATGTCGAACACTTTATCCAGGTATCGTTCTTCAATTCCGATACCATTATCTTCGAAGATCATTACTGCCTTTTCTTCATCAACGTCTACGGCTATACGAATAAACGGTGATTGCTTTTCAGCATCGTGATACTTGATGGCGTTTGAGATCAAATTATTCATGATCACGGATAAGCGATAACTATCGGAATGAAAATTAGACTTTTCGTTAATCATTATGAAGCGCTGGATATGCTGCGATCCCGGCATAAACTGCATCTTTTCAAAATGATCATCAATCATCTTTTTCAGGTCAATCTTCTCGATCGAAAGATTCTGCCTCGCATTTCTCGAATAATCAAGTATCTCTTTTACGGTTTCATCCAGCTTATGAATGCTGGTTTCCATCATCGAAAAGTACAAGTCGAGCTCTGACTTATTGTTTTGATTCTCATGCTTGGCCAGATCCAGTAGTCCCAACACTGACATAAGCGGTGCCCTGAGATTATGCGAGACGCTATAAACAAAGCTATCAAGCTCCTTATTGATCTTTTTAAGCTCAGCATTCTGGGACTGCAACGCCTGCGCGGCTCTTGCTTTGGCATCTTCAGCCTTGCGTTGCTTCAAAGCATTTTGGATTGCATTCGGAAGTCGCGCCAGGTTTGATTTAAGAACATAATCGTCTGCCCCGGCTTTGAGGCAGGTAACGGCAAACTCTTCCGATACCGCACCTGTAACAAGGATGAACGGAATTTTGCCCGCATGCTGCTTACTCAATGCAAGTGCTTCCACGGAGTCGAACTGCGGCAGCGAATGATCAGAAAGGATTACGTCAGCCCGATAGTCATGCAATGCACGTAAGAAGCCCTCACGCGTATCCTCTTGTCTGACTTCGAAATCCAATCCTGCTTTCTTCAGGGTCCTTTTGATCAACTCTACGTCATCTTCAACATCTTCGAGGATCAAGATCTTAAGCGTACTTTCCATTCCTGAATTTTATAAAATTAATTCGTCTTACAGGGAAGGTGTAAACATCATTCCATAGAGAAATATGTGGCTTTGTCGTTGCGCAATTTTCTGGTATTTAAATTTGGGGTGAATGATCTACAATCAGCGACCGTTACCGGCTGTTTAGTTGGCGTAACGCTGATGTAAGGTTTCCACCTGAATAAGCAGCATAATCATTTACCTTGAGTCTTTGTTGAAGCTTCAAGCGGCAGTTTGGCCTGTAGGGCATGCGTTGCGTCAACAATTCTAAGCATGACCGAAATATAACGATAGCAGAAAGTGTCGTTTGGAGTTTATTTCCGCGAGGTGATTAATCCCACTTTGCCGCTTCCTCCGGCAATAACAACAAGTGAGCCCCTTCTGGCTTTACGTACCACAGCGAATTGCTTCTCATCAGAGAGCGGTTGCCAATTGCGGCCACTGTCATAACTGATATCAATGCCCGGATATCCAGCAGCGATGAGAACTTTATCAGAGATGTATTCACTTCCTTCGCGGATACCTCGCGTGGGCGTTATGGGCCGTGTCCAGGTTTTACCGCCATCCTGCGTGAGGAAAATATGGTCTTGCGCGAGTGAATCGATTTCGTAATTACCACCAACGATCAGTCCGTGGTTCTCATCGAGGAATGCGGTTGAAAAAATCCCCGTCATCGTTTCTCCCTGAATGATGGGCACGTTCAGAATTCTCCAGGATTTCGCCTTGTCATGGGAAACAAAAATTCTCGAATGCTTACCGCCTGTTGCAATCACCACGTTCGCTTTACCGATACAGCGAATATTGGTTCCACTGGCAGCAAACGAACCTTCGCCCGCCATTAGCTTCGGACGCAAATCAGGAGCAAGTTCTTCCCAGGTTTTGCCGCCATCCCTGGTGCGGATGATCAGCATTGAACCTTCAATTGCATCGCCATAAAAAATGCCTTCGTTCGAATTCCAAAAGTCAACACCGTCAATAAAGGCATCAGGATGACTATTTTGAAAAACGGGTTGCCAGTTACGGCCACCATCTGAAGTACGAAGGATTATTGCAGGGGTCCCTGCGTTGGCAATCACTGCGTGCAGCGAATCAAATGCATACAGTGATCTGAACTCCAGTTTCTCATGCCCCTTTACCTGGAGAAAGCGCCACGTGTTGCCTCCATCCATTGATCGGCCCACCACACCCTTGCTTCCGCTCACCCAGGCTACACGGTCGTCAACTACTGACATACCACGGAAGTAAGCATCTGTATTTGTTTGGATTTTCTTCAGTTGGTAAACCTGCGCATGGGAAGCGGAAAAATGTAGCAGCAACAGAACAATGACAATGCGCATGATATTAGGTTTAAAGTCTAATGTTTTCAATCATTCTCGTGCGATGATATCATCGTACTCTTGCGAATATACAACAGAAAAAACCACCTGACTCCATTCTTCTAACATGCGTTTCAATTCAATCACAGAAGAAAAATTCCGTTTGAATTTTATTTTTTTTCTATCGCTCATGCGGATGACTAAGTTCGTGATCGTGAAGAGCGAAGACAAGGTATGGCAAATATCAAATTAGGAACCGGCTATAAGATTATCGAGACACGTTATAAAAGATATCTTAATCATTATCACATTCCGGCACCTGAGTGTCTGGTGGTGCCGATGAAATCGTACGGAGCCGATCTTTCCTGTGAAGTAAGGTGGGAAGACGAACACGGAGTTCTTCACATTAAGAGTCCCTTGCTTTTTAGCGATGATAACCTGAAGCCGATAAACCCCTTGATTGATTCCAAGTTGTTTGAAATCTGGCAGCATTATTACGGACAAAATTGATTGCTGCCGCGCCCGAATTTTTGGATAACTCGTTAATAATCACGAAATAAACAAGTTGTAATGAACTATTTTCTCGTGAAATTCCTTATCTTTGCGGTTGTTAGAAGGGTTTTTTCTGTCGTTTTGTCTTAGTTTGGCCCGTTTAAGTTCCTGGAACCCCTCAAAACAGCCATTTTTTCGCACTTTAAAACAAAAAAAAGCAAATGGGAAGGCCTATTACAAGGGAAGTTAAATTAAGAGACGGTTTCTACATCGAAGTTCGCAGCAAGGGCGCTGCAAAGTCCACGAAGATCCGCAGAGATTCTTATAATGAAATCCAATCTGCAGTTCGCCAATACAAAACCGCCTACGATGTGAATTACCTGGGCGAATTCAAGAACGGAAAGGCAATCTCCACCAAAACAAAAGGAAAAGCAGTAGAAGAGTAAATCGTGTTACTCGATTTTCCTGCCTGAGCGCTGCGATCGATAACGTTTAAGCATGATACCCCATATTGGCTTAGCGGTACTCACGTTTGTGATTACCAACATTGACGATTTGCTTATTCTCAGTGTCTACTTTGCTGCACCCACATACCGCGGAAGAAATATTGTAGTCGGCCAGTTTTTTGGTATCATCACCATTATTCTCATCAGCTTGAGCGGGGTGGTGCTGGGCAATTTTCTAAGTGATCGCTGGATCAGTCTTCTCGGCATTTTGCCAATCATCGTTGGAATTAAGGAGTTGTTGAGCGAGGAAGGCGAAGAAAATGAAGATGTCTCAGTGCGGTCGACAAACTTTCAATTCCTAAATGTCGCACTTGTTACCATTGCGAATGGTGGTGATAATATTGGAGTATATGTTCCACTCTTTGCATCACTTCCCGACTATTCCTTCGTCACACTGTATGTCGGCATTTTTCTGTTCCTCACAGCGCTGCTATGTTACTTCGCATTCTACTTGACAAACCATCCCCGGATCAAGCATTATGCAGAGACGTGGGGCCATAAGATCTTACCTTACTTTCTCATTCTCCTCGGCCTTTTTATTCTGAAAGACTTTATCATCACCTTTGTCGCTTAAACTTGCGACTCATTTTTCACGCAGTGGGTTTCAAAAAATCAGGGGTGTCCCTTTCGGAACACCCCTTCCCAACCATAGAAGACCACTTCACGAATCAAAGCTCTATGGTCTAAGTATTATGCCGCCTGCGACTGCAGCCGTGTAATTACCGTCTTTAGTGAAAAGCATAAATCGTTAAATGAATTCGGTTTTCGGATGTATTCCTTCGCACCCATCGCATACAACTCGTTAATTTCATTTTCATTCTGCGTGGTCGAATAAATCACTACGGGAATATCTCTGAACCGCTGATCTTTTTTCAATTCCATGAGACAATGCTTTCCGTCCATGACGGGCATATTCACATCGAGAAATATATAGTCGGGGAGCGGAGAATCATCACTCAAGACGTTGAGCGCCTGGCGTCCATCATTCACCATGGTGCATTCAATCTTTGGGTCAATCTTCTCGAGCGCCTCGACCAGCAATTCACAATCATCAATATCGTCATCAGCATATAGGATCTTCATATGTATCGATTTAGGTGAATAAAATACTCTACTGAACGAACGAACAGAATCAAACAACGTTCCGTGTTTTGTCAAACGGTTACGCTTAACTCGTTGGATAAGTGTGATGATCAGGTGAACTGCATTAATGCTATATAAACGGCTGGTGTTGCAACCGTGTGAGCCGATCGATCAGCCGATGGAATTGATGAAAAAAGTAACAGTTCGACAAAACGTGGAATACCAGCCGACATTACCAGCGTTTCAGTTTCTAAAATTATCCTTAGTCTTAATTGCTGTTTGTTTTAATGAATGAGTCAAGGTTGTGTTCGATCTCGTTTTTAAAAAGCGCTGTGATGTATTCCACCGCCATCTCTTTCTCATGCATCTCATTTTCCTGGAATTCAGGATTGTGTAGCAGCTGTATAAAGTTTTCACGGTGCAAGTCTAAGATTGTCATCACAAATTGTTTCACTTGATTTCGGCTTATCATAAAACTATGTTTCCTAAATCACTGATAATTTGTATTCCTTCGTGTTCAAACGTTAGCGGTTGACCTGCGATTGGCACACAGCCACACCGTTGTAAAATGACATATTTCTCGATGAGTTGAATTTTATTAGGTCTGGCAAAGTGTGATGCAATTTTCGCGTAAGGTATTTTTGTATAAACAACCGATACCGTTATGAAAAACATGAATAATTCTCCGTCAGGTCTTCGGGAAAGGCATGAGGGAATAGTAGAAGTAAAACTGTGGGAAGCGTTCTTGTTGTATAATCAACACAATTTATACCAAACGTTATCGACTTATGCCATTGAAAATGGGCCGCTGGAAAATACGAACAGTGAGCAAGCCACCATTGATTTTCGCTTTACTTCGTATGACTGGAACAACACGCTCAAGAAGTTGTTAAACACACATAACATACCTGTAATTAAAGAACAAGTGGTTCGCAGACAGGAGGCCGTGTTTCATGAATAAACAAATGGTTTATGGTTGTGGTTAGTGTTGTTAACAATCATAAACCATTTAGATATCTTTCGTCTTTAATTGACTCACTGCATAATCTGCTGCACGAGCAGCCATAGCCATATAAGTCAACGATGGATTCTGGGTCGATGTAGATGTCATACAGGCACCATCTGTCACAAACACGTTCGGACACGCATGAAGCTGATTCCATCTGTTCAGCAATGACGTCTTAGGGTCTTTGCCCATACGCACTCCTCCCATCTCATGGATATCAAGTCCTGGAGCCTGTTTAGAATCCGAAGTCTCAATATTCGTGAAGCCGGCTTTCGTGTACATCTCGGTAAACTGCTCCATAAAGTCCTTAATCATCTTCTCATCGTTATCATCGTAATCCACAGAGATATTCAGCAGTGGTACACCCCATGCGTCTTTCTTCGTGCTATCGAGTTTTACGTAGTTCGATTCTTTGGGAATAGTTTCGCCCATGATGTGTGATCCGACAGCCCAGGCTCCTGGCTTAGGTCGCAGTAAATTCTGCTTGAGCTCTTCACCTACCCCACTATCGGATCTGTCCAGGCGCCTGAATCCTGAGAAGCCGGCTGCATATCCGCGAAGGAAGCCAGTCTCTTGCTTTCGGACGTTTCTGAATCTGGGAATGTAGCAGCCGTTTGGCCTATTACCGTATTTGGTGAAAGTGTCGAAGCCCTCGTACTGTGCAGAAATACGCGCACGGTAAATATGAAAGGCGACAAACTTGCCGAGTAAACCGTTGTCGTTGCCGAGACCGTTCGGAAATCTGGATGAAGTTGAATTAAGGAGGATAAGGTTGGTATTCAGCGCGGAGGCATTCACAAAAATCAGCTTCGCGAAGTATTCCGTTGTCTCACTTGTTTTGGCATCAATCACACGAACTCCGGATGCGCGCTGTGCATTCTCATCGTAGATTATCGAATGTACAACCGAGTCCGGACGCAATGTGGCATTTCCTGTTTTTAACGCCCACGGAATGGTAGATGAGTTCGCGCTGAAATAGCCTCCGAAAGGACAGCCGCGCTGACACAGATTTCGATGCTGGCACGTGCCGCGGCCTTGCTGTGCAAAGATATCTTTTTGCTCTGTAATGTGTGCACAACGCCCGATGATCACATGGCGATCGTTGTACGTCTTGCTTATGGTCTGCTTGAAATAGTCTTCGACACACGTCAGCTCCATCGGCTTGAGAAATTCACCATCTGGCAATTCTGCAAGCCCGTCTTTGTTCCCCGATATACCTACGAATTTCTCAACATAGCTATACCACGGAGCAAGATCCTTGTAACGAATAGGCCAGTCAACGGCAAACCCATCGCGCGCAGGGCCTTCAAAATCAAAGTCACTCCAGCGTTGCGTTTGCCTTGCCCACAATAATGACTTCCCTCCTACCTGATACCCACGGATCCAGTCGAACGGTTTCTCCTGAACATATGGATGCTCATTGTCCTTGACGAAGAAATGCGCGGCATCTTCGCGGAAGGCGTAGCACTTGCTCACGACCGGGTTGGCTTCGCGCACTTCATATGGAATTTGATTCAAGTGCTCAAACTCCCAGGGTGGTGTATTCGTGGTTGGATAATCGACATTGTGTTTTACATCGCGACCACGTTCAAGAATTAGCGTCTTCAAACCTTTCTCCGCGAGTTCCTTTGCTGCCCAGCCACCGCTCATGCCGGAGCCGATTACAATCGCATCGAATGTTTGTTGTTCCCGCGCCTTTATATTCAGAAAGCTCATCCGTAAATCGTTTTGTAGTCTGAAGGATCTTTAATTTCAACACAGCCGTCAAATCTGCCCGGCACCATTTGGTAGTAAGTGAATTTAGTCATCACCGCCTCCGAGTTCATGTAACCACGAATCGCGAGACCTTTTGTTCTTCCATAGAATTGGAAGATCGGTTTTTCATTCTCGGCAAGAGAAGTTTCATCAGTGCGTTTTTGTTCGAGTTGCAGCAGAAATGATTTTCGCTCATCAGGTGTCATCTCCGAAAATGATTTGTCAGCAACCTTTGATGCATACTTGTCAAATTGCTCGAGACCTGACTGAAATTCCTTTTGCTCTTCCGGAGCATAACAATCGTCCATCATCCGGAGAACGAACTCATGCAGTTTCAACTCCTTTGCTCCCGGTGTGTCACTTGTCGGCAACAGCGTTTCTGTAATTGACGCCAGGAGCGTTTCATGATCCGCGGTAAGTTTGAGATGATCTAAGGGTATCGAGATTTTTTTTGCTTCCCGTACGCAGGAGGGGATGAAGAGTGCTCCTGTGGTGAGTACGATAAGCTGCTTAACGGCTGTTCGTCTTTGCATGTGTCATATTGCTGTTCCACAAATTTACACTTCGACACCTGCTATCAAAGTTTTTATTCTACAAAAGGATCGCGTGGCATAGAAATTATTCTATCCATAAAGGGTTGAAATTCAAGGAAGAGGAGGCAGTGATGAAACGACTAAATAAAGTTTTGACCGAGCGTGTTTACGATGTCTTAAGAAACGGACGATTTGTTGAAGCGCGTGCATACTACAACTATAGCATCCATTTATACAGTCATGAATGCAAGTTTGTTGAGTTGCTGGTTGATGAAGTAAATGATGAGATCGTGTGGATCTGTGACGCACATGATTCCGACCTGGAGAAATATATTTCGACAGTGGACTTGCGGCAACTGCTTCGGTAAACTACTTCTTAATCTCTTCCTCTTCGATATCCTTCTTCACGCCATTGATTCCCTCTTTGAATTCGCGCGCGCCTTTGCCGAGGCCTCGCATGAACTCAGGAATTCGTTTCGCTCCGAAGAAGATAAGAACAAACAGTCCGATGACAAGAATTTCCTGCATCCCGATTCCGCCTAAAAACAATAATTCGCTCATGACTTGATTATTTCAACTAATAACGCAATTCCCTTCAAAAAATTCACCTCGAAAAAGATTAAATCATCCGTGGGCAGCCAAACAGACCGAAGTAACGGTCATATTCCAGAAGGCAGGCTTCACAACGGCTGCTACACGCGGATGTAAATCCTTCGCTTGTCAAGATACCACCCAAGCAACAACAACAGCGCCACATGAAAAAGCGCGAATAAAAATGATCCGAAATAATTTCCGGCAAGCGGCTGAAACACATACTTGTAAAGTCCACCGTAGGCGTTAGTGTCGCCCACGCTTACCAGAAAATACAGTTTCACAATTACGCCAGACATCACGTAAATGAACAGTGGATTTTTGCCGAACAACACAAACGGATTTGTCCAACCGCGATAACCTTTCATTTCCACGACAAACAAAATCATGGAAAGTACACTTAGGGCAAGGCCGGTTGTATACAACACGTACGAGCTGCTCCAGATCGGTTTGTTTATTGGGAAAACCATGTCCCAGCAGAGGCCACCGAAAATCAGCAGCAATCCTGCGAAGAAGAGATGCGCAATAGAACTGAATGAACTGCCTTCTTTACGAATGTAATGGCCCGCGAGAAAACCAAAGATCACAGAGGTAATCGCAGGAATTGTACTGAGCAATCCCTCGGGATCAAAAGCAATGTTCTTCTGCAACACTTCACTAAAATAACCTTTATACATATGGGCTTCACCTACTAACCATACGTCTACTGGCAACACGGCATTGCCTTCTAACGTAAGATCCCCAAACGTTTCAAGAATGATCCAGTAGAGAACAAGTAAAACGCAGCCTGTGATAAATGCGGCACGGGGTTTAAGAAAATGAACAATCAACGCTGCACCGAGATAGGCTAGAGCAATGCGCTGAAGGACTCCAAAGATCCGAAGATTGTCGAATGACCTGCCAACAAATTCGCCATCCTGAAGTCGAACAAATGGAAACCAATTCAACAGGAGCCCAATCGCGAAGATGAGGGCGCTACGCGTCAGAATTTTCTGAACTGCTTTACCCGACCCAAGCGACTGATATTTTCCCATGGAGAAACTCAACGCATTGCCGACTGCAAAAAGAAAAAATGGGAACACGAGGTCGGTAGGTGTGCATCCGTTCCATGGTGCGTGGCGGAGCGGTGCGTATACATACTCCCAGCTCCCTGGGGTGTTAACGAGAATCATCCCGGCCACCGTAAGGCCGCGAAAAACATCGAGGGACAAAAACCGTTGTTGTGCTTGTTTGGCTAACGTTGGTTCAGGTGCAGTTTGCGTACTAGTCATGCAAAAAGATACGACAAAGGCGTATTCTGACGCAAAGAATGATGACAAATGGCGCTGAAATTGTGCCGGGGCGCTTTTTTAGCGACTAAAGATTCTGTTATTTTGCTCATGTGTTGGTGTGCACCCTGGCACATGCCTGGATTAACGCAGCCGCGACTTAGACGAGTGCGGTGAAACTTCTTCTGGTTGCGTAGTACCATGGATAGTATTTCATCCCGATAGCTATCGGGACGACTCGGAAGATGCAGGTTCGATTCTCGGATGGAGAGTCTAGATTATAATAATGGTTCCGTAGTACAATGGATAGTATTTCAGATTCCGATTCTGAAGATGCAGGTTCGATTCCTGCCGGGACTACTTGTTACAGCCCGTTCCTTACGGGCTTTTTTTTAAGTATTGCTATCCATTCTATCTCGCTTACTATATATGTGACGTTGCGCGCCTCGATATGTGTGAGCAGACCTAAGATTTTATATAGAGTCAGCTTGGAAGCAGTGGGTCTTATTCCTTTTAACTGAGATTTCTAATTCGACACGTGAGAATGGACAAGTCGTTCTCCAACTTCGATGGTCCATTTTCCAAACCAAAAAGAAATCGGAGTTCGATCATGTTGCGTTCTTCGCCACGCGGTAATTCAGTGCAGCGGTTGTTCCTGCAGTAACATCAATGGTAACTCCCGTGATCTTGCCAGCGAGCTCGGATGACAGAAATACAGCCACGTTAGCGATGTCGTTCATTTGCGGTAGGGCTTTCAGCATCGTGTCGTTCTTCATTGTGTGCAGTACATCTTTCATAACTTCCGGAGCACTTGCAATCGCTTCCTGGAATACTTTGGAATCGGGTGAGCCGGCAGAGCGGATGTTGACAACTCTCACACCGTGGACGCCAACTTCGGCAGCAAGGTTTGTAGCAAAGGTTTCGATGGCCGCACAAGCGGTCGCAAAGCCTCCGGTTAGAGGATAACCGATACCTCCAGGCGTTGCCGTCAGTGTTAAAATGACTCCCGTGCCCTGCTTTATCATCACCCTTGCAGCAGCTTGTGCAGTTAAGAATTGCGTATGCATGGCGATGCGCACCGGCCTCACAAAATCTTCAACGCTCATATCAACAAGGTTAACATCCTGCACTGGCTGATAGTCAATCGCGTTAAATGAAATATCAATGCTTCCGGCATCGTGAGCAACTTCCTGGACAAATTGATTGACTTCCCGCTCATTCATTCCATCGACTTTAAAGGCCTCGGCACGACCGTTCGATGATCGAATTTCGCTGGCTATTCTTTCAACCGAGGCAATATTTCTGCCTGATAAAAAAACTCGCGCTCCGGCTGCGGCAAGCGCTTTCGCAATTGCTCCTCCAAGTGAGCCACCTGCACCGTAAATTAATGCGTTCTTCGCCTGTAGCATAAAAGGTTGTTTGTTTTTGTCAAAAATATGATCTGTTTGCTTCTTGATGCAGGTGCAATCGCGACAAAGTGTGGGAATATTCCGACACCGCGATGAACTATGATTTGATGCTCGGAAAACAGATTTACAGAATTTTTCAAAATATTCGTATCCTTCTTCGCATCGCGGCAGATCTATAATTCCAAGACATGTTTATTGGTCGAAGCAACACGCCATCTTTCCTGACATCGCTAATTCAACCTGTTTAAAAAGGGAGTCATGTGCGATTGCTACGAGAAAATCTTGGTAAACTATACCAGTTTTTTTACCAGTTCAGACTGACTTATCGGAATAAGATTGACACTAAATTTCTTTACGATCATACTCATCAACGGGTCGTTGTTAATCTTTTGAACAATGCGCGCGGTTTGATTGGAGTCGTAGCCCATGACCATCTGGTCAGTGAGTTGAAGATGCTTTACCGAATAGAAAAATCCGGCAATAACGTATGGCCCGAAGGGGGTATGCGGAATATCAAACGAAGTTCCGGTCATGTTAAATAAGGTATTCGGCAAATATTCACCGGAGTGTTTTATCCCTTTAAGGTCCATGTAATAGTTTGCTGCGGTGATGCGAGACGCTTGGCGTGGATCGGCCATGCTGAGCAATCCGGCTAAGGGCTTTTGGTTTTGTGACTGTGAGATCAAAAGATCTTTTGCATTCCGGTCACTCTTTACGTGCTTGCGTATATAGGCCTGTACGGTGTCCCAGAACTCTACTTCCGGTTCTCCATCGTCTACGCGAATCATCGCGTGAATGGCGTAATCATTGATGCCGCACGTGATTTGTATGTTTAACATGCGCAACTCGGAGTCGTGCTCGATCGCGCGTTCGAGGATAGTGCGTTGGTGGCGTGGATGGGTGCGAAGTAAATCAATGCTGGTAATCCAGTCACCTGCGAGATAACCTTCATAAGCGTAAACTTCCGTCAGGAGCGTTTTGATTTTTGTATCATTGTAGATTCTTATCTTTTTTCCACGTACCTCAATCTCAGGTTTTTCTTCAACGATCATCCGTTCGATTTCAACACCCACGCTACTCGCCCCTAGCATACCACAGTTCAATGGCGAGCCATCGACAATTTTCAGATCATGTACATGACTGATGTAGCTGTCATTCGAGTCTTCCGTAAGGTGACCATGCGTTTGAATGTGTACGAAATAGTAGATAGGAACTTTCAAGTCGGCCACATTGCGTTGCACCTGCTCGAACGTGCGCTTGATGTCCATCACCACATCAGGCGTAACAAAGGAACCTGCAGCACGGATCGTGTGCATCTCAACATCGATATCACGCTTCTTTCGGAATTCCTCCGTCACATGATTGATAGCGTCAAGCTGAATTTGATTCAAATCGCGTGCATCTGCGCACCCGATAAGAATATGTACCTGTTTTTCTTTCATGATGTCGGATCCCATACAAGTATAGATACGAACCTCAAGAAAAACTAATTTGATCTTGTTAACTTGGCCGCAGCATCTAACTTAAGTTGTGAAGTGAAGGTCAACAAGCATCATAGTGCTATTCTGGGCGAAATAAAGAGCCGATCGGGAATCGGTACAAAACACACCTTACTTGACAGTTATCTGGGAACCTCACATCCCCGTTACGCGATCAACGCGCCCTCACTTCGTTCAATCGCGAAAACCTGGGCTGCGGAAAACAAGGCCTTAACTTCAAATGAGTTTTGTACGGTTATTGATTCGCTGATACGTGGGCCATCGTCAACGGAAAAAGTAATGGCAGGAATTATTTTGGATTACGCTACCAAAGACCAGATTCAATTCGACCCGAAGATCTTTGACTCGTGGCTTGACGAACTTGAAGGCTGGGCTGAAGTGGATGCTGTCTGTACAGGCAAGTTCACTATAAAGGCAATTCCACCAAATTGGAAAAATTGGAAAAAGTTACTGAAGCGATTTGCCGGGAGTAAGAACATCCATAAACGAAGAGCATCTTTGGTTCTCCTCTGCTCCCCTATCCGTTATTGCACGGATGAATCAATGGCCGCCACCGCGTTCGAGAACATTGAACGGCTTGCACATGAGAAAGATATTCTTATCACCAGAGCCATTTCCTGGCTGTTAAGAAGTATGATCAAACTTCACAAGCAAAAAGTTTCAGAGTACATTCGCGACAACGCAGAAAGACTTCCTGCTATCGCAGTCCGAGAGACACTCGTGAAACTAAAGACAGGAAAGAAAACAAAGTAACTACGCGCTATTTCGCGATGCCTCACTCCAGTCATCGTTTTGCAAATGGTAATCTTTCATTGACAGCTGCACTTGTTTGTACGCCTCAACCAACGATTCAAACGGACGATAGCCCACGATCATGATTCCCTTACCCTCCGCATTTTTCATTGTCAGCGTAGGATATCTGCCGATGTTGTAAAAGCGCGCCTTCTGCAAGTCGGCACGGAAGAGGTCTTTTCCCTTTTCCAGACGAAAATCTTCTTCGAACTGAAGGTAATTGAAATCATCAAATTTCAATTTGGAAGCAATGCTCATCAAAACATCACGCTTCGAAATATTTACTCCCTCTTCCATGAGGCACTTCCGAGTTTGAAAAAGATAATCATCCGCGGCTGCCTTTGATTGCAATGCAACTGTTTTAATCGCTATGGATGCCGGATAAGATGAGGATGGCGGGTCATCATGCCAGATGCTGTACTTCATTTTCACCTGCGTTACCTGACTGGCATGCATCCACACAGGTCCCATCTGCATTGGCTTCGTCACCGAGTTCATTGGGTCGTTATAGGTTTGCCAATCGGGAATCATTCCGCAGAGAACATACTCATAGCGGATCTCCTCCGGAAATGTTTCCAGCAATTTTCTCCAATGGCGTTCCAGAGCCCAGCTCCAGCAACAAAGGGGGTCAGTATAAAAATCGATTTTTACCTGACCCACCATGTGTATATCACTCACTTGTCTTACTTGATTTTTGTTTCGTACTGCTCTCTCCTGGTGTAGAGCGCGACTCCGATGAATCGCCTGCTCTGCGATCGGCTTTACCACCTGGCGCGCTTGAATACGTGCTCCACTGGTTTTCTCCTGTTGGTGTCGATGAAATAACTTCCTGGCTTCGTTTTGAGCTTAATGCCTTGTCAAGCTCTTCTACCGTCTCCTCCGTGCGTCTGGTTCCTTCAATGGTTTGGTTCGTGAGGCCTTCGCTTTGTGACACGTAGCTGATTGGATCATCGATGTAGCGCCAGACTTCACCTAGTTCCGGACTTACTCCTTCATTCCAAGGTCCGCGTACAGCCTGTCCGTTAGACATATTGAAATAGGTATTGCTGTGCTTTGGATCGCCTTGCAAAACACCTGGCGGGAAGTTTGGCTGAATGGTCTGCAATGCTGCATCGAACATCTGGAAGTGCGCAATCTCACGTGTCATTAGGAACTTAAGGGTTTCTTTAACATACGGATCATCCGTAAACTTCATCAAATATTCGTATACGATTTTTGCGCGAGACTCAGCGCCCATGTTGGAGCGTAAATCAACACTAAGATCACCATTAGCATTTACATACGTTCCCTGCCACGGAATTCCGCGACTATCGGTTAGTATCGGTCCTCCACCACTTTCAATGAGGAAGTGCGGGTTTGACATCGCCTCGTGGATCACGTTTTCTTTAGACGCTTTTCCACCCATGATCTTCATGATCTCGGCTTCGTCAGCGGCATCTTTAAGTTTTCCATTAACGCCAGCGAGCAACATTTGAATGGTTGCACCGACAATTTCAAGGTGACTGAACTCTTCGGTTGCAATGTCCATGAGCAGATCATACTTGTCTGGGTATGGTTCCTTCGCAGCAAATGCTTGTACAAAATATTGCATCGCTGCTTTAAGTTCTCCGTTCGGTCCACCGAACTGCTGCAGAAGTAAGTTTGCAAAGCGTGGATCGGGACCAGACACGCGTGCATTGAATTGTAATTCTTTTACGTGGTAGAACATAAGTTATGTTTTAGTGGAACCGATAAATTTTAAATGACCATGCCATGCAAACAATGATATGTTTTAGTTGCCGCTCAACATGTGTGTTGGGGAAAATGTGTAGCGGAGTTGATGACACGACTCCGACAAAAAAAGAAAACCCTTCATAAATGAAGGGTTTTACTTGTGGAGCCGCAGAGAATCGAACTCTGGTCCAGAGAAGATAGTGAGATGCTTTCTACATGCTTAGTTGATATTCATTGTCGGGAGCAGCAAGGTCATCAACAACCTAAACTACACCTTAGTCACTGATCTTAGCCGTGATTAGTAACCTCACACGGAGCGGTTTTACTGAACGACACCGCTATACCAGCGCCCGTAAAACGGAGGCACTGAGCGATGATGGCCGGGGAGCTCTTAGCTCTACCCTAAGCTAGTAATCTCACTTAGTAAGATTAAGCAGCCATGGCGTAAGTATTTTCGCCAAGTATGTTGTAGGACTATCTTTCAAGGCTCTCATCCCATGAGCCTGCATGCTTCCACACGTCATTACACAGCCTGTCAAAACCGGTCGGCCCCTTTTTGAATAGTTGGCAATTGGCAGTAGGCAATTGGCAAATTAAATACAAAGATAGGAGGAAAATAGTTCTGTTTGGTTGCTTGAGGACTACGGATTCACGGAACGGGCTTTTTGCGCGGCCAAGTCTTGAACGGATTCAAGAGTCTTGGTTTTCAGTGGGGCAATCACTCGCGAAGCCTCCCGTAGGTTTTCAACTGCAGCATTTTCCTCTCTCTTCTTCATCACGGACACTGTAATTCATAAAGTTATAAAGATTACTGGTTTTTTTTGCCTACTGTTTTTTGCCTACTGCCTACTTTTATATCTTGCCACCGGAATGGAAAACTTCGTTGTATCAGCGCGTAAATACAGGCCTACTGGTTTTGAAGAGGTTGTGGGTCAGGAGCACATCACGACTACGCTTAAAAACGCGATTGACAACAACAAGCTTGCACAGGCTCTCCTGTTTTGCGGACCGCGCGGTGTTGGAAAAACGACATGCGCCAGAATTGTAGCCCGTCTGATCAATGGATTTGAGGAGAAAGCGGAAAACAATGCGCTCAATATTTTTGAACTCGATGCGGCCTCGAACAACTCGGTGGAAGACATCCGAAGTCTAATCGACCAGGTTCGCTATCCTCCTCAGTTCGGAAAATTCAAAGTCTATATTATTGACGAGGTTCACATGCTTTCGAATGCAGCATTCAACGCATTTTTGAAAACGCTGGAAGAGCCCCCATCATATGCCATTTTCATTTTGGCGACAACCGAGAAGCACAAGGTCATTCCTACGATTCTCTCGCGTTGCCAGATCTTCGACTTTAACAGGATTCAGATCAGTGACATCGCAAACCATCTGAAGAAGATCGCGAAGCACGAAGGTATTCCTGCTGAAGACGAAGCGCTTCACCTGATCTCACAAAAAGCGGATGGTGCTTTGCGCGATGCATTGTCCATCTTCGACTTGATGGTAACGTACTCGTCAGGGAAAGGCGTTACATTCAAAGACACACTTTCAAATCTTCATATTCTCGACTACGATTACTATTTCAAAGTGATCGATTCGCTGCTCTCGCAAAACCATACGCAACCGTTGTTGCTTTTTGATGAAGTATTGAAGAAAGGATTTGATGGACACAACTTTATTGTTGGACTGAGCGAGCACTTGCGCAATCTGTTGGTTTCACAGGATGCGCGCACCGTTATGCTGATGGAGGTTCCAGACAGCGTAAAGAAAAAATATGTGGAGCAGGCGCAATCCGCACCTCCTTCGTTGCTGCTCACATGGCTGAACATCGCCAACCAGTGCGATATCAATTACAAGGGCAGCAAAAATCAGCGCTTGTCTGCGGAGCTTGCCCTCATGAAGATGGCACACGTTGGTCACGTGTTAAGCGTTCAGAATGGCGCACTTGCTGACCCCGCACTGGCAGGTTTAAAAAAAAAATTAGTGTAACGTCTGACGAAGAAGTTTCCTCGTCCAGGGGAACTGTTTCGGCTCCACCAACACCACCTCCACCCACCGAAGAACGGACTGCACCAATCGTAGCGCCACCCCAGCCTCCACCCCCATCTCACGCCTCTAACACGGAACCGCAGAAGTCAAGAGGTATTCCGAAGACGGTGAAGCTTACGGATTTATTAAAGACTGACCCGAAAACATCGGAGAAGGCAGCTGCTGCAGAAAAAGTGATGAACGAACCGTTCACGGAGCAACAGCTTCGGGATGCGTGGAATCAATTTGCAGAACAACGCAAGAAATATCAGGCAGAGTATCAGATGCTCTCGCAGCCCTATCAGCTCAACGATAAACAGATAGTGGTCACGTTGCTCAGCCCTGTGCACGAGACCATGCTCGACAATATCAAAGTTGAACTTGCAGGGTTCCTTCGCGAGAAATTACGAAACAGTAATATCCAGGTGACAGGTGTACTCACGCAAAGTGATGACAAAAAAATAATCTACACCAACCGCGACAAATTTGATTACCTCGCAGACAAGAACCCGATTTTGAA